>JBEKAT010000028.1:0-19617 GCA_050015775.1 Sedimentisphaerales bacterium | reverse complement strand
TTCAACTCCTTCAGCATCAGCGCAACCCGTCTGCCGGAAACGACATCCGGTTTTCTCAGGTCTCTTATGCTCGCTTCGTTGACGCCGATGCGGATTGCGACCTTGTGCATTTTCGCGGCGTCAATAATCCGCAGGATGTCGTCGCGGTCCTTTATATTGCCCGGATTGAGCCGGATTTTCGCCGCCCCTGCCTCAATTGCCTCAATGGCCCGCTGCGGACTGAAGTGAATATCGGCAATCAGGGGGATATTTACCTTTTGGGCGATTTGGGCAAAAGCAGTGGTATCGGCGCGGGTCGGCACGGCCACACGAACTAATTGGCAGCCAGCTTCCGCAAGTTGATTTATCTGCCGGACGCATCGCGCCACGTCGGTGGTCGGCACCTTGGTCATCGATTGGATAACAACCGCCGCCGATGACCCGATTTTCACGCCGCCGACGTCAACCATCCTTGTTTTCTTTCGCTTGAACATAAACTAATTGTAGCTTGTCGTAATCGACCAATCAAATTAAAATGCCTATATTGGAACGACGGCTTCGTTGAGTTTTTAGTTTAGAAAGAGGCGATTATGAAAAAAAATACGTTGCATAAGATTTTGAACCCCATTTTGCTGGTGCTTTTTATCAACCAGGCGGTAACGGTCCTGTTTCTCGACGAGTTACCACCCTGGGCGTTCCAGGTTTTTCATAAAGGCGGCGGCGGTATCCTGCTTGGCCTCATCGCTCTTCACTTCATCCTGAACTTCAACTGGGTAAAAGCAAATTACTTCTCAAAATAATTGTTAGGATAAAAACGGTTTTAAGTTCCCGGTGTTGAGTTTTGAGTCGGATGACAGGACAATAAAACGTCAGATTCGAGGTTATGGGCGATGTTATTGGAATTTTGAATAATTTTTTATTATTTTTGTTGCGGACGGGCAAATTTGTGGTATAATGAATGCCTTGTAGGGCATATCTTTTCACCTTTCAAGGATATCCTCCCAAAAAATTGTGAAAGGCAAGTAGCTTTATGGCCAGGTAACAGGCCAAGGAGAATTGTTGTGAGTACAGGTACAGTAAAATGGTTCAATGATCAAAAGGGTTTCGGGTTTATCGTAGCCGACGACGGCGGCCCGGACCTGTTCGTTCACCACTCGGAAATCAAATCATCCGGGTATTCGAGTTTGAGCGAAGGGCAGAAAGTTGAGTACGAAGTTGGCCAGGGCAAAAAAGGCCCCTGCGCGACAAACGTAGTTCCAAAATAAGCACCAATACTACTTGACGCCAAAGAAAGGCCTCGCATCGCGGGGCCTTTTTTATTTGCTGACATTCAACATCGCTTCGAATTTCCCTTGATTTCGGGCCGCACAAGGCATAAATAGTTAGGGTTCTGGGAAATGATAAAAATATGACAAAGGTGATGGTAAACGCGATAGTGGCACAGTCAGGCGGGCCAACGTCTGTAATCAATTCGAGCGTGTGCGGGGTAATTCAGGAAGCAGCGAAAACCAAAAAAATAGGCAGGGTATTAGCGGCACACGATGGCATATTAGGCGTTTTGAAGGAAGAACTGTTTGACGCCTCGGCGGAGAAGGCATCGGTAATCGAGGCATTAAAGCGGACGCCGGCGGCAGCGATGGGGTCGTGCAGGTATAAGCTCAAGTCGCTCGACCAGGCACAATCGGATTTCGACAGGGTGCTGGACGTCTTTAAGGCGCACGAGATACGATATTTTTTCTATGCAGGCGGCAACGACTCAATGGATACCGCGGACAAGATAAACAAGCTTGCGGCACAACGCGGCTATGAGCTTGTATGCATCGGCATACCGAAAACCATTGACAACGACCTGGCATACACCGACCACTGCCCCGGTTTCGGAAGCGTGGCGAAATACGTGGCGACCTGCGCGATGGAGGCGGGACGAGATAACGAGGCGTTATCGACATTCAACGCGTGCACCATCATTGAGGTGATGGGCAGAAACACGGGTTGGATTGCAGCGGCATCAGGATTGGCAACAAGAGAGCCGAAGGACGCCCCGCATCTTATTTATACGCCTGAGTCAGCGTTTACATTCGAGAAGTTACTCAGGGACGTTAAAGAGATTTACAGGGAATTCCGCAGGGTGTTTATCATCGTCGGCGAAGGGCTCAAAGACGAGAAAGGCAATCACATTGCCGCGGAAACCGCCGGCTTCGGCAAGGATGCCTTCGGGCATGCCACGCTTGGCGGCGTGGCGGAGGTGCTCAAAAACGTCATCGAAAAAGAAGCGGGAATAAAGGCATACTGGAACAAACTCGGGTCACAGCAAAGATGTTCAATGCACTTCGCGTCACTGACGGACGTCAACGAGGCGTATATGTGCGGCAAGACGGCGGTCAAGGCGGCGATGAGCGGAGTCAACGGGAAAATGATAACGCTGGTTCGGGCGAAAGACGCGAAGTATAAATGCACAACCGGGTTCGCGGAACTGAAAGACGTTGCAAACGGGGAAAAAAAGGTGCCCAAGGAATTCATAAACGAAAAGGGCAATCATATCACCGAGGCGTGTCGTAGATATATCGGGCCATTGATTAAAGGCGAGGCGCCGATAACGGTCGGCAAGGACGGGTTGCCCGTGTACGTTCGGCTGGCCAAAAAGTGGGTTGAGAAAAAGTTGCCGAGTTACTTATGAATCTGAGCAAGTATTCATTCGGGATTGGGGACAGGTTTGGGCTCGAGGGAGATGCCCTGCTTTCAGCGGTAATGCAGGCAGACAAGGCGGGGGCTGAGGTAACGCCCGTCTGGAATAAGTCGCATCGGGAGCACACTATAATCGGGACAACGCCTGAGGATGTCCGCAAGGAAGCGGATGAGGCAGTTAGGGGGATGGGGTGGGTCGGCAATTACTACGTCGATGCGGACCATATAAATTCCGGCAACGTTGACGAGTTTATTAAATGGAGCGATTTCTTCACGCTTGATGTTGCGGATTACATAGGCCAGCCGGCACAGAAGAACGAGGTTGACCGATTTATCGACAGCTGCGTGAAATATATCGACGGATTGTCTGTCCCCGGAATCAGGGAGAGTTTGGCTGTCGGCGAGAGTTTGGTACGGGTGATAGCGGGCAAGTATCTGACGGCGGTCAAACAGGCGGGAAAATTGTACAGGCATATAGCATCTAAAAAGGGTGTGGGGAATTTTGTTGTCGAGATGTCGATGGATGAGACGCAAACGCCTCAGACGCCGGTAGAATTGTTCTTTATTTTGGCAGCAGCGGCGCAGGAAGAAATACCTGTCCAGACGATTGCACCGAAGTTTTCAGGCAGGTTCAACAAGGGCGTCGATTACGTCGGCGACGCCGAGCGATTCGCGGCGGAGTTCGAGCGGGATGTCGCGATAGTAGCATACGCGGTTGAGGAATTCGGACTGCCGAAAAACTTGAAGCTGAGCGTTCATTCAGGCAGCGACAAATTTTCGATTTATGGGGCGATTAACAAGACGCTGAGGAAATTTGACGCTGGGCTGCACGTCAAGACGGCGGGGACAACGTGGCTTGAGGAGTTGGCGGGACTGGCGTTGGCGGGTGGGGCGTATCTGACAATTGCGAAACGAATATACGCAGAAGCGCTTGAGAGGATGGATGAGCTGACGAAGCCGTACGCAACGGTGATTGATATCGATAAGGGCAGGTTGCCAGATCCTGAGGTTGTCGCAGAGTGGAACGGCAAAAGATTCGCGGAGGCGCTTCGGCACGACCAATCCTGCGGGCGATATAATCCGGATTTGCGGCAGTTATTGCACGTCGGTTACAAAGTCGCTGCCCAGATGAAATCAGATTTTACGCATGCGGTGTCGGAATGCGAGGGAATAATCAGACCGATGGTGATGGAAAATATTTATCAACGGCACATTAAGCCGATTTTTATCGACTAAATTCGGGAATATATTATGAAGACATTATTTGATTTGACAGGTAAGGTGGCGGCGGTAACGGGCGCGGGTGGGGTGCTTTGCGGCCAAATGGCAAAGGCATTGGCCTGCGCAGGGGCAAAAGTCGCGGTGATAGATTTGTCGCCGGAAGCTGCCAAGAAAGTTGCCGACGAAATTAAATCACAGGGCGGCACTGCGTTAGCCGTCAAATGCAATGTGCTGGATAAAAAGCAGATTGAAGATGCCGCTAAGGAAATTACCGCGAAGTTCGGCAAAATCGATATCCTGATTAACGGCGCGGGAGGCAACAAAAAAGACGCGACAACATCGGATAGTATGCCGTTTTTCGATTTGCCTGCCGAGGCGATTCGCGGGGTGTTCGATTTGAATTTCCTCGGAACACTTTTGCCAAGCCAGGTGTTCGGCAAAGAGATGGCGAAAAGTGGAAGCGGAGTAATACTGAATATATCGAGTATGAACGCTTTAAGGCCATTGACGAAGATTTGCGCATATTCGGCAGCCAAGGCAGCCGTGAGCAATTTTACGCAGTGGCTCGCGGTGCATATAAATCAAAATTACTCGAAGGATATACGGGTTAACGCGATTGCGCCGGGGTTTTTCCTCACCGAACAAAACCGGTTCCTGTTGACCGATGAAAAAACAGGTAAATTGACCTCTCGCGGCAAAACAATAATCGAGCATACCCCGATGGCTCGATTCGGTAATCCTGATGACTTGACCGGAACGATGCTTTGGCTTGTCAGCGACGCGGCAAAGTTTGTCACGGGGGTTGTTGTGCCGGTCGATGGCGGCTTCTCGGCATTCAGCGGAGTTTAGATTGAAACCACGGATTAAATAAAAATGAAGCCAATTTTTGTTGGTCAAAAAATGTCGGATCATGGAACAAGCAATCCTATTGTGGCAAGATTAGGGCCTCAAGTTACAGAACTCTGCGATTTCTTCAGACTGACCAAAGAACAGAAAGAAGGAATTTTTGGCGTTCTATTTGCTAACGTCGGAAAGAGATGTTTGGAATGCTTTGATATTCATAGCGATTTTGAGGCAAAAATATTAAGCATAAGGGAAGAGATTGCCGAGAAGGGCTTGCAATACCAATCAAATGGCAAGGTGCTTTCTTTGCCTTCCATGCCTAGTGTTCGGGAAAACGCGGAAAGATTTCTATATGTGGCCAAATCTTCTTTGCGTGACCTACAGGGAATTTTCAAAGTTTTTTTCGGTAAAGATTTCGGGAGTGGTGCAAACTACACAGAAGTAATTAAATGGTCACAAAAAACATATGGAGTAGATGACCCATTAACAAAGCAATTAAATGAAAATTACGATCATTGGATTAAAGAGCTCATAGCAAAAAGAAATGCCGTTGAACACCCCGGTGGCCATTCCGGCCATTTGCGTATTAAAGATTACTCAACAGTAATCCAAGATGGAACAATTAAGATATGCGAGCCTATTTGGTACCGCAATTCAGATAAGCCGTCTCATATATTAAATGACATGGAAATATACGTACATACCTGCTTTACGTTTGCGGAGGAGATATTTGTTTTATGTTTACTAAAAATCGAACCTTTGGTTAGGGGTACAATGCGGATAGCAGAAATACCAGAAAATCAGCGACGAAAAGAAATGCCGATCAGATTCAGGATGGTAACTATATAATAATAAAAGCATGAACTTGTCGAAATCACAGAGAAAACAATAAAAATAAGTTCTGCGTACTTTGTGGTCTCTGCGGTAAAAACTGGATTCCTGCCTTCGCAGGAATGACAAAGGAAAAAACAGTGTAAATCCGCCTTCACTGAAGCTACGGTTGCCTTATTACATCGGGAATGAAAACTGGGTGAAGGAATATTATAGACGTCGATGTGCTAGGAATACTGGAATCATGAAAAGAATTTACACTAACAACGGGCAAGGTATTTCAACTAAGCTTAATAGCTTTGTTAGCGGCAAAAAATATATTATTTCGACAGCAAAAAATCCTCGCGGAGGTTGGCAGCTTGCTGTTTTTCGGGTTCTTTGGGAAATTCCATATATCTTCGGTAAAGTTGATCATTTCAACCCTCTGAGGGTTGATAATTCTCAAACATTTGAGGAAGCCCAAAAGAAGCATTTTGAAACTGAAGAGTTAGTGGCTAATTCTCCGCAAGAGATGTGGCAGAATTGGTAACTTCGCCCTATTTATTTTACCACTATGAATTTAGTATCCAACATTAATCGAAGTGCCCGTCATACGGTCTCACAATGACCTTTTTCGCTGATTATGCAGGAATGACAGACCCACTTGATTAAGGGGGGTAAAAAGATTAGCGTATAGCATATAGCAAACAGCGTATTAGGAATAGAAGACAGAAGATTACTGGAGAACGTGATGGCGGATGCAGCGGCAGCGTTGAAGGAGTTTAAGGTAACCAAGAAGTTTTTCGTGGGGATTGATTCGGACGGGTGCGTATTTGATACGATGGGGATAAAACAGCGGGAGTGTTTCTGCCCGTGGACGGTGGCATGTTTTGGTTTGCAGCCGGTGGCGGAGGCGGCCAGAGAATGCAGGGTCTTTGCGGATTTATTCAGCAAAACGCGCGGGGCCAACAGGCACAAGACGCTCAAGAGGATTTTGTCGGAATTGCTGCCGAATCATCCGCACGTCAAACAGAGGGGATTTAAGGTTCCGCAACTGCCTCATTACTTCGCGTGGGTGGATGACCCGAAGAGCATATTGAGCAACGACGGCTTAAAGAAGGCGATTGAGGCGACGAAAGACCCTGCGGTGAAGAGGGAATTGGAGCAGGCGCTTGACTGGAGCATAAAAGTAAACAAGGCCATAACGGACATCGTAAAAGGGATACCGCCCTTCCCGTTTGTGCGGGAGAGTTTGGAAAAAATCGGACCAAAAGCGGATGTTATAGTGGTATCCGCGACGCCCGGCGAGGCATTAGTGCGGGAATGGCAGGAGCACGATATCGCAAAATACGTGGCGGTCATCGCAGGCCAGGAGATGGGAACAAAGGCCCAGCATCTTGAATATGCGACGAAAGGCAGATACGATAAGGACCATGTCTTGATGGTAGGCGATGCTCCGGGCGACCTTAAGGCGGCAAAAACGAACGATGCGTTGTTTTACCCGATAGTGCCGGGCAAAGAAACAGAGTCGTGGAAGCGATTTTATAATGAGGCGTTCGACAGGTTTATCAAAGAGCGATTCGCGGGCGGATACGAGCAGAAGCTGATTACGGAATTCGAGAATTCCTTGCCGGGCAAACCGCCGTGGGAAAGGTAAACAGGTTATGGTAATTGAACGACAATATGCGGATGGAGTCATCAGCAAAGAGCAGATGCGGGAGGCGGTGGCGGAGTATTTCGGCAAGAGAAATTACTCCGGCAAAAGCGTTCTTGTTATTGTCCCGGATAACACACGTTCCGGGCCGGTGGGCGGGGTATTCAAGGCCGTCTACGACTGTATCGGCAATGAAGTCAGCCGGCTGGATGTGCTGATAGCGCTGGGGACTCATCAGCCAATAAGCGAAGAGCAGATTTGTGCCCGGCTGACGATGACGCAGGAGGAACGAAACGGCAAATACAAAGCGGTGAAGTTTTTTAATCACCAGTGGGACAACCCGGAGATGTTCAAATTCGCAGGCCAGATTCACGCCGACAAAATTGAACGGCTGACTCATGGGCTTTTCCGTGAAGAGGTTGAGGTCATGGTTAATAAACTGGTTTTTGATTACGATGAGTTTTTTATCATCGGGCCGGTATTTCCGCACGAGGTCGTGGGGTTTTCGGGCGGGCACAAATATATCTTCCCGGGCGTTGCGGGGCCTCAAATCATAAACTTTTTCCACTGGCTTGGCGCCGTGATAACGAACCCCGCGATAAACGGCACCAAGTGGACAGCGACTCGTGAGGTCGTCGAGAACGCGGCATCATACATAAAAACGCCGCACACGCTGTTTGCGATAGTGTCGAACAAAGAAGAGTTCAAAGGCATATTCATCGGCGACTGCGTTGAAGCGTGGGAAAGGGCTGCGGATTTGTCGGCGAAGGTTCATATCGTTTATAAGGACAAGCCCTACAAAACGGTGCTGGGAATAGCGCCGAAGATGTATGACGAAATATGGACGGCGGGCAAGGTGATGTATAAGTTGGAGCCGGTAATTGCAGACGGCGGGATGCTGATTATTTATGCGCCGCATATCAAAGAGGTTTCGGTAACGCACGGCAAAACAATCGAACAGGTCGGCTATCATACGCGGGATTATTTCCTCAAGCAGTGGGACAAATTCAAGGATTATCCATTAGGGGCGATAGCTCACTGCACGCACGTCAAAGGAATCGGCACATATAGCAACGGCGTGGAAAAGCCGAGAATAAACGTCGTGCTGGCAACGGGAATAAGCAGAGAGCGATGCAAAAAGATAAACCTCGGCTATATGGACCCGGAACAAATTGATATCGCTAATTACGAGGGCAAGGAAGACAAAGGAATTTTGGTTGTTCACGACGCGGGCGAAACGTTGTATAGATTGTCGGACGGTTCTATACCAAGAATAAGAGAATAATAATCCCTCAATAAATTTGGGGGCTAAATTTTAATTGGGAAGGAAATCATAAAATGACACAGGCGGATATCGGATTGGTCGGGCTTGCGGTGATGGGCGAAAACCTGATTTTGAATATGGAAAGCAAAGGATTCACTGTAGCGTGTTTCAACAGGACGATTTCGAAGGTCGATGATTTTGTAAACGGACGGGCAAAGGGTAAAAAGATAATCGGCTGTCGCTCAATCGGGGGACTGACGGCGACCCTTAAAAAGCCGAGGAAGGTAATGCTGATGGTCAAGGCGGGACAGGCAGTGGATGATTTCATCGAGCAGCTGCTCCCCTCTCTTGAGAATGGGGACATAATTATCGACGGCGGTAATTCGCATTTCCCGGATACGATTCGCAGAACCAAATACGTGGAGAGCAAAGGCAAGCTGTATATCGGCACGGGCGTATCGGGCGGCGAGGAGGGCGCATTGCGCGGGCCGTCGATTATGCCGGGTGGGTCGCCAGCGGCCTGGGCGAGCGTTAAGCCGATATTCCAGGCGATATGCGCAAAAACGGACAAGGGGGAACCCTGCTGCGAATGGGTCGGCGAAAACGGCGCGGGGCATTTTGTCAAAATGGTGCATAACGGGATTGAGTACGGCGATATGCAATTGATATGCGAGACGTATCATTTGATGCGGGAAGGGCTGGGGTTGAGTAACGCCGAGATGCACAAGGTCCTCGCAGAGTGGAACCAGAGCGAGCTGAACTCATATCTGATTGAGATTACGCGTGACATTCTCGCTTACAAGGACAAGCAGGGAAACGAGGTCATAGATTTGATTTTGGACACGGCGGGGCAAAAAGGCACGGGCAAGTGGACCGTTGTCGCCGCGCTGGATTCGGGTCAGCCATTGACACTGATAGGCGAGGCGGTATTCGGGCGATGTTTGTCGGCTTTGAAGGACGAACGAGTAAAGGCATCGCAGGTATTAAAAGGCCCGAAGGCGCAGTTCAAGGGCGACAAGACAAGGTTCATCGACGATTTGCGAAAGGCGCTATACGCGTCGAAGATTATAAGCTACGCGCAGGGTTATCAGCTTATGCGTGCAGCAGCGAAGGAATACGGCTGGAACCTAAACTACGGCGGAGTCGCCTTGATGTGGCGTGGCGGGTGCATTATCCGTTCGGTATTCCTGGGCGAGATTAAAAAAGCATTCGGCAAAAACCCGAACCTCGAAAACCTCTTACTCGACCCGTTCTTCAAACGGGCGATGGCAAAGGCACAGGCATCCTGGCGAAGGGTAGTAACGACGGCGGTAAAACTCGGTATCCCAATTCCGGCGATTAGCGCAGCAATGGCGTTTTACGACGGTTATCGTCACGACCGGCTGCCGGCAAACCTGTTGCAGGCACAGCGGGATTATTTCGGCGCACATACTTACGAACGGGTTGATAAGCCCAGAGGTGAGTTTTTCCATACCAACTGGACAGGCCGGGGCAGCGATACAAGCTCCTCCGCATATACTGCGTGAGATGGCAAATCAGCCGGCAAGTTGACTTAAATAGAATTGTCGTGTATATTCCGGCAAGTGAAAGAACTATGTTCTTGACGATATTTTCACAGGAACTCTTATGGATTTGTTCTGGAAGATAATCATAGCGGGCGCAGTGCTTGTCGCTATCGGCTGGATTGCCTATGGGATTTGGGAGTGGCGTGAACGCAAGCTCGAAAAGGAACAGCCGAAAGTCAGGTCTGAGCGATACCAGCAGGCGTCAAGTTCGGTCGCGGATTACGCGAAGAAACTGGCCGAATTCAAAAAGCCGACGTATAAACGTGAAAACGCCCCACCGACAGACACAAAACCGCCTCAGGGGTAAACGCCAATGGCAGGAACGTTTTTAACCGAAGATTTTCTTCTGCAAGGCAAAATCGCTCGCCGGCTTTATCACGAATACGCCGAGCAAATGCCCATTTATGATTACCACTGTCATTTGCCCGCGGGGCTGATTGCCGAAGACCACCTGTTCGAAAACATAACCAGGGTGTGGCTGGCAGGCGACCATTACAAGTGGCGGGCGATGAGAGCCAACGGCGTTGACGAACGATACATCACCGGCAACGCGGGCGATTACGAAAAGTTTGAAAAATGGGCACAGACGGTTCCCTGCACCCTGCGAAACCCGCTTTATCACTGGACCCATCTGGAGTTGAAACGATATTTCGGCATAAATGAACTGCTCAACGGAAACAACGCGAAAGACATTTACGACGCGTGCAGTGAAATGCTGGGGTCAGCGGATTTCAGTGTCCTCAAACTGCTCGGCAAAATGAACGTCGAGCTGGTATGCACAACCGAGGGGCCGCTGGATACCCTCGTGCATCACAGGAAAATCCGCGAAAATTCGCCCGTGTTAAAAGTTTACGCAGCTTTCAGGCCTGATAAATCTTTTGCAACCGAGAATTTGCCGGCCCTGAATGTATTTATAGATAAACTCGGCCAACTGTGCGGCGGCGAGATACGCTCTTTCGATTCATACATCGAAGCGATGCGCCTCAGGCACAAGTATTTTCACGATGAGGGTTGTCGGCTGTCGGATTACGGGCTTGAGACGGCATACGCGGAGCAGTACGGCGCCGATGAGATTGCGAAAATTTTTGAGAAAATCAGGACAAACAGGCCGCTTGAAGCCGGCGAATCGCTGAAGTTCAAATCGGCAATGATGTTTGAGCTAGCGTGTATGGACGCGGAATCCGGCTGGGTTATGCAGTTGCATCTCGGCGCACTGCGCAATGCCAACAGCAAAATGCTAAATAACCTTGGACCCGACACCGGCTATGATTCAATCGGGGATTTTGATATAGCCAGACCTCTGGCGATATTTCTCGACAGGTTGAACACCGCGAGCAAGCTGCCGAAAACGATTTTGTATAACCTCAACCCCAAAGACAACGCGGTTATGGCGACTATGGCCGGCAACTTTCAGGACGGCTCCTGCCCAGGCAAAATACAATACGGCTCGGCGTGGTGGTTCTTAGACCAGAAGACCGGCATCGAAGAGCAAATCGGGATGCTTTCGAATATGGGGCTTTTGAGCCGGTTCGTCGGTATGACAACTGATTCGCGGAGTTTCCTGTCGTTCCCGCGTCACGAATATTTCCGCAGAATACTTTGCAACATCATCGGCGGCGACGTGGAGCAGGGGTTACTGCCCAACGATATGCAATTGCTGGGCAAAATGGTCGAGGACATCTGCTTCAACAACGCAGAGAATTACTTCTCAATGCCGCTCGATTAGCCAGCTTGCCCGGCCAAGTGTGGTGAGTGGCTAAAGACCAGCAGCAGTAAAATTCTTAATCTAAAAACTCAGGTTGTCTGTCTCGTTGAAATCGGTGAACCTCAAGCCGAACACCACGTCGCCGGACACAGCATTAATATTAGCCTTCGCTATCGACACCGCAAAAGTGCATTTGTCAAGGTCTATCGTCGCCGTGACGATGCCGTCATTGACGTCGGGGCTGGCACTCGGGTTAACGTTGATTTTACTGCATTTATACGAATGACCCTTCCTGGCCGCCTCAAACCTGCCCGCCGGGATTGTGAAGGTCTGGTTGCCCCATACAATATTGACGTCCTGCTTGACCAGGTTCGGCTCATCCATATTCGCATCATTAATATCTTTTACCGCTATCTCGCCGCTGACGGACAGCGAATCGGATAACGCACTGGTGCTGTTCTTGACCTTTGCTTTGGTTACAATGAGCGTGTCTTTATACGTCCGCATAAGACGGGTCGGTATCGTTTTTTGGCCGTTGACAATCGTTTCATCGACATCGCCGGAAAGCGTGTAATTGCCGATTGCAATATTCAGCTGGAGCGGACAGGCAAGGCCCGTCAGGTCAATATTCTTGGCGCTTATCACAAAGGTCTTTTTGTTGAAATCCATTGTCAATGAAGTAATGCCCGGCTGCTTATGCGTGTATTTGAACTTGTTTTTCGACGACACAGTGAAGGGGATGGAATTCTCGTCCCCGGGGGTGCCATAAATAGAGCTTCCATCGGCCAGCGAAACAATGTTGACATCTATCTGGGTTACCATCGACAGTCCCAGCGGCGATGACGCCATTGTACCTGACGCATCAAAATCGTCTCCTCCTTGCGTTTTGCCGGCTGTCACTTTGCACTTGGTGATATTCAAATCGATGTTCTGCGTAACGCCGCTTGCTTCGTAAAGCCAGTCCTTCGCAAAGCCGCCCATTTCGCCTTCACCAACTCGAAGTGTCCAATCCCGCCAAAACATCGGTGAGCCCCAAATACTATTACTGGCACACCAGGCGGTATTGCCGATTCCATACTGTTCAAGAAATGCCTTTAATGGCCTACCATAGTTGGAAATCGTGCCATTAAAAAAAGTCGTACCGAAGTTGGGGTCTTCTGTGAATCCCCATTCAGTCATAATCACAGGATATACCGCGGCACAGGTCGTAATATGATTCGTATAATAATCATGAGGACCATAAATACCACGCCAATGGGGGGGATAAATATGAGAAACATAAACGATGTTATCGTCCAAAATCGGATTGCCGACTATCGGCGCAAGAATCTGACAGTATTGCGGCGTGCCGACAAGAATAAGATTATCGGGTGCATATTTGCGAACAGTATTAACCCAGGCCTGCATATCGTTTCTGACACTGTTCCACATCAGGCCCTCGTCCGACAAACCTTCCATGTTCATCGGTTCATTGAAAAGCTCGAAAAGTACATGGGAATCATTGGCAAATTCCGGCGCCATATACTCCCAAAACGTGTTTGTTTCGGCAACTTCGTCATAGGTATTGGCCATATGGTGATAGTCGATTATTACATACACATCCTTCAGAGCACAGTAATTAACGACTATTCTGAGAAGGGCACGTATAAGGAGATTGTTGGGTTCATTGGGGTCACGGGGGTTGAATGTGAGAGGACTGTTGCTACAAAGAGGCGAATCGTTCGGACAAATCGGAATCCTGATGATTTTTGTGTACCAGCCGGGGGAATTGCCCTGAGTATCGTTTTTATCTGTCAGGCGGTCAATCGTATTGATTGCGCCGCCCCACCATATCTCGGTGGAACCCAAATCGATCATAGAAACGCCCCTCAGGACGACGACGTTGCCGTTGGGGTCCTTGATTTTGTTGCCATCAACGTGCAATCGGGGCGGAGTTGCGTAAAGCTGCGCAACAGCACTAAAAAGCACACACGCGAGGAAAACTTTACAGGATACCAAACAGGCACCGTTGCTAACTCCTCTTCCTGTCTTCTTCATTCCTTTTTAACCTCTCAAAATCCTGTTGCGGGCCTTATAACAACGAACCCGGTATTTAGCCGGGTCCGCCGTTTTATTCTTTTTTCGTACTGCTATTCCGACTCGCTTACCAAGAGCGACCGGTAACGCTATTAACAGGTACTGTCTCATTGAAATCGGCAAAGCTGATGCCGAATGGTATGGAACCCGACGTAGTGTCAATCGCATCGGCACCAGTTACCGATAACGTAAACGTCGCCTTATCCGTATCCACCTGTGCCGTAACAAGTCCTGTGTTGCCGTTGGCGTCAGCAACAACTTTGCTGCATTTAAACAGATGCCCTGTCTTGGAGGCCTTAAAGCTGCTCGGCGGAACACTGAACATCTGTCCGCCCCAGACAAAGTTGACGTCCTTACTGCACAGGTTGACATCTGTGTCTATCACCGCAATATCTCCCGTAACGGACAGCGTGTCGGATGACGCGCTGTGTTTGGCCTTGGCCTTGTTTACGACAAGCGTGTCTTTATACATCCTCATAAGACGAGTAGGTATCGTTGTCTTTGGGCCGTTGACTATCGCTTCATTTACATCATCAGACAGAACAAAGTCACCCAGCGAGATACTCAGTTCAAGCGGACAGTAAAGACCGGTCAGGTCAAGATTCGTCGCGCTTATCGCAAAGGTCTTTTTCTTAAAATCGATGACCATTGAGGTAATTGCGCCCCCGGCCGGGTTGTTTTTGTCTATCTTATACTTATGTGTGAACTTGTTGCTCTTTACATCATGCGCATAATTGAAATCGATGGGCTCAAAGAAAACGCTGTTTCCATCAGCCGAGACGATGTTAACGTCTATATGGCTTATTGTATTCGGGTCGCTCGGGAAAACACTGATTGTTCCTGATGCCGTAAAGGCATCCGTCATGTTACTGTAATCGGTATCATCCCATGCCTGCGTTTTGCCGGCCGTAACCGTGCACTTTTTAATTGTCAGGACCGGCGATGACTCTAACCTTGCGTTGTCGAAATAAAACTCATGAGAGCTGGTCCCAGTGCCGCTATTGAGAGAAAGGATAATCTGGATGTAGCTGGGATTCGGCGTTATTGACGCTTTCGCAGCGGTATAGTCGAAGGTGACTGTCTCTGTCCGCTGAGCGGATCCACTCCAAAAGTCAAAATGCTTCGCTGGGGCCGTGGTGAACTGGTCGTGCCATCCGTAACCTGGGGCATTAAGCGCAATATTGTAAATCTCATTCCAACCACCCGTCGTGCCAGCCGCAACCGTATAGTCGATTGAAAACTTATTGTTGGCCATAAAGTCGGCCCTTTGCGCAGCGTTCAACGCAATGGCGAGACACTGGATGTTCGAAGTTACTCCACTCACTTCCAAAGTTGAACTCCCAAGAGTGTGACCAATTGTGGCTTGGCTATACGTGATGTTGGTGGTTAACGTCTTGGGGAGCGGGCCAATCGAGTTGTTATCTGTTGTCCAGCCTTGCCATCCATCGCCGCTGGTGTCTTCCCAGTTGCCGATAACACCGGCATAGCCGTTGAAAGCCACGCCCAATACTAAGGCAAGGCAAAAACAAATCTGTTTCTTACACATAACTCTACTCCTAATTCATATTCATTTGATTTTGGTTCAAAAGAACATCATGCGTTTACGAATGAACATTAGTTATTCGTCCTATAAATATAAATGCAAGCGGACGATCCGACTGTGGCGTATCCCCCTGTCGCCATAATCAACTCATTTACATATTCCTCTATGTATCTTATATCTTCTATCGGCGAACTACCCTGCTCATCTAAAGGCAAACTTTAGTGCTTCATGGCAGGGTAACGCTGGTTGCCTTTTCAAAATCAGTGAAATTTAAGCCGAATGCCGTCTGCGTGTGCGGGTCGCAGTTGGGTATTGACCATATTAGCACATCTGTCCTGATTCATAATAGTTTAGTTACTGGTTTAATCGGTCTCAATTTTAGGTCAGAACTTATATGTAACTGAAACGCCGACAGCCGGCGCTTGGTCGCGGAAGTCGCCGGTGCCCGCTACCTCTATATAGTTGCGCTTGTTGAAATCCCTGTTGAAAACGCCGAGCAGGTCGTAGCCGTTTACACCGATGGTGAGGTCCTTGCTCGGCTTATATTGCAGACCGAGGTCCAGGAAATAGCTGCCGCGGTATGCCCTTTCCCAGCCATCTTCGACAATAGGATAATCAGGATAAGATGCAGGCATTCCGGAGTATGGGTAGTACTTGTCATAGTCCTTCATTCCCGGGAATCCCCAGTAGATGCGCAAAGATGAGTTGATGGTCCATTTTTCATCGAGTTTGTGCTGGAACACTACCTTGGTTATTTGGTTGGACCAGTTTGTCAGGTCATCACCATAGCCGTATGGTTTGGCAGTAATATAAGAGGTTTGGCCCGGCTCCAAGGTGAAGTCGAGAAGTTTTGTATATCCATGGGATATAGTCACACGAGTTTTATCGTTGTGGTAAGAGGCCTCAATCTCGACGCCATAATCCTTTTGTGTCCCGACGGGGACACTTTGCATAATTGACTGGTTCCATGAAATCACTTTCAGACTATAGAGGAAAAACGACGCGGCCAAGTCGAGATTCTTGGTTTGCTGCCTCTCGTAGCGGAGTTCGACGTTGTCTATTTTTTCAGGGGTGGTGTTGTTGCTGAGGGTTGGGTCCATATCCTGGCGTTTCATCTCTGTTTCAAAGTTTGTACGCACCGACTGCGACCACATCAGTTTTATCGCATCTATGTTGGTTGGCGTATAAACGACTGCCGCACGAGGGGAAAACATCGATTTGGTATATGTATGGTCGTCCAGCCGGGCGCCGAGGAAAGTCGTCCATTGGTCGTTGAGGGTCCATTGCCATTCGCCCAAAAACGAATACATATTGGTTGACCAGCTGGGCATATTAGGCCCTGCACCAAATTCCTGGCTTGTCGCGTCGACAGGGGGCCAGCCGGTGTCTTTAATGCCAAGCTCCAGGTGCGAAATCTCGGTGCCCAAGGCAATCTTGTGCTGGTCATTGGGTTGCCATTGCAGCAGTACCTTGCCGTAGTAATTGTCCTCGCGATAAGCGTCGGTTACTACGCCTTTTCGCACGTTGACGCTGTCTAACAGAAAATAGCTGAATGCGTAATCGATATCGATATTATTGGTCAACTCCTGCTTATACCCAATCCAGCCGGTTGCCTGCTGGTAAGAATAAAAGCTGGAAGCCCATGTGTTGTTGGCCCACCCTGTGGGGTAGACGGCCAAAGAACCGCTGGCCAGGGCAAACTCTTTGCCGCCGCGAGTGTAACGTCCCCAGATATCCCAGTTGTCTCGGGTTATCTGAATATATGTTTTTATGGGCTGTTGCCCCCCTCCGGCTTCTCCATCACGACCTAATGGAGCATTTGTCATCGGGTCACCCGCATGAGTGCCTTCGCCCGGGTAGCCCGGGTTCTCAGGGAAACTATAAGGGTAAATCTGAGGCGCATCATATTTGCTCGCGCCGTTATAGTTGGCGACGCCGGCATAAGCGAATAATCCGCCGTCATTGTCGTCGAACGCCTGGCCGTGTTTTACTTCGCCGGAATAAAATTCCTCAATGGCTCCCACTCGGCCGGTCGTCTCCGTGCCTTTGAAGGTATTGGCATTATAAGTAACGATGTTAATCACCATAGATACGGCGCCGGGGCCGTAAAGGGCGGAGCCCGGGCCTCGCACAATGTCGATATGATGGATATCGTTTAGCAAAACCAAGTCCTGCTCACTCAATGCCCCGAAGTGGGTTCGCTGGTTCATATTGCGTCCGTTTACCAGCAGCAGGTACTTGTCATCCCGGTCATTAATAATTCCCCGCACTCCCATAACGTCGGCTTCCCAGTGGTTTCGAAGCCATTCGAAGTTGGGAACATAAATATCGAGCAATTCGAACAAACTGCGTGCGCCGGAAGCCCGAATCTGCTCATCAGTAATGGTTGTTACTGCCGCAGGAACAAGACGCGGTTTTGTATCCGTCAGCGTGGCGGTCGATTTAATCTCGACGTTCATCAGTTCTTCGATGGACAGCTCGGTCAAATCAGCTTTTTGTTTCGTTTCCTTTTGTTCTGCTGCGTATGTCTGCACAGTTGCCGTAAAAATAATCAGCGCCGAAAACAACAATAATATTGTCAATATTTTTTCGTTACGCGTTATTTGTCCGCTCATCGTTCAAATCCTTCAACGTGTTTTTGAAAACCGAAAACACACCCTTCACAGGATATTGTTTAATTCGGTGTATCAGAGGGCTGATTTAACCAATAAGGTTGTTTTTAGGAGAGAATGGCTGTGGCGGGCGAGCAGCTTTTTCTTGAAATACAGCTAAGTTCTTATTACTAAACAACTTACACACGCAGTGATAACAACTTAAATTCGAATGTTCCGCAAAATTTTCCCCTGATGCGACTCAAAAAGAAAGAGGTCCGATAAAACTACATAGCGCCCGATTAATCCTTGGTGGCTTTGTGTATGGCCGGAACGGGCTTTAGGTATTCGAACAGCTCGAATGACTCGCCCGAAGGCCCCCTGAAAAACGCGATTCTTACGCCCCCCATCAGATTCGGGTCATCTATAATCGGAGTGAAGAAGCTGACCCCCTTGGCTTTTAGCTTCGCGAAAACAGTATTGATATCTTTGACCTCAAGGGCAATATGGTCAATAACTCCGCCTGTTCTTGGTTTGGCCTTGTTGACATCTTCCGGCTCAAGCAGCTCGATTATGCACGAACCTCGACGAACCATCGCAAAGCCATATCCGGAATCCAGATGCGTCCTGTGAACCACATCAAAACCGAGTGTATCAGTATAAAAAACAAGAGATTTTGACATATCTCTCGTATAGACGCAAATATGCGCAAGGCCGTTGATGTCGGGAGTATTGGCATCTGCGAATGATGATTGGTTAGCAATAGCTATAGTTATAACCACCATAAAAATAACAATAAAATCGTTCACGTTCCGTCTTGTGCGCATCTAGGCAAACCCTTTCAAAAAAATATGCGGCTCAATGACTCGGAATCGCAATTTGCGAGATTGAATCATAATTTGTGATTTTCTGCGTATAAAAAAGGTCCCGCTTTTTGGGCGGGACCACAGGTTTTTCGCACGGCAAACCGTTTTAGGAAGGTTTGACGTCTGTCGCTTCCGGGCCTTTCTTGCCCTGAGCGAGAGTATATTCCACCGCCTGACCTTCTTTTAGCGTCCTGAAGCCCTCGGCAGCAATCTTGGAGTGATGAACAAACACATCCTCACTGCCGTCATCGGGAACGATAAAACCAAAACCTTTTTTCTCATTGAACCATTTTACTTTACCTGTAGCCACGTTTTTCTCCTTTTAACCCACACTACCGATTCCTCGCTGTTTACCGAAAGCGCTCTTTCGAGGATAGTTAAAAAAGCGCCCTTTACACGGTGACAAAATATCTCAAGACGTCTTGCGATTCAACAACTTTTTAAGGATTTTTTTGGCCTTCCAGACGGCGAACAAGGGCCATTTTATCCCCGATTCACAGGCCAAATAGTCGCCGACAACTATTGTTTTCATATCATTTTTGGCCGGCAAAACGGGGTTTTTGCTTTACTTGAACGCAGCCGGCAGGTATATACAGTATCTCTAATGGGTAAAAGGGCTTGACATAGCAATAAGTTTAAACTAAATTCTCAGCTTTGGTCTTGAGTTTTGGTACCAATATATGGTTGTTTAATTAAGGTTTTTGGAGGTTTTTGTGGCTAAAGAGTTGGCAAAAGAGTTGATTAGCGCAGGCGTCCATTTCGGACACAGCGCAAACCGATGGAACCCCAAAATGGGGCCTTTTATTTTTGGCAAA
>JBEKAT010000027.1:0-20014 GCA_050015775.1 Sedimentisphaerales bacterium | reverse complement strand
TAGTAAATACATTTTACCGGCCGGGTCCCATGCAGACCGACCCGTTAACCTGGTCAGGCGGGGAACCGAGCAGCCATACGCGGTGTTTGGCCGTGCCGTGGCAAACCCGGCCGATCTTTTTTATGGCTTATACCGTATTAGCGCGCAAATATCGTTCGCAAACCTTTGACGACGTCGTCGGCCAGGAGCCGATTGCGCAGACCCTCAAAAATGCCATAAAAACCAACAGGGTGGCACACGCCTACCTTTTCACCGGCACGCGAGGCGTCGGCAAAACCACAATGGCCCGAATCCTGGCAAAATCCCTGAATTGCCTCAAAGCCGACGGGCCTACGGCTGAACCCTGCTGCAAATGTGATAGTTGCCTCGCCGTAAACCTTGGTGAGGATATCGACGTTATCGAAATTGACGGCGCCTCGAATAGGCGAATAGACGACATCCGCGACCTTATCAATAACGCCGTTTACAGGCCGGCACGGGCGCGATTCAAAATCTACATCATTGACGAAGTGCATATGCTCACCACCGAGGCGTTTAACGCGCTTCTGAAACTCCTCGAAGAGCCGCCTTCGCACGTCAAATTCATCTTCGCCACAACCGAGCCGCAAAAAGTATTGGCGACGATTCAATCACGCTGCCAGCGGTTTGATTTCAGAAATATATCGCCCGCCTTTATCAGCAAACAACTCAAATCCGTCCTTGACCAGGAGAAGATAAAATACGAGGAAGACCTTGTTCTCGCCCTTGCCAAACTCGCCAATGGCTCGATGCGAGATGCCCTCAGTTTGCTGGACCGTCTTATCAGCACGGGTGTTCAGCCGCTTACGGCTAATTTGCTTGAGGAATACCTCGGCTGCCCAAACAGCGAAAAGGTCTGCGGCCTTGTTGCCGCGATAGGCGACTCGAATGCGGCAGACGCCCTTGCTGCGGCAGGAGAGTTGACCAACGCCGGCCTTACCGAAGTCCAGATTGCAGATGCCCTCGTCGATTATATGCGGGACCTGATGGTCGTTAAGGCGGCAGGAGCCAAAAGCGAACTTGTGATTCTCACCGAGCAGCAGAGAAAACGTGCCGAGCAGTTGGCGGAAAAATTCGATATAGCCGGGCTGGTCTATAGTATTACGACCCTCGAAAAATTGCGATGGTCAATGAAAAACAGCGAATCCGCCAGGCCTCTTCTCGAAGCGACCATTCTTCGTCTTGCGATGAGCGAGCATTTCATCAATGTTGACTCGTTGCTTTCACAATCAAATCCCTCACAGGATAAAAAAAAAGTAATTACTGAACGTCACACCACCCCGGCCCCTCCGCCGCAGGGGCACTTACCGCAAATCAGCCGGCTTGAGTCAATAAAAAACAATTGGCAGGATATCATTAAAACTCTTGGCCCCGGTACCGCGGGATTACTCATCGCTGCCGAGCCGGTTCGCCTTGAAAACAACACCTTGACACTTGAGTTTGCCGCCTCTTCCGCTGTTCAAAAACAGATGTGCGAAAGCAATGGCCGGCTCGAACAGATAAAATCAGCCCTGACTCAAAAGTTTGGTGTCCCTATCACCATCGAACTTCGGCTTGCAACTGCAACGGCAAATGGCCTGACGACCCCGGACAAGACCAAAATAAAAAGCCAGAGACAAAACGAAATAATCAACGACCCCGCCGTCAAAACCGTTCTTATGGGCCTCGACGCCACCATCACAAATATCGAAAATTCTCAATAATTTTGTGCTTGATTCTCAGTACTTCGACACGTTTACCTGCGGCATAGAACCCGTCGCCACCATCTCGCTTATTGCCACGACATCTTCATTTAGCCCTTTGATATGTTCTTCAAAACTTTCACGCGTTTTTTGTTTCCCTTAATCAGTGAAAATGGACACTAAAATGGCAGGGTCAAAATCCTTTAAAAATGTTGCCTAACAATGTTCGATGGGTTACAATTCCCCGGAAAATTGCGATATCACTTTAGAACTGAAAGGTTCGGTTAATATGGGAAATGCATCAATCCACATAATGGGGTGCAATTTTGTCGCCAAAGGAGATGTGAATGTTTTCTAAATTTTTCCCAAGAGATTTTAACTTTTTTGAGTTGTTTGAAAAGCAGATAAGTTACGCTGTGGATGCGGCTCGTTTCTTCAAGGAAGTGGTGTCCAAGGGCGGTGTGAATGAGGATACACTGAGCAAAATGTCGGCGATTGAGCACCAGGCGGACGACGTGGCGCACACGATTATCGAACAGCTAAACAAGACGTTCATCACGCCGATTGACAGGGAAGACATCCATGCTCTTACGATGGAAATCGATGACATCGTCGATATGATAAATACCATTGTGAACCGGATGAGAATTTATAATATCACCGGCGTGAACAAGAACTTACAGGAATTCGCCAAGGTGATCGAGGAGTCAGTGCAGGCCGTGGCGCGGGCCGTCGGGGGATTGCGCAACATCAAAAATGTCAAGGTGGTTTACGACGCCTGCGTGGAGGTCAATCGTTTGGAAAATGTCGGTGACACAATGCGTGACGAGATGCTGATGGAGCTTTTTGCGACCGTGAAGGACCCGATTGTGGTAATAAAATGGAAAGATATTTATGTAGACGCTGAAACCGTGCTGGACGTTTGCGAAGATGTAGCCCATGTCGTTGATTCTATTATGGTCAAACAGGCCTGACTATGACGTTGAGCATTTTATTTCTAATCATTCTGGCGCTTGTCTTTGATTTTCTAAACGGCTTTCACGACTCGGCTAATTCTATTGCTACGATTGTCTCCACTCGCGTTTTGCGGCCGAAATACGCTGTGCTTTGGGCGGCGTTTTTTAATTTTATCGCCTTTCTGCTTCTTAATCTACACGTTGCAAATACCATGGGCCACGGCATTATCGATATTGCCATTGTGGACCAGCGGATTATTTTCGGGACGCTTGTCGGTGCCTGCATTTGGGATGTGATTACTTGGTATTTAGGGCTGCCGACCAGCTCTTCTCATGCCCTCATCGGCGGACTGATAGGCGCGGCGCTCGTTAAGATAGGGCCGCAGGCCTTGGTCTGGCATGGAATTATCAAAACGGTTGCATTCATATTCATCGCGCCGATGGCGGGGCTTTTATTAGCATGGTTTCTCGGCAACATCGTTTACTGGGTTTGCCGAAAAACCACACCTCGGAAGGTTGACAATATTTTTCGCAAAGGTCAGTTCCTCTCAGCCGCATCCTACAGCATCGGGCACGGCGGCAACGATGCGCAAAAAACCATGGGCATTATCGCCAGTTTGCTTTTCAGTGCCGGCCTGCTGGGAAAGACATTTCATATTCCTTTAACCGTAGTGCTCCTCTGCCATGCCGCTATTGCTCTTGGGACGATGTTCGGTGGATGGCGGATTGTCAAGACGATGGGGCAGAAAGTGGCAAAACTAAAACCGGTGGATGGCTTTTGCGCCGAATCCAGCGCCGCTATAACTTTGATAATTTCAACCACCTTCGGCATTCCGGTTAGCACCACGCACACTATCACGGGGGCGATTATGGGGGTGGGGTCGCTGCGGCGGCTCAGCGCCGTCCACTGGGGCGTGGTCGGCCGGATAGTCTGGGCATGGATATTAACCATTCCGGCTTCCGCAGCGATAGCAGCGCTGACTTACAAATTAGCAGAACGGTTCTTTTGAACCCTCATCATTGTTGCGGCGTGCAGGTGCAGGCAGTTTGCTTTTTTACAAAACACCGGCTATGATAACAGTGATATTTTTACTTTTTACTTTTTGATATTTGCTTTAATGATATGACGACTGGCTATACTGAAACCGTTAATAAACTGATTGAGGAGTTGGCTCGCCTTCCGGGCATTGGCTCGAAGACCGCCGAACGGCTGGCCTTTCATATCCTAAAATCCAAACCCGCCGATGCCCTTGCCCTCGCACAGGCCATTATCGACGTCAAAACCAAAATCAAACAGTGCAAAATCTGCTATAACTTCGCCGAAACCGATACCTGCCCCATCTGCTCCGATACTCGCAGGGATAAAAGCCGAATCTGCGTTGTCGAACAGCCCAAAGACGTCATCGTCCTAGAAAAAACAGGCCAGTGCAGATGGGTCTATCACGTTCTCGGAGGCCACATCGCACCCCTCGACGGCATTGAGCCGGCTGACCTCACTATCGATAAACTCGTCGAGCGCGTCAAAGCAGGGGGCATAGAAGAAATTATTATGGCAACCAACCCCAATATGGTCGGCGACGGCACAGCGCTTTATATCAGCTCACTCCTCAAAGGCACTGGCGTAAAAATCACCCGCCTCGCCCGCGGCCTCGCCACCGGCTCTACACTCGAATACGCCAACTCCCGAATGCTCTCCGACGCCATCACCGCCAGACAACCGCTCGAGTAGGATTTATCGATAGCAGGGTAGGATTTAATTCACGCGGAATTTTGGTAAATTAAAAATGATGAGCTTTCCCGCTAACGACATTCGGGGACAATAAAGCTCATCCTACAATCTCTCTGTTGGCATTATTAAAATGCACATACTTTTGACTAATCGAAAGGACTACGGCAGAAATGCGGAAAAAGCGTTGGAGTCATTACAGGGGGGCAGTATAATTATAAAATAAACAGGAAAATCTCTTTAGGGATTATTTTTGAGGGGGTTGTATGAATTTGCGTAAACCTAATATAAAAATGTTTGTATGGTTTGGCTGCGGCCTGTTTTTTGTCATTAACGGATGTTCCAGCGACGATCAGGCGTGGCGAGATGTCCAATATAGTATTATAGAAGCAAATTGGAGTCAAATTGACAAGCAAGCAACAGTAAGGGGAAAAATTCCTCAAAATATGAATCCTTCCAGCATAACCCAATGGAATCAACTTGATAGTGCTTTGGCGATGGCTAATGACGATGAAAACAATAAAAGAAGAATATCCGCCTGTGAGTCCTACTTAAAGCAGTATCCAAACGGACGGCATAGTGCAGAGGCAAATAACATGATTTCATTGAACGAGCAGATGCCTGCGCGAATGGCTGTGAGCAGGGCTACGATTCGAGACCAGGTCAATAAATTGAAAGCAGCGAGGTTGAGTGAGCTTAGATCTCTTACACTGAGGGAGTTGGAGAGAAGGTATTTTTTTACGGTCGACCGCGATGAACAACCGCTGATTTCGAAAGTATTATCAGAAAAAATTCCGACTTACTCTGATTTTTCCGAGCTTTGCGCTATTTATAAGAAATACCAGGAGCCCGCCGATTATTCCAAAGGTTTTATTAGTGACAGTGAAGCCGAAGAGATGTCATTTAAAACAATTTTGCTAAGCTCCGTAAAAGCGGGAATGAATAAAAAGCTCATTCCTTATCTTATTCCGTATATGTATGATGATCTTCGTTTTGTCGGAGCAAATGGAAGGGAACCTGTGCCAGTCATTAAGAATGCGGCTCACAGGGCGTTGGTCGCTATTTCAGGGGCTGACTTTGGCGAAGACCCAAAGGATTGGGAAAAGGCTTGGGAAAGGTTTTGGAGCAAATAATATTCCTCTGTGATTTTGACTGAGAAGATATCAGGGGCGGTTGTCTGTTTTTACCTTTTTGCTTTCAACTTTTTATTTGATTTAATTCGTCCTTCGGCCTGTGTTTCCACCTTCGGTGCAGCCACCAGTACTGGCTCGGGTCTTCGCGAACAAATTTCTCAATCGCCTTTGTGTATTCGGCTGTAATCCAAAGCAGCGGGTCTTCTTTGTTCGCCCATTCCTCAGGCATTATTATCCGCGTGCATCCTATCTCGAAGAAAAACCTGTCGTCTATTCTTCTGGCGTAGCCGACAACAATCGGGATATTGTTCGTCAGCGCAAGCAGCCCTATGCTTTTATAGGTGCTCGCCTTTCTCCCGAAAAAGTCAACGAAGATTCCCTTGTCGCCCGCGTCCTGGTCCGCGATAAAGCACAGCGTCGCCCCCGATGACGCCACCTTGTCGAACATCTCCGCCGCGCCTTTTTTATCGATGATTTTTTGCCCCGCCCGTTCCCGCACGCCATACAGGTATCTGCTTATGAACGGGTTATCCAATGGCCTTGCGATGCTGTAAACATTGAACCCGAAAAGCCCCATCATATACCCGACGATTTCGAAGTTCCCGTAATGTGCCCCGACGAAAATCAGCCCCTTCCCCTCTTTGCTCATCCATTTGGCTCGTTCCGCGTTTTTGAACCTTGAATACTTCCGCCAGTTGTCTTTCTTAACAAGCCGTGGCGTAAAAATCACATCCACCGCCAGCATTACTAATTGTTCACAGCTTTTCCGTCCCGTATCCTCATACCATTGCTCGCTCTTATCGGGATAGCTCGCGCGAAGATTTTCAAGTGCCCGTTGTCTCCCCCGGCCATAATGTTTCCACAACTGCCGACCAAGAAACCGGGCGAATCTCAGGTTTGTCTCAACGCTGGATAGTTGCAGTATGCCGACTAATACTCGCAGACCCGCATACCCCAGCCAGTCGAGAATGGCGTTGCGTTTCCTCTTTGGCTTCTTTCTCTTGACGAATAACGGGCTTGTCATCTCACATCACGTCAAGCCGCCGAAGTGTCGCCTTGGCCCATCGCATACTCCGCATCTGCGCCGCCAGCAGCAGCAGAACCACCAGCAGCCAGTAAACGCTGAATCGCAAAATCATAGATACGTATGCAAGGTCGGTTTTTTGTGCCTGGCACGCGGCTATCATCTCCGATGGCGTGAACATCGCGCCTGCGAACACCGGCGCGAACAGCAATTGCCACGGCAGCAGCAATACAAGGGACACCAGCGACAAAAAGAACGCCCTCGCGATATGGTTTATTCCGCCCAGCCGCCCAATCAGCGACACCTTCAGCGCAAACAATATCGTCAGGCAATAAAGCATCGAACAGGGTATGAGGATAAAGTCCAGAAACCGCACGATGGCCGCTATGTGTTTTGCCTTTAACCGCAGCGAAATCGTCAGCTCCACCGGCGCCGGCTTATTCGGTTCCGCTCCCACTTGCAGCGATTGCTGCATATTCGGCTCAGCGGCCGCGTTCGTATCCGACGCGATTTGTTTGGCGGCCTCTTTGATTTTGTCCGCCACTATCGGTGACCCTGCCGCGGAACCACCAACAGGCGGGCCAAGCACCACGCCGTCGCCCTTGACTAAGTGCAGATTCATAACCCAGAACGAACCCTGCACAAGAAGCAGACCCAGCAGAATGATTAAAAACAGAAGGTTCTTCCAGAATTTTATCGCGCTTACCGCTTCGAGGCAATCAGTCGTATCGACCAGATTGCTCATTCTTGGCTGTTCCTGACCCATTTGGATTCTCCTGTCCTTGGATTCCGGTTTGTCTTCAAATTCGAAGTCCATAACACACGCTTGTTTAGGCGGTTAATTATATTTTCACCTTTTTTATATAACCACTATTATGCCCCTCTCTATTCATCAGTTCAAGTATTTTATCGCATAAGATACGCTGTAATATTATCCATCCTCTGTCCCCCGTTTCCCAGCCGTAGGCGGTTTCCGCATCACAAAATCGTAAACCAACAATCATAAATCAGAAATCTGTTAATCCGCAATCTACAATCCGACACGTAGCGAAGCGCAGGGCCCGCCTCGGAAAGCGGGAATCCAGTTTATTCCGGGGCGTTGCACATTACTTATTTCTGTTTTTCAACCGCTTCAAGCTGTCGGCGGATATCCTCCGCCAGATTTTTGGCACCCTTAGCCCTGGCTATCTCAAGGCCATGCCGATAATGCACCGTCGCCTCTTCAGTTTTGCCCTGCCTGGCCAGTATGTTGGCGAGCAGGTAATGCACCAATGCGGAATTATCATCGACTTCAAGCGACTTCCTGTATTGTTCGGCCGCGTCCTCCGGCCTGCCCTTGACCGTGAATATCAACCCTTTGGTATAATAAGCGTCCGAATAAGCCCTCGGGTGAATCTTTTTTACATACTGCGCAAGTTCAAGCAGCCGGTCAAGGTGAGGTAACGCCTCATCGAATTTTCTCTGTCTGTATAACGAGGTGGCTAATTCCCCGTGCGCAAGCCACGAATCAGGGTTCTTCTTCAGCGTATCAATCCACAGCGTATCCCTGCTGATGTATGCCTCGCATTGCCGCCAAGTCAATGTCCCCAGCGTCAGCAGTAAAACGCCCGCCGCCGAGGCGATTATGAATTTGGCGTTTTTCCCTGACCTGCCGAAAACAATAGCCCCGCCCGCTGCGACAAGTGCAATAGGCCCGATACTTGCCATATACTGATAGTGGTCCGCGACAAACGTATAAACAAACGTGTAGAGAGGGAAAAACCCGAGCATCGGGAACAGCATCGCCGGGAAAAACAGTAAGGCGGTTGCAGGCCCTCGGCCAAGACGGTTTCGCAACAGCCACGCGCATACAATCGCTATAACGAAACTGACGGGCCAGCCGTATTGCCATACCGAGTGTGCGTCAATGTTCCACCGTGGATAGCTAAACGCAAGATTCACAGGCCAAATCAGCTTCCAGAGGTAAAACCATAAGGCCCTGCCCGCGATAAGCGTTTTTTCCGTGCCGCTTAAACCAAGATTAACGACTCCCATACCCTGGTGATGCTTTTCCCACCACATCACCAAAAGCCCTATACCAATCGCCATAGCGATATAAGGCACAATTTGCAGCCAGCGTTTTACGGTAACGGGCGAGCGTTTTAGCCACAATATCAAAACAAGCGCAGCGGGAAGTGTGCACGCCGTCGCCTTGCTGAAAAGAGCCAGGGCACAAAATAACAGTGAACCGGCATACAGCAAAATCGCCTTGCGGCCCGATTTGCTGATGAAGACAAATTCCACCCAGCACAAAACCGACAACAGCGAAAAGAACAGCATCAAAACGTTTTTTCGCTCGGTTATCCACGCCACCGATTCGACGTTCACCGGATGCAGCGCAAAGACCGCTGCGGCGAACCATGCCCAGGGTATGGAGAGGCGTCTCAAAATTACCAATAGCAGCAGGGCGTTAATACTGTGAATCGCCACGTTTACCGTATGATAGCCCGCCGGGTTAAGTCCCCACAACTGATACTCAACCCGAAACGTTGTGTAAACAAGCGGGAAGTATTGCGACGGGGAATCCGTTGAGAACCATATACGATATAGCCCGTCGGGGGCCGTCAAAAGGGGATTGGCGGTAACGTAATCGTCGTCGTCCCAGACAAAGCCGCCTTGTATCGCCGGTATATACGCCGCGAAACAGCCGACAACGATGGCAATCGCCCCCACCAGCAGGACCAATTCTTTTCCCGTCTTGTCAACTACCCGTCTCATACCGCTATACTATATCAAACCCGGCCGCCCTTGTAATGTCTGCTTTTTTATGCAAATAGTATCTTGACTTTTTGGGGGCTTAGTGCTTAATTGTCCTCAAGGTGTCCCTGCAAAGGGACATCGAGGGGCTCCGCTTTGGGTGTGGGGCGGGCCCCTCTTTTTATTGCCACAGATTGCACAGATTACACAGATTTATTTTAGACGCAGATTGCGCGGAGTTCGCTGGAGGCACGATAGTATATAAGTATATACGTATATACTTATAGAGTGCTTCAAGAGTCGAGGTTTTTTTAGACATGGATTTACACAGATGGACACTGCTCAACTGTTCGACTTTTCCGCGCAGCGATATACGCTATACGCTGTCCGCTGTTTCCGAGAAGTTCAATCGTGCAAATTCACCATGATATTTAATAGCGGCCCGGTCATGTGCCTTCGCGGCATCGATTTCGTTATCGAATTGTCCTAACCATATTCTTTTACCCTGGAACCTGAGATAGGCAGTCCACTTGCCGGTTTTCTTGCTGAAACATACGCCGATAAATCGCGAAGAGGTTTTTGCTCTTGTCTTTTTTTTGTTGTAGGCGTTCTGAGCGTGTGTCGCCAGGCGGAGGTTGTCCCTGCGATTATCGAGGGCATCTCCATTTTTATGGTCAACTAACACCCCGGCAGGGGGGTTCATAATTTCCCTGTGCAAATATATGATTTTCGAACCACTCCAGTAATTACCCATAAACCGGGCGGCTGTAAAAGATTTGCCACTCGGTTTTGCGATCCAATAAAAGTTATTCAGCCGATAGTAATCCGCCTCGTCAACGAGCGTGTATTTCCCTTCCGTCAGCACTATCCTGCGATAAGAGTACCCGTATTTCCATTTCCGGTACATAACCGCTGGCCACGCGAAAACCCTGTCCACCCATTCCGGTATCCCAATTGTTAAATTGACTCTCATCATTTATCCTCCTTGTCCTCGACTCAAGCTCCGTAGGAACCGCAGTCGGGGATCCATAAATTTCAAATTTCAAATTCTTTTCGCCTGCTCACCTGCTCAACTTTCTACTTTCCTGCGAAGCGTCCCGCTTCGCGCGTTCCTCTGTATATGGCGCGAACTTGCGCGGTTTTGACGAAAAATCCGATTTTGGGGAGGCCTCGAAATGCACTTAAGTCGTTATTGCTTAAGGAATAAAAAAAAATTTAAGAATTTTAGGATTTGCCAAAAAACACTTGCGCGAAATCGGTGAACAAATGTATCATACAAACGTTTGATACATCTGTTTTATACGACTTTTTTAGTCCTGTTTTAAGTCCTTATTCTGCAAGGAGTTACAGCTAAAGACCTGTGTGAAAAACAAACAAAAAATGGTCACAAAAAGGCGAGAAAAACCACGCAAAAAGTGCCTTACAATAATGGGTGTTAATTTGTAACTTCTGACGGACACAGGATTTACGCCCGCCGTTTTGCGAGGTCTCGCCTTCGGCGGACGAAGATTTTTACGCTGAAAAACGGGGTCGCTTCTCATTCAAAACTTAAAACTATTCCTGCGTTCCTACGCTAAAAATGGGATTGTCCGCTAAACAAGTTGGCGAGGTTTAACAAACAAAAAAACGGTTGGGAACCCCGATTGTTTTACCTTGATTGCCTACCAATAACAGAATACGATTTTACCGAATAAAATTCGTGCTTATAGATAATCGGACACAAAGATGTATATTGAAAGAAACGACTCTTTGAAAACTGTCAACCCTGCCTTGGCTAAACAATGGCATCCAACCAAAAATGAAAACTTGACTCCCGAGGATATTAAATCTGGCTCTGGGAAAAAAGTCTGGTGGAAATGCGAAAAAGGACACGAGTGGCAAGCTACGATAAACCACAGAAATCATGGAAAGGGATGTCCATATTGCTCGGGTCGAGCGGTATGCGAGGACAATTGTCTGGCGACTATAAACCCCGCTTTGGCCAAAGAATGGCACCCAACCAAAAATGGAAACTTGACTCCCGATGATATTACGCCTTATTCCAACAAAAAAGTTTGGTGGCAATGCGGAAAAGGCCACGAATGGAAAACCGGCGTTAACAATAGAAGCAGTGGAAATAAATGTCCATATTGCTCGAGTAAAGCGGTATGCAAGGACAATTGTCTGGCGACTATAAACCCTGCTTTGGCCAAAGAATGGCACCCAACCAAAAATGGAAACCTGACTCCAGATGATATTACACCTGGTTCCAATAAAAAAGTCTGGTGGCAATGCGAAAAATGCCACGAATGGCAAGCGAAGATAAGCAGTAGAAACAGTGGAAATAAATGCCCATATTGCTCGGGGCGAAATGCATACAAGGACACTTGCCTGGCAACCATAAACCCTGCTTTGGCCAAAGAATGGCATCCAACTAAAAATGGAAACTTGACTCCCGACGATATTAAACCTTATTCAAACAAAAAAGTCTGGTGGCTATGCGGAAAAGGCCACGAGTGGAAAACTGCCGTTAGCGACAGAAGTAGTGGAATTGGGTGTCCATATTGCTCGGGTCGAGCAGTATGCAAGGACAATTGTCTGGCGACTACAAACCCTGCTTTGGCTAAAGAATGGCATCCAACCAAAAATGGAAACTTGACTCCCGATGATGTTACACCCGGCTCTGACAAAAAAGTCTGGTGGCAATGCGGAAGAGGACACGAGTGGCAGGCCATATTATGCAACAGAAGCAAAGGATTAGGGTGTCCATATTGCTCGGGTCGAGCAGTATGCGAGGACAATAGCCTGGCAACTATAAGTCCTGCTTTGGCCAAAGAATGGCACCCAACCAAAAATGGAAACTTGACTCCCGATGATATTACGCCTGGTTCCAACAAAAAAGTCTGGTGGCAATGCGGGAGAGGACACGAATGGAAAGCGATGATAGGAAGTAGAAACAAAGGAGTAAGATGTCCGTTTTGCAATTCACAAACTTCACAATTGGAACTCAGGATATTTTGCGAGATGAAACACCTATTTAAAAAAGCAATACATAGAAAAAAGCTTTCTGGAAAGGAATGTGATGTATATATTCCTGAACTAAAACTGGGCATTGAAGTTGATGGTAGCTATTGGCATAAAGATAAATTTGAACAAGACAAAGCCAAAGGCAACTTTATCAGAAATAAGGGGTTTAATTTTATCAGAATAAGAGAGAAAGGTCTTAGAAGAGTATCTGACTCGGATATTTTTTTCTCAACAGAAGAAAACCATTTTACTGTTATGTTAAGATTAGTTAGAAAAATAAAAAAACGGTTTAATCTGCATGAACCATCAAAAGTTTTAGTAGAAGTATACCTCAAAAGAAAAAACTTTGCAAATGATAAGGAATACAGGCGATTGTGGAATATGCTGCCTTCACCTTTGCCAGGTTACAGTTTAGAAGATATCATTCCATTTCTTGCCCAAGAGTGGCACCATACTAAAAACGGGAATTTGACACCCAAAGATGTTTCACCTGGTGCCCACAAAAAAATCTGGTGGCAATGCAGAAAAGGCCACGAGTGGGAGGCTGTAGTATATACCAGAAGCAAAGGAGTAGGGTGCCCATATTGCTCGGGTCGAGCAGCATACAAGGAGAATTGCCTAGCAACTATAAGTCCTGCTTTGGCCAAAGAATGGCATCCAGCCAAAAATGGAAACTTGACTCCCGAGGATATTACATCTTGCTCTGGCAAAAAAGTCTGGTGGCAATGCGAAAAAGGACACGAGTGGCAAGCTACGATAAACCACAGAAATAATGGAACTGGATGTCCATATTGCTCGGGTCGAGCGGTATGCGAGGACACTTGCCTGGCAACTATAAGTCCTGCTTTGGCCAAAGAATGGCACCCAACCAAAAATGGAAACTTGACTCCTGACGATATTACGCCTGGTTCCAACAAAAAAGTCTGGTGGCAATGCGGAAGAGGACACGAATGGAAAGCTTCCGTTAGTAATAGAAGTAGAGGAACTGGGTGTTCGTTCTGTTTACGTGGTGGTTTAAAGTCAAAATTGCAATCTATGGGCTAAATATGGACAGCCACCTATTTTTTTCTTATTAACTTAATCAACTGCCTTGAAGGCGGCTTTTGATGCTTCAATTGTCTTTGCGATGTCCTTTTTCGAATGAGCCAGCGAGACAAACATCGCCTCATACGCGCTTGGGGCGATATATATGCCTCCCGCGAGCATCTCGGCGAAAAACTTCTTGAACTGATGGATATCAGTTGACGAGACGTCCTCAAAATTCCTGACCGGCCTATCGGTAAAAAAACAGCTCAAAATCGACCCGACGCGATTGATAACGACAGGAACGCCCGCACTTGCGGCCGCCTCTTTCAATCCCTCAGCCAGCATCCCGGATTTCGCCTCAAGTTTGTCGTAGCAATCGCCTTTGGCCAATATATCGAGCGTCGCGTTCGCGGCGGCGGTAGCAATCGGGTTTCCGCTAAGTGTCCCCGCCTGATAAACCGGCCCCGTCGGCGCGAGCATATCTAAAATAGCCGCCTGTCCCCCAACTGCCGCCAATGGCAATCCGCCCCCTATGATTTTGCCAAGACAGGTAATGTCTGCCTTGACCCCATAAAGCTCCTGTGCCCCTCCGCGGGCGATGCGAAAACCCGTGATTACCTCGTCGAAAATCAATACCGCCTCCTCCGCGTCGCACAAGGCCCGTAGTATCTGCAGATACCCCTCGTCAGCCGGCACAACTCCCATATTCGCAGCCACCGGCTCAATCAGGACCGCCGCGATTTGGCCCCTGTGAACCAAAAAACAATTCTTAACCGCCTCAATATCATTATATGGTATGACCACGGTAAGGTCCGCTATGGCAGGGGGGACGCCAGCGCTCGATGGCGACGAGTGTTCAGCCGCACCCGACCCCGCCGCGACTAACAGCGAATCGCTGTGCCCGTGATAGCAGCCCGCCATTTTGATAATCAAATCTTTTCGCTTATAGCCCCTCGCCAGCCGAATCGCCGTCATCACCGCCTCGGTCCCGCTGCTGACTAATCGCAATTTTTCAATCGATGGGAATGCGTCTCGTATCTTTTTCGCCAATTCGGTTTCCGCCAGCGTGGGCGCACCGTAACTCGTCCCTTTTCTCGCTGCTTTATTAATGGCTTTTACAACCGCCGGATGAGCGTGCCCAAGAATCATCGGCCCCCACGACCCGACGTAGTCAATATAGGCGTTCCCGTCGATATCGTAAATCTTCGCCCCTTTTGCCCTGGCGATAAACAATGGCTTCAGTCCTACGCCGCCGAATGCCCGAACAGGCGAGTCCACGCCCCCCGGCAGATACCTTCTCGCCTCCGAGAATGCCTCCGCTGACTTCGAATGCTCCAGTTTACCCTTTATTTTTTTCATTCCTGAAATCCTAATCCGCTGACCACATATCGTCAACCGTTAATCCCATCTTTCTAACAGCCCGATACCCCTTATTCGTAGTGCAAACATTATAAATTTAACAGGCTTTCAGCAGTCCTAAAAACGCCTGACAAGCGCACAGGCCCCCCGGAAAACAATGCCGAGCCATAAGCCGGCAGCAGTAACGAAGTGTAAATTACAGGAGTTTACTGGCAGCGTTGAAATTAAAGCTATATTTATTAACCCGGGCGGCTCAAAATTCGCTGCACTCTAACGGTCGCAGAGGTTTTTACGCCCTGCTTGCTATACACATTCAAAACGAGCAGTGGTGGGGAATTTTTTATAACCCCTCAAATCAAAATTGCCGGACTTTTTAGCCCATGGCGCGCCCACTTCGGAAAACAGTTTGCCCTTTTCATGAGCGACACGCAAAACATCGTCGATATCCTTGATTACCGTTTTAATCGTGTCGCCCCTGGGATCGTTCTGCTCACGGCAGCTCAGGTATTTCTTGTCAATCGAATGGGGATAACCACACGATTCAAATGCGCCGTTTACCACCAGCGTAAAAGGTCTGCAGGTCTCAAGAGTCACCGGATATGGCGACCCGCTTTCATAATGCTCGGCCAGCTTTACAAGCATGTTGATACGTTTTTCATTATCGTCAGTTATGTGGTCAACTTCGCCATTTTCAAGCGTTATCGTTGCCTTACAGAAACCAACGTATTCAATCCTGGCTTTCTCACATTCAATAATAATGGATGGATCTATTTTTGCATCGGAACAAAGCGAGGCATTAAACAGTATCTCAACGCCTTTATCGGTTATGATCCTTAAACTGCTGGTATCCTCGCTCTCAATATCATGGCCATGATACAACTCTGCCTGGACACTTACAGGCTCTGCCATCGCGCCGGGTTTCGCAGAAGCAAGATACAATTCGTCACTCAACATGTGAGCAAGAGGATTATTAATCGTCCCGTCCAGAATCCATTCGCCATTTATACGAAGCTTACCCGCCCACTCGCTGCGATTATAATACGTATCGAACCTGGGCCAGCCGGCCATGCCCCGCACTCGTTTTATCTTTCCGTAACGGCCTTCCACGATCCGTTTCTTTAACTCCTGTATAATCTCCGAATACAAATATTGAAACGCGACAGGAACCCTTTTGCCTCGCTTCAATGCATGTCTTGTCAGCTCATCTAGGTCCTGTATGGTGGCAACGGGGGGCTTCTCAAGAAAAATATCAAAACCGGCATCCATGCACTTGGTGGTCAAACTGAAATGTTTGTGAATCGGTGCCGGAATATAAATCACATCAGCAATACCCTTAACATTCTTAATCATCTGGTCGGTATCATCATAAATCGGAATGCCTTTGCTCTGACAGAACGACCTGCCTGACGACTTCCTCGTCGGATTGCTCGTCACTGCCACCAGCTTTATTTTGTCGGGCAAATCCCAGATGCGCTTTATCAATTCATAAGCGTATCCGCCTGCACCTACCATCGCCAATTTAATCATCGCCTGTTCCATTACTATTCTATATTTAAAACCTTGTTCTTTTGGGCGGCCTCGCGGGCAATCAGGCATACTTTTGTAAGCATAAAAGATACCTGTGCGATTTCGTCATTGCTATAGCCCTCAAGAATATTCAAAAGAAACCTGCTGAATATCTTACCTTTTCCGTCGGGCAACGGATACTGAAAACTGCCTTTATCGTTACTGATAACAGAACATTCCTTTTTAGAGCCGCTTGCTTCGAGCACTCCTTTTGTCCCGACGATTCTTATCCAGTCATCCCCGTGAGTATTGGCAATTTCCGGACGGCAATAATCAACACTTATCGTAGCGTGTCCGCCGTTAGCGAGTTCGGCCACAAGGGCACAATTATCTTCACAGGCAGGCCGTTCGCTATGTGCAAAATTACTTTGCATCGCGGCAACTTTGGTAAAACCCAAACCCGTAATATAGTTGATATAATCAAAGGCGTGTATGCCGACCCACCCTATTGTGCCGCCGTATTTGTCCTTGTCTCCAAACCAGTCGGGTCTTGTACCCCATTTGTAGCTCTTTCGGGCATTAACTAAAACAGCCTCACCAATGGCACCGCTGTCATAAACCTGCCGGGCGGCTACAAATTGAGGGTCACTGCGCATAGTCAGCATAGCCATAAGGTTAATTTTATTCCGCTTCACTGATTTACGGACTTTTTCCAGCATTGCCAAATCAAAAGCGAGCGGTTTTTCAGCTATTACGTGACAGCCCGCATCGGCGGCATCCATTATCAGGAGTGGAATAAGGTCAAGTCTTGTGCTGATTACCGCCACATCAGGTTTTAGCTCCTTGAGCATCTGTTTATAGTCATCATATACCTTCTTCCCGACAGCCGGCTGAAGTCGCAGGAATTTCGAAATGTCTTCACCCTGATACGCCGGAGCCAGCCCGATCAGTTCGGCTTCCTGCATTCCAACTAAATCGCGAAAAACCGCATCTGAATGGCCAAAGCCGCCTATGTTGACTACTGTTAGTTTATCCATCAAAATACTCTTCAAAATTCCCAAAAGAATTTAATTATCGCCTAACGCCAGCCCGCAAAGCACTATTAGGATCAACCGCACGGACACTATTAACATCTGCCAATTTGCCCGGCATCGGCTTTCCCATCGGCAGCCAGTTAATATATTCTTCAATATTGGTATAGCCGTCGCCATCGCGGTCACCGCGGGCATCGTTTGCATCGAAAGGATTAAGGCCAACGGCCAACTCCCACTTATCAGGCATCCCGTCGTGGTCGCTATCGACAGGTGGTGTGCCAGACTCCATCATCGGATAGCCGCCGACTTCTTCTATATGATTAATTATACCGCCCATTTTTTTTACCACGCTGTCCACAACACGTTTGTCAACTGCATCCCGGACAGGAAATACCGCGCCGGCACCTGCTAAAACTCGCTTATATGCCGTTAAGGCGTCCTCATCAGCTATCGGAGCAACCGGTATCGGGACTGATTGTTTATACGCATCTTTCTGCGCCTGAGTAAAACCAACAAATTCAACAAGGTCCCATGGATCCTTTGGACAAGTACCATCCATCCAGTTACCGATGAAATATGCCTTGCAGCAGGTGGTCGTTTCCCTGAAAGCATAACTGCCTGTGGAATTGGGGCCTTTTATATAGTAGTTATTCACAAAGTTAATTTTGGTAAAACTATTATCCTTGTTTTTACCGTCATCATTGTACCCAGCATAATGCCCCCCCCAGTTATAAACCACATTATTACGGAAATCGAAAAACAAACCACATGGGTCAATCGCAGAGTCAATATAATTACCCGGACGGGGGCTTCGGCCTTCATGATGGGCGTAAAGATTGTGATGATATGTAATGCCATTGCCGTATCCGCCACGGATTAAAGAACCATAGCCATGACAGCCCTTAGGATGAACGGAGCAATTCAAACTTTCGGTAATCATACACCACTGGACAGTAACATTGCCCAGGTTATGTCCCCTCGAAGCCACCGAGACCACTTCGTCCGTTGACCAGCTCGCCGAGCAATGGTCGATAATAATATTGTGGCCGCTAAAAACCGAGATAGCGTCGAATTCCTCTTTTGCAATATCGCTGGGCCGCACACGCAAATAATGAATAATCACATTGTCGGCGTGCACAGCAAGATAAAAATTCTTAAGACATATTCCGTCGCCAGGTGCTGTTTGGCCGGCAATAGTAATATACGGCTTGTTAATATCCAACACCGATTTCAGCTCGATATAGCCCCCAACACGAAAAACGACAATTCTTGGGCCGTTGGCATCTACAGCCGCCCTTAAACTGCCCGGACCGCTGTCATTGAGATTGGTGACTTCAATAACCTGGCCGCCTCTCCCGCCAACAGCATACCTGCCGAAACCTTCGGCGCCCGGAAAGGCCGGCAATGCTGCCAGAGCAGGCCAGGCGCTATTAAAACCAAGCAATACAAACAAACAAAAAATTGCAATCTTAACGGTTTTCATAAATATTTAATTCTTAAGAGCAGTTGTTTTGCGAAAATCAAGAATTTCCCGAAGCCACTGGTCAATAGTATGCCCGTCGAGCTTCATAAAGTTTTCCGGCAAAAACTTTTTGGCCTCAACATCGGTAAGCTGATGCGACCATTTCACGCGCGATGACGGATTAGCGCCGGGGCCGGAGCTTTTATATTCCGCATAAAAAGCCATTTTCTCTCTGTTGGGGTCGCGCCAGTTATCCCAGCCCTCTGGCTTTATACCTTTGTCAAGCCAGCAATCATAATAAACCACCTTTGCATAAGGACGCCACGGCCTGCCCAGGTCTGTCATAATGCCATCGGCCGTTGTGACCCGGCAACTATAAAAAACAAAGCCGGTAGGAAGATTTGGCTCGGAAGCTGCATGGGCCGTAATATGACTGTTGGCCTTGGAATGTATCATGCAGTTGTCAAAAACAGCCTGAGCATAACCATAAATAAAATCCGTGCCGCCTTCTATGAAACAATTCACGTAATACTGGCGGCCCGAATTGGCCATCAGCGTGTCCTGTCCGCCCAGAAAACGGCAATTTACAGCAATGGCACGCTCGCTAATCAACCTTGCAGCCAGCGCCTGCGGATGAGGACCGAAAGTATTTTCAATGGTAAGATTTTCCAGTATAAGGTCATTGCTATCGACAATTAGCGTCGCGCAATCAGAGAGGTATTTACCTGAGCCGTCGGGCTTGTTCATATCGTGATTAAGATTATAGCTTATAATCGTTTTATATGGGTCTTCACCCCGCAAGGTAATAAAAGGCTTGTTCTTTGGTATCAAAACCCGCTGCTTATAAAAACCGGGCTTTATCAATACAGCAATTCTTTCTTTGTTGTCCTTTGGAACAGAGTCAATCGCTTTCTGTATCGAATTAAAATCGCCTGGGCCGTCGGCATTTACCACGATCTGGCGGGTTTTGCCGGTCTCAAAAAGCCTGGTCAAACCGGATAGTTTTACATCCGGCTGCCAGGGCGCATTACTGTCTTGGATTGCGTTACACGCGCAACCTGTCAGCAAAGATAAAACCACCGACAACTTAAACACCTTCCCTGTCATAAATACTTCCCTTCAAATTATGGGGCACTTATTAATAAGATTAATGATTCCGTTTGCCTGCTCAGGCGCATTTTGATCTGAAGTGTTGCGCTTCAGATTAAAATTTTGGTCATGATCGAATATGGATGATTCACCAATTTTCCTCGCAGGACTAATATTCCTGGCCGCTTGTCAGCCAATCCTGCGCGATATAGAAGAAATCATCCATTGATATCATACCATTAGGCATAACATTAGGG
>JBEKAT010000026.1:0-20896 GCA_050015775.1 Sedimentisphaerales bacterium | reverse complement strand
GATACGGCCTCTTTGAAAAAGACCGCCTTGGCGGCGATATTGCTGAAATATGGCGTCCCCTGAATGCCGGGGAACGTCGTTTTTTCTATCAACTGCCACAATGGTGTTTCTCCGCTCGCTGTTTTAATCCTGCGGTCGTAATCCTTGCCCGACAAAATCAGCCCGCCCCTCGGCCCGCCGGGCTTATAGGTGCTGGTGGTTGTCAGATGAGCATAATCGATGGGCGATGCGTGAACTCCCCCCATAACCAGCGCCGACAAATGCGAAATATCCGCGAGCAATAACGCTCCCGCCTCGTCGGCGATTTGCCTGAACTTAGCGAAGTCGATTGTGCGGGGATATGCGCTTGCTCCGCATATAATCAATTTTGGCCCGAATCGTCTCGCCTGCTTTCGTATTTCGTCATAGTCCAGAAGAAACGTGTCCCTGTCAACGTGGTAACTTTCAATCTCGAAAAATCTTGCGGTGACTGAATCTATAAAGCCGTGGGAATAGTGTCCGCCGTGGCTCGTCGCCATACTCAGTATCTTGTCGCCCGGCCTGAGCAGGGCGGTTATTACGATTTGATTCGCCGTCGTTCCCGAATGCGGCTGGACGTTGGCGTATTTGGCGCAGAACGCCCGTTTGGCGCGTTCGATGGCCAGCCTCTCGACCTCGTCCATCACGCTGCTGCCGCCGTGAAGCCGGGCCGCGGGGAATCCCTCACAGGTCTTGTTTTGCAGGATTGAACCGAGTGCCGCCAGTGCTGCCCGCGAACACTGATTTTCCGCTGCCAAAAGCTGTATCGTATCCTGCAAACGCTCGTATTCCTTCGCTATCAGCTTGTGGACTTCGGGGTCAAACTGTATCAGCGCCGCCTGCAGGTTGTCGTGATATGCCTCCGGTGTTAGCTTCTCAAGCGTCATTGTCATTACCAGAATCCTTTCTGATTATCAAGGAGTCCTTTGCCGCTGTCATTATCGTCAGCTGAAGAAACCGAAAATAAGACGGACGACATCATTGAATGTCACATACAGCATAAGTGAACCGACCAGCCCCCAGGCCACGTAGGCGATAATTTCCTGCGTTCGCACGCTTATCGCCGAACCTTTGATTTTCTCGATCAGCAACAGCACCGTCAGCCCGCCGTCAAATGGCGGCAGCGGGAGAAAATTCAGCACCGCGATTGATGCGCTTATAAGGCCGAGGAAATAAACATAATAAACAAAGGGCTTGACGGCGACGATGCGGTAGCTGAACGTCAGGATGCCCACCGGCCCCATAAGCTGCTTGGGGCTTACAAGCCCGCCTATCAGTCGATGCAAAGTAACATACGTTTGAATGATAAACGTCTTTGTGCGTTTGTATCCCATCCGTATCGCGTCAACAGGCCCGTCGGCTTTGTACAGCCGTTCCAGTTCCGCGAACGGTAGTACCTCCTCAGTAAAAGCGTATGCACTGACAACGTCCTGTTTCTCACCCACAACAATCGTCACATTGCCGGCTGTATGTGCGTCAAGCCGCCAGTCAATCGTAACGCGATGGCCTGAATTCCGCTTCAACAGGCGTGCAACATCATAAAAACTGGACACTTTAACACCATCTACGGCCGTTATCGTCGCGCCGCGAGGAATCGTCGGCGGATTGAGACGCCGTTCGGTTGCGATTGCTTTGGCGACTACCGGATGCTCGATATCAAGCTCAGGAATTATACCGATTACAACACGGTTGGAATCCGTATCCAGCCGTGGAATCACCGATATGGCTATGCGTTCCTCTATGCCGTTGTGGCCCGTGCGAAGAACCGTAACCGCAAGGTTATTGTTCTCGTGCGCCATGGTAATCTCGCGCATCTCGGTAAACGTCGGATTATTTACATCGGCCAGCCCGACTACAATATCGCCACGCTTCAGTCGTTGTCTTTCATTACCGATACCAAACAACCGCAGGAACCATTCCTTAAACGACCTCGGCTCCTCCGATACCGCGGCTATCCGCAGTCGCGGTACCATAGAACAGATATTGGCGAGGTTTGCTTCTTCGGATTCCCCGACGAGATCCTTCGCGGGCGTAAAACTCAAAGCGAGCCGGCCTTCAACAAGATGCGACTTGCCCGGTGCTTCCCGTCGCTCCGCCAAAAACGTAATGTTCGGCTCAAAAGTCCCTTCAATTATCGGCTCTATCTGCCAGTGGTTGTTAACATCGATTCCCGCAACGGCCTTGATGTGGTCGCCGGGCCTCAGACCCGTGTTTTCAAACAACTGGTTGGCGTCTGCGGGGGGCAATTGTGCTATGGTCAGCGTAGATGGTTTTTGTATGCCGAAGCCCCGAAATTGACCACCCGGTACTTGCTTCGCGACTAACGAAATATCATCGATTGTGCCGTCGGCTCGGCGGACCTTAAGCGGTATCGCCTTATCTTTCCCGGAAAGCACCGCCGCCATCATAATGTCACTGAAATCCAGTCGGCTGCTGTCGCCCGCGACCTCGACTATCTCATCGCCGGATTTTATGCCCGCCTGTTCCGCCGGCGAGCCGGGCACCACGTTGCCTGCAATCGGGGCTGTCAAACCTATACCAATCAGGAACACTATCATAAATCCAATAATGGCGCTTATCGCGTTGAAAGTCACTCCCGCGGCCAATACCGCTGCGCGGGCAAGAACGGACTTGTTGGCGAACGACCGCGGGTCAACGTTTACCTTCACAGGCCCCACGTCTTCCTGACCTAACATTTTGACAAAACCGCCCAGAGGAATCAGCCCTATTCGGTATTCGGTTTCGCCTGGCAGAATTTTTTTACCCACCGTGAAACTTAAAAGCCCGTCTTCCGAATCCTCGTCTTCCTGGCTGTGGCTTGACGATTCTGTTCCTTCTGTGACTTCGACGTCGCCTTCGCTGAGACGAGCATCGCGCAGCAGTTCAGGCAAAATGCGTATCCGCCAGCCCAGGTTCGCCTTCTTTATGCCGAACAAAATAGGCGGCATTCCTATCGAAAACGCTTCAACCTTTATCCCGCACAGTTTTGCGACGATAAAGTGCCCAAGCTCATGAATAAAAATGACCGCGCCGAAACCAAGCAGCACCAGCAGGATGTTTTTGGAAACATCGATATTGCGTATAATAAGAACAAGGGTCGCGACGACCACCATAGTCAGCAAAATGGCTCGTGAGTATGGTTTCATCGAAACTGATGATTTTTCAGACATTCCATTACCTCTTTCTTTGCCCAGGCGTCCGCCTCTAACAATTCTTCAAGTGACGCGTTTGTGTTACGGGCGTCTTGCCCGTGGTCATCCATTTTAACAATGTAGTTATCTAAACATCGCCGGACAAGCTCAACGATATTACCAAATTTTATTCTCCCTGCCAGGAACTGCTCGACGGCGGCCTCGTTCGCCGCGTTAAATACCGCCGCGGCCGTCCCGCCCTTTTGAGCAACCTCAAAACCCATCTCTATCGCGGGAAATACCTGTGGGTTTGGCTTCTCGAAAGTCAGCGTCTTGAGCCGGTCAAGCTGAAGTTTCTTCGCTGAGCCGGGCAGACGCAGCGGATATGTCAGTGCATATTGAATCGGAAGAGACATATCCGGGTTTCCCATCTGCGCAATTACCGAGCCGTCCACAAACTCAACCATTGAATGAACTATCGACTCAGGATGAACCATAACTTCTATTTTTTCGGCAGGCACGTCAAAAAGCCACCGCGCCTCGATTATCTCCAGCGCCTTGTTCATCATCGTCGCCGAATCCACCGTAATCTTCGGCCCCATCCGCCAAACCGGATGCGCCAGAACCTGCTCGATACTCGCGTCCGGTATCCCGGCGGGATTTGCCTTCCTGAATGGCCCCCCGGATGTCGTCAGGATTATCTTGGCCACCTCCTCGTGCCTGCCCGCCTGCATCGCCTGAAAAATAGCCGAGTGTTCGCTGTCAACAGGCAGCAACTCCGCGCCGTATTTTTTTGCCTCCGCGGTGATTAACTGGCCCGCTATAACTAACGGCTCCTTGTTCGCTATCGCAATCCTCTTGCCTTTACGAACCGCCGCCAAAACCGCCGATAACCCCGCAACCCCTACAACCGCCGCCAATACTGTATCAGCCCCCTCAAGCTCCGCGATTTCGGTCAGCCCCTCCGCCCCAGCCAAAACCTTTACATCCAACCCTTCGATGAGCCGGCGAAATTCCTCAACGCAATCGACATCGCTTACCGCCACATACTTAGGCCTGTATCGCCGCACCTGCTCTGCTAATAATTTGATATTGCTGTGCCCGCTCAGCGCAATAACTTCAAACTGCTGCGATTTATCTTTGGGCAAAACATTCAGCCCATCAATAACCCGCAGGGCCGTCGTTCCTATCGACCCCGTCGAACCCAATATCGCTATACGTTTGCGCATAAAAATGGCGTCTTAAAAGACGCCATTATATCCACACCGCCGTAAAAAACCACCCCGCAAACAAATTCGCCTCCTATTGATGTAGGTTGCCGCTTTGCTCGTTAATCCCTCTGGCTTTTTGCAGCAAATCTTTGGGTATAGGCGTCGGCTTGCCGTCGTTGCCTTTTGTCGCGAACAAAATCACATATTGTTTCGCCGGCACATCAGTTGAATATTAGTTTTTGCACAGGTTGTCGAATAATTGCCTTGACTCTTCAATTGTCCACACGCGGTCGTTGCCTGTGTTCAGCCATTTGCCATCCTCAAGTTTGAGATGTCTAATATCAATCGGTTTGCTAATCGGTTTCGAGGAAAATTTCTGTGGCAGTTTTGCCATTACCACGGCCGTATTTCCGTCGCATATCCGCACCTCAATAATCTTCGCATTCAAAAGCACCTCTGCCCATTCCGACTCAACATCGGTTTTATCTTTATTGCTTTCTTTGGCCAATTTCTCTGCCAGTTCCTTAACACTGACCCGTTGCCACCCTGCGTGGTCGCCGCTGGCCGATACCCTGTTGATACTCGCGTATGCCGCCTCCGGCGTCGATAAATCCTCCTTTTCAGAAAATTCCGCTACCATCCGGTTTACCTCATAGATACGGAGATTTTCGGGCCCAACTTTTACAGCAGGGGTTTTGAAAGGTTGCAGAAGTTCGGTTGATTTTATAAGCTCATCGAGCCGGTCAAGAGTTGGGGCGGCAAGAACTATTGTATCAAGCCCTCGGGCCTTTCCCTTCAGCTCCAGCACTTCGCCGCGTTCAATCTGTTCTTTTATTTCCAGCCATGGTTTCGGCAGCATGTCCTGGTATTTTTGGGGGACTATTTGGCTATGGCCGAATTTTTCCTCGTCAAAGGCAAACATCATTACAAAAGTGTCGCCCGGTTTTGCCCAGGATAAAACCTGCTCGAAGTATTCCCCGCACTTTTGCTCATCGTTGCTATAACCGCCGATTGAACCTCCATAGTTATCTCCGATAACCCGTTGTAATCTCTGCCAGCCGGGCCCTATACCAACCACTCTGTGCTTATTACTGACGGGAGGGTAGATAACAATCTGATTTATCTTGTCGCCGTCAAACCAGAACAAAATTCCCTTGTCGCTGTAATATATCTTGCTGAATCTTGATTCCCCGGAATCCGGATTTTTATTGTAGAAGAGGACTCTGTTTTCGTAATACGAAAAATCTCTGCTGAGGGTGCCGGCGGTTTTCTCCGATAATGGCTGCCCATAGACAGCGAAAACATCCTGCTTTGTCGAAGACATCGATATCCCGGAACTCAGTTTCCCTTTGAAACCCTTGTTCAGCCGGATTTCATACAACCTCTTTTCTCGCGAATTCAGCCAGAAATCCAGACCATACTTTTCATGGTAGGCAATCCACCACCCCTGTTGCTCGTTTTTGGTCTCCTTATCCGGCTCGCCTAATTTGCTCTTTATGAACTCTCCCGTGCAATTAGCGTCACCTACGATAAAACTGTCAAACCCAACGCCTTCGGTGACAATGACTGAGGAGTAATCGGTCTTTTCAGAAGGCTCTGCCGGCTCGAGCGAAAAATCTATCACCTTTTCCTTCTCGCTGCCCAAAAACTTCGTCTCGAATCCCTTGTCCTGCCTCTTATAACCATCTGCCTCCGCCTTTACGCCGTGCTCTTCATACCACGTTTTATAACTGTAATCCCCATTTGAATCTGTCACGGCCCCATGCTTTCCCTCGTCGTATCGCTCCGTATCTCCGACCTTTGCGCCGGCGATTGGTTTGCCTGTTTGAGCATCGGTGATAGTACCTTTAATGACGAATTCTGGTGGTGGGGTCGCCTGTGCCATAGGCAAGAGGACTGCGGCTAAGATTAATATAACAGCCAAGCCGAGTATGCCGAGTTTTGCGGATTTGGGTATGGGCCGGGTCAGCATCCTTTTAATCCGGCTGGTAAGCGCGCTCTTCGATTCCACAACGCCTGTCAATCGCAAACTCAACGCCGGCCTCTCAAATGTCAGTCGCGCGACATTCAGCAGCGTTTCCGGATATTGGCTTGCCCTCTCCCCAAGTGCAACCTGTACCGCCTCATCTACTGCCTGCTCGCGCACGCGCCGAATCACCCAGTTGGACAACCACAATAACGGGTTGTAGAAGTATGCAATCTGCAAAACCGTCTGTAACAGATTCACCCACAGGTCGCCGCGCTTTATATGCGCCAGCTCGTGCATCAATACCACACGCAGCGAACTTACCCCCAAACTTGGGCCGAGTTCCTGCGGTACTAAAATCACAGGCCGAAACAACCCGCACACCGCCGGGCTTGTCGCGTTTGGCGAAATCTTCAGCCAGATTGTCTGCCTGACACCCATCTGGTTACAGCAAAACTTAAGCGCATCGTTCATTAAGCTGGTTGCTTCCGCTGATTGCCGCACTAACCCGCAGACAAATACCGCCCGCTGCATAAGCAATAAAAGCATCGCGCAGACAACCATCAGCCAAACCAGAAATATCCCGCCCTCTCGCGTCAGTGACACCACAGGCGTAACGGCCTGGCTCTGAATCGGCGTTTCCGTATGCAAAGCGACGCTTGTCTCGCCTGTCTCCGCTGTGCGTGGCGAATTGGGAAGAACACTTGAAATATCACCACCCACGGGCTGTTCAGTCGCGGCAATATTGATTGCGGGCAATGCGTTACCCGTCAGCAGACCGATACTCACCGGGCTTGACAGCGTCGTCGGCAAAAATAGCTTTGCCAGCACCAGCATCCACAGCCAGTAGCGAAATACCGCTCGCACCTTTCTTCGCAGCAGCCAGTCCGCCGCCAATAGAATCGCTATCAGCGCACTGGCTTGCCACAGCATAGGCCACGCAAAATTAACGAATGCCTTACCTACTGAATTGATTTGCTCTATTACAATATCCATAAACTAACCTCCCAATCAAATTTCCTTGTGCTCCTCCTCATCTTCCACTTTTCGCTTTACCTTTCTTGTTTTTTATCATCGCTTCAAGCTGCCCCAGCTCATCTTCGGTCAAACTTTTACTATCCAGCATAAACTGCATCATCGGCGTAAGCGCGCCGTCAAACGCCCGCTTCATCGCCCGCATTATCTCTCCGCTTTGCGCCTCTTTTTTCGTAATACTTGAACTATAAAGAATAAGATTGCGCATCCTCTGCGTCCGAAGCAGCCCCTTGCCGACCATCCGGTCCATCATTGTCTTGACCGTGCTGTAGCTCCAGCCGATTTTCTCTTCGAGCGACTCCTGGATAGTTGGCGCGGCACATGGCTCGTTGTCCCATACGGCCTGAATAATCGCCCATTCGCCCGCGGTAAGCTCCGATTGTTTTCTTGTCATAATAATCTCCTTAATTCCTCTAACAATGACGAGCTTACTCTACAAGTGTAGAGATAGTCAAGCAAAAAATGGAAATTTTTTGAAAAAATCTTTTCGGGTGTAAAACGACAACCAAAATGGCACTGAAAGCTTTTGAGCGGGAATGGACGGGAATGGACGGGTAAATGTGGCAATTACAAGGGGTTATGTGAACTATGGCGAGTGTGTGTAAAACGACAACCAAAATGGCACTGAAAGCTTTTGAGCGGGAATAGGCGAAGTTAGGCGGGAAGTGGCGAGATAAAGCCCTATTTGAGCGTGACTTAGAGAGCAATCGAAGGATGAAATAAAACAGAAGTTAAGTAAAAAGCTATGTGGCGCACGATTGCGATTTTGCTTGCAATTGGACACTTGGGCGATGAGACAGAACACGAAAAGGGCAAACCGTTTAAAAACCTATAAAGCCCCGCGTAAAAGCATTAGATAGGCAAATTGAAAAGCCAAAAAAAGGCGCTTCAAAAGAGATTTCCACAGCGGACATCGGACATCTAAACGGACATCGAAATAAATTTTATCTGCGTTTTTGGCTTAAAAATTAGGATTTTAAAAGCTGTTAAGCGAAAACTGAACAAAAAGCGGACTGGATTTGTCCACTTTTTTTTAGCGTAAAAAAGCGGTTTTGCAAAAAAAACCGAAAAAATCTCAGATTTTTTGAAAATTCTTTTATAGGACGTTACTTGCTTAATTTTTCTATGGCTTCCGTAACCCAAGGTTGGTCTTTTTGTAAATCAGCAAGCGCTCTGATAATGCGAAATTTCTCTTCTTCAAGCGACTTCATATCCCCCTCTTTCACTTTTTCCCCCTTGTGCTTTTTTGCCGTCAAATCATTTAATTCATCAGAAATTCGCTTAAAATCGAGCATCAATTCGCCTATGGCGGTCCCAATGTATTTTGCAAGTCGTCCAATTACTTCGATTTGAGCTTCCCTGAATCTTTTTTCGGCGGGCGAAGGCAAGCCAGTTATTAACCAGTGAAGGTCAACCTTCAAAACTTCCGCTATCCTACATAGAACATCAATCGAGGGGGAACTGGTCCCTAATTCAAAACGATAAATCGGGGTATTTCCCTTCAAACCGAGCTTTTTGGCAAACTCTGATTGGGTCAAGCCGGCTTGTTGCCGGGACACCTTCAATCTTGACGAAAAATCTTGAACATTTCCTGCGTTTTTGTTCATTTTGCCCTTGACAATACGCCGATATAGTGTAAAAAGGCGTTTAATATGAAGACGAAACACAAAACTGCCGAATCGGTTCGCATCACGAACAACCTTGCCGTGCAATTGATAAATAAGCGTGCTTTGCGCGAAAGCCGTTCGGCTTCAAACGCAGCGACTTTAACAATACTCGAATCGCTCAGCAAAAATCAACAGAATAAGGATACCAGAAACAACAAAAGAATTCAATGAAGATTTTTTCAAGCAAAAAGACGGATGTTCTCGGAAATGTAATCCTAAACTCAAAAGACGCCGCTGAGCTGCTCGGCGTGGGGGAGCGGCAGGTCATGCGATTATGTAAAGGTGGGCAGTTTCCTGGAGCTAAAAAGTGTCACGGTGAATGGGAAATCCCACTTGCTGTGGTGCAGTGTTATGAGCGCGAGCAGCTTGGAAAAATTCGAGTTGATGCGAAGCTTATTCTCCGCGTAAGTAACCGTCTTTCCTTGTACCTCGCTATTGTTGGGGAGGAAGGTCGGCGAATTGTTGCGCAGATTCACGCACTGCAATTTCAAAGCGTGTTGACCGATTTTGACCGCCTTGAAATTGCAAAACTTGAGGATAAACTTCGTGGTATAAACCGATATCAGGGACAAATATGGAGTGATTTTGAGAAACTTGGGGAATCATTATTATTGAATGACCTCAAAACGGAACTATGATTTTGAATAAAAATGAAAAGTAAATTAACCGGCTCTATCAGGAAACAATGCAGGAAGTATAACCTTACGCCGGTTGGCGAAAACCGTTTTGAATGCAATAAGTGCCATTGTGTTTGGACTCCTGTATTGTCGCCGCGTGGGTTTAGGATGCAGAACTGGTTCAAGTGTCCAGGGTGCGAAAAAATAGAAGCGGATAAGGATAATTCTGATTGTCATGCGCTTTAGGAGTTGCGAAATGTCACCTAAAATCAAGTTGGCCGGAATAACTTTGCTCATATTGTTCGCCGTTACTTCAATCGCGGTTGCGGTACCTTACAGCCCATACGAGGCATCGAGGCAGTCATACGCTCACAATAGCGCCGTAGTCACGATAGACAACAACGCGACCGGAACAAACCTTGAGGATATAAATGGTTTATCGGCAAAGGTCCTGGCGGGAAAAATCTACGCGATAAAGGCAGACCTTTTTGTTGTTGAAGCAAACGACAGCAACGGCTCAAGTTTCAGTTTAGGCGGGGGGACATGGGACGGCGAAATTTTACGCGAACAAGCTTACAGCTTTCCGGTTGACGAGGCAGGTTACAAATGGGTTATTCTGACCGCTGTTATATCGGTCGATAAGCCAGGGACTATAAACCTTCGATTTTGTCAGAAAATAGCATCGGGCGTGAATACCGTCAAAAGCGGTTCATATCTTAAACTGGAATTGCTAAATTAGGCGAATGGGGTCACAAAATGAATAAAGAAACACGGCAGCGGATAGCGGATTATGCGATTTGTCACCTGGGCGAAACGGCAAGCAAAACCGCCGAGATAACCGAGGATATCGCAGAAATGCTTACGCACCCGCACAGGAACCCCAGAAACGAGCCGAGCTTGGAGTTATGGCGAAAGCTCGCACGCGAAAACATCGAGTATGTCTCTCAGGGGTTGCGTGACCTCAGAGAGTTGGAAAAAGCAAACAGTGTTAAAAAAATAGGAGTATAACGCAGGACGCAAAGAAACGAGGTGTATCATGGGGACAGCAAATACAAAAAAGCAGGCGGTTGTAGCAGAAATGTCGGACCAGGAGTTGGGGGACGAATCATGCAGGGCAATGGATTTGCTCAGTTTGGCCATATCTAAAGGCCGCGAACACCGAGAGCAAACATCGCTCATTAAATTGCTGACGGTCCAGGTCGAAAACAAGAACAGAGAAATGCAGGCAGCGTTATCACCAGGGGTCCACAAAGTTATTGGCGAAATCAAAAATGATGTTATTGCCGGATTAGAACAGGTTCTCGACGGCTATGAGCCGTTTTTGCAGAGAATGGCATTGATTGCAATGCTGGGCCGGTTTGACATAAAGGGCATCGATGATGACGTTTTCCTTGAGGAGGTTGGGCGTCGCTGGGGCGGCCTGCCTGACAACGCCAAAAAGGGCATATCTCGGATATTGAAATCGCCTTCGGTTATGCAATACAAAAAACGCAAATTAAAATTGGCGAGTTAATTTCCAGAGAATCAAAGGAGCATTCGACATGGAGGTCGATTTTAAGTCATTGGTTGAACGGATTCAAACCGGCGAGCGGGATTATGTAGCTCGGCTTAGCACGGAAGGGACGGAGTACCGAGAAACTCCGTCCCTTTTTGTCAAGGCAATCGACGAGGCAGCAAGGCAAATCGAGGCCGTTGTTAGTGATGCGAGTGTGGACCGTGATGAGGAAATTATTTTGCCGTCGGCATTCAGCGAAATGCTCGGCGAGTATCTTAAAAATCCGGTTATCATATCAGCTCATCAGAATCGACTTGATACCGGTCACAGCTCGGTTATTGGCCAGGCGTTAAAGGTATGGATTGCTAAGGACGGATTGCACGTCAATATCTGGTTTGCCGAGACCGAGCTTGGCAACGAATTTTGGTATCTATACAAAAATAAATTTCAGCGGGCATTCAGCGTTGGATTTATTCCGTTGGAGTGGACAGACGAGACCGTCAATGGTGCTCGCGTCCGAACGTTTACAAAAGCTGAATTGCTCGAAATTTCCTGCGTTCCGGTCCCCTCGAATCGCAATGCTTTGAGCCGGTCAAAGCAGCGAAAGCAGGATTTTATTGCCGACAAAATCGCACAACGAAAAATGAAAGATGAGGACCTCGCCGAAGTGTTAATAGTTGGCGATTTTAAGGCGCTCGGGATACCGGAAATTGATGCGGAGAATTTGGACCCTGAGCCGGATTATGCCGGTATCGCAAAAGGAATTTTGCTATGAAAAAATGCGTGGAATGTATTACCGCTGGCGAGCCGCACACTGCGGTATATTGCTGCGCATTTTGTTTGCGGTCCATAGATTATTTTGCCGTTTGTAGGCGAGCGGGGGTTTACCACGAACCCCCGCGTTTTTCGTGGTAGTGGAAAAACTGTAAAGGAAAAGAGGTAAAAATTATGCCTCTGCAATCAGCAACAGTCGAAAAAGTAGCAGAAGGTTTTAAGGCCGCGAGCGACCGCATGGATGCTCTTGAAAACGATATGAAGCTCGCGTTTCAGGAAATGGCCAAAGAGGTCGGCGACATAACAAAGAAGTTGTCGGCTTATGGCCGTTCTGTTTTGGCAGCAAGCAATCAGGCCGGTGTGTATAAGGGCATCTGGGCAAACGAACAGCAGGCCAAAGAATTCGGAGAAATAATCCGAACAATTATAGGGAAGCCCAAAGACATAGGGACTCTCACAAATCAGACAGGCGGCATTTTGGTACCGGAGATAATAGCTGGCCAGATAATCCAGTTGCTCGGCGTTTATGGCAAATTCCGTAAAAACACCTTTGTTTTTCCGATGGGTTCGGGCAAACAAATCGTCCCACGTATGACGGCGGACCTCACGGTTTATTGTCCTGAAGAGGGCAAGGAGATCACCAAAAGCGATATTAAGCTGGACCCGGTCGGGTTATACGCCAAGAAGCTTGCCTGCCTGGCGGTTATCAACCGTGAGCTGGAAGAAGATGCGATTATCGGCCTGGCTGAAATCGTAGGCGCTTCCCTTGTTCGCAGCTTGGCAAAGAAGGAAGATGAAATCGGTTTTTGCGGAGATGGAACCGCGAAGTATTTCGGGATGACCGGGATTATCGGTGCGCTGCAAAAAATCAACGCAGACCCGACACGAAATCCAGGTTTGATAGTGGGTACAGGTAATGCCTATTCGGAACTTGAGCTTGACGACTTCCTGAAGGTTATAGGCATATTGCCAACTATGGCGGACGATGGAGCGCAGTGGTATATGTCGAAGAAGTTTTATTACAACGTGGTTTATCCGCTCGCAAAGGCCGCCGGTGTAGCCAACATTTTTGAGGTTCTATCGAGCCAAAAAGGTCGTTACCTGTTCGGATATCCGGTCGAATTTGTGCATTGCATGCCTTATGTCGAGGCAAATTCACAAATCTGTGCAATCCTCGGAGATTTGAAACTCGGCGCATATCTGGGCGAACGAAAATCGATTGAAATTGCTCAATCTTACGAAGTTCTGTTCGGCAATGACCAGATTGCGCTTCGCGGAGTTGAGCGAATTGACATCAATGCCTTTGGTGTTAGCACAGGTACAGAGCTGGGAGCGATTGTAGGGCTGATTACAAATGGCAGTTAATCGCTCTTTAAGCAGCATGTAGCAAGCGTTTGAAACGTGTTTTAACAGTGTGAATTGGAGTAAAAAAATGAATGCAGTACAAAACCAAAAGCGGGTAGTATTGCTTTCCCCGCAGTTTAAAAACAACGGTGCTTTTGTCGGCAATTCCTACGTTGACGTATCGGGCTGGAACCATCTTCGCGTCGAAATGATTGTCGGTACTACCAATGTAATCATTGGCTCAACCGACACAGCTCACGCGCCAAAGCTCGAAGCCGATGATGATAGCGGCTTCGGGACAGTCGCGGACGTGGTAGATGCAGCGCTTTCTGCTGTTATCCAAGCGACTGATAGCAACAAGGTTTTTGCCATTGACGTGAACCTGCGACAATCGCATCCGAGGTTTTTCCGCGTCAATGCGCCGACGGCAGGAAATGTCACCGGAGCAAATCTGTGCATCATCGCAACGTTATCTGACCCACAAATCGGGCCGGATAATGCGGCGGACCAGGGTCTGGCAGCGTTGGTCCAGGTATAAAAGAGCCACATATCAACCAGGGGGGCAGCGGGATGCTTCGGCTGCCCGTCCTGGCGGAATTATAAGGCAAATATGGCCAAAGACGTAAACATACACGTAAAGACCGAAGGCACTCAGCAGGTCCAGCAAGACCTTCAAGGCGTCACTCAGAACCTTAACAGAGTCGGCGATAATGTCCAGCAGATGGGCAGCCGTTCTTCACGCGCACTCGAATGGATTGGCGACGGCATTAGGTCGCTTGCCGGTCCCTTAGGTTTTGCTGCGATTATAACTGCCGTTGCACTCGTGGCAGGAAAGATATCGCAATTTTTCAGTGATTTCCAAAATCGCTGTGATGAGGCGGTTGGTAATCTCCAAAACATGCGTAAGGGTTTCGAAGATGTCTTCAAGGTAATGAATGCCTTCGATGAAAAAAGCCGCAAAGATGTCACCAAACAGACCATTGATTTGCTCAAAAAAACTTCTGTTTCGCAGGAAGTCGGATTGCCTGTTATCTCGCAATATGCCAGGCAATTTAAGGGCCTTGTCGAATCCGGCGAATTATCTTCGGAGCAATATCAACAGGGTTTGGAAGGGATGCTCGGTTATGCAGCTCGTCGCGGCGGAGCCAATACTCCTGAATTGATTACCTTGATGGCCGGTCAGGGCATGAAAACCCCTGAGCAGCAAGGTGCATTTCGCAGGCAGATTGGAGCGGTATCGAAAAACACCGGTTTGACTGAAGAAGAAACAATTGATATTCTCGGCAGAGCCACATCTACGGCAAATGCAATGGGTTGGAAACCGGAAGAGGCGCTCAATTATATCGGTATAATCGCGGCTGGCGAGGTCGGTCGCAAAAAATTAACATTGCCTTCCACTACACTCGAAGCCCTTGTTAATCCTGAGACAAAAAATTTAAAAGATTACAGAATCACTCCTCAGCAGGCGGAAGAGCCAGCTCAATTGCTTCAACTTCTCGCGGTAAAACAACAAACAATGGACGAGAAATCCGTTGGCCGAATGCTGAGGGATATTTACGGTCCCGCAGCGGCCCTGGGTGTCTATAAATTGCTTAAAACTCCTCCTGGCGGCAAAATGGCATCGGACATCAAATGGGCTGCATCCCCACAAACCGCTGCCGCCGAAGTAGCCGAAGAGCAAACCTCCCGCGAAACAAAAGAGCGTCAACAGGCCAAAACAGAAGCGGTGAAAGCGGAAGGGTTACAAAAAAGCGACCCCCTCTTTTACAAAAAACAAATTAGAGAGATAGGGAAGGAAGAACAAGAAGAATTATCTATCCTACATCCGTATCGAGAATGGTTCAGAGAGCTGATAACGCCAAAATTCAAACAAGCAGAGAATGCAGCGTATACAAAATGGGTTCGAAATCTCAGCGAGGAAGAAAAAAAGCGTATTTTAAGTGAGACAGAAGTACCCGACCTGCGAAATAGTTATCCTGATGAGGGAAAAAGACGAATAGCTCAAGCACAAGAGCAATTAGGGACCTACTATGAGTCTCTCTCTCCTGAACAGCAATATAAAGAGTTAGTTAGCGGCGATACACACATTCATTATCATAACGACATGCATTATCATCCTGCAATCGGGGACAACTTAATAGGCCCGCGATTTGGTAGAGACGATTATTAAATGGTAACTAACAAACAAAAAGAGAAAATGTCTTTTAAAACCGTTTTCTTAACGATGCTGCAAATACCTATATCTTTGGGGTTGGGGATTTCCGCATTTACAGAAAAGCATTTTACATATTGGATGCTGGCATTGGAGAATCCATTATCACACCCGATGACGGACCTGGCGACAAAACGAGCAAAAGGCGAGGATGAAATACTCGCGGCTGCCAGGAAGATAGTAATGCAGGACCATTACAGGGCTTTTAAGGCATGGTTATTATTGCATGATGATGTTTTTATAGACCGTTTTCGGGTAATGTTCGAGACGAATTTTGTTGACCTTATGACGGACGCCAGGCGGCGGGATCGTCATCTTTACGCGGTCCTGAAACCAACACGGCATGAGAATATAAGGCGGATTGATAAAGTGTTTTGGGCTTTGAATGCGAAGAAGCAAGACGCTATTATCTCCGCAGTTTTTGCAGACAAAAAATGTAACAAGAGACCATAATCTTGTTTCATTCGCGACCGCGTATCTTGCCTATTTTAAGTCAAAATGGGCAAGATAGAAGCGGTTGTTTTCTGCGCAGTAGGCGAAAAGGTGCCGTGCGCCACATTGTGGCACAAAATGCCATTTTGCTTGTCACGCTACAATCGGGTTCTGTTTCGGCTTGTCCCGGACTTTATACTTTCACGCCTGTCCGTGTTTCTTTTTAGAATATCCGCGTTGCTTTTTGTAAACACAAATGCGGAATCCGTCCTAAATTAACGAATTATAGGCCCTAATGCCGAACGAGGTAAGTTGCCCTGAAATTATATGTTGCAAAAAAACAACGCAGTGCTAAAGCATGTTAATGGCTTGCGTGTTGTCTGTAATAGTGCCAGGTTTGTAACTTTATCCAGGTCAAACCGTTAGGTTCGTATGGCTTCTGCAACCAGTATCTTTGTCTCCAATGGCATAATGTTTGCTATGTTTGATATCTTACCTTTGATTGCTAATAATTGGGCAGGACGCTCAAACGCTCGGTGATAGGAGGAGGAGTCGTCATCCGCCCGATTGAATGGCAGCCAAAATCGGCTTGGCCGGTTTTGTTATCCTATAGATAGGGGTCGTCCGGAGGAGGGCGACCCTGTTTTTTTATGGTCGGCCCGGCAATATCTCACAGAGGAGAGACACCACTTTTTTTTACCTCTGCGCGATGCAATGCCGTATAATCGGGCGGGTATGGAACGAGCCGGCTACAGGATAATTGACGCGAATTTTAACAGAGCACGCGAAGCGCTTCGGGTAATCGAGGATTACTGCCGATTCACCCTCAATAGCGCCTCCCTGAGCAGTCGCGCCAAAGAGATGCGTCATAAACTCTCGTCGGCAATTGCCCGCCTTAACAGTGAGCAGTTGCTTGCGAGCAGGGATACGCCCGGCGATGTCGGCATCGGGCAAACGATTGAAAGCGTGATTGGCCGGACGGATTTGAAGGATTCGCTTACCGCCGCCTGCAAACGGTTGCCCGAGGCGCTCCGCGTCCTCGCGGAGGCACTACGAAGCGTTGAGCCAGGCATCGCTGACGAGATGGAACGGTTGCGGTATGCCGGCTACTCACTCGAAAAGGATATTGCCCTGTTCGCCAATACCCAGGCCAGGTTCAGCAAAGTTCGGCTGTATGTTCTGATTAGTTCGAATCTGCCCGCGGATGTTTTTACTCTCACAGGCCAATGTATCGCAGGGGGCGCTGATTGCCTTCAGTTGCGGGCAAAAGATATTGACGCGGACAGGTATTTCGCGGTCGCCTGCGAATTTGTGAAGATGTGCAAAGACGCGGGAGTTATAAGTATTATTAATGACCGGGCTGATATCGCTATAGCGAGCGGCGCTGATGGGGTGCACTTAGGGCAAAACGATTTGCCGATTGAACAGGCACGCAAACTTCAGTTAGCGCCGTTGATTTTCGGCAAGAGCACTCATTCTCCAGCCCAACTTAACGCGACAATTGCGGAACTGCCGACGTATGTCTCGCTCGGTCCCGTTTTTGCGACGCCGACCAAGCCGGATACGAAACCCGTTGGTCTCGAATATGTTAAACAGGCGTTGCCTATTTTAACAGATACAGGTGTTGGTCACGTTGCTATCGGGGGCATAAACGAAAACAACATCGATGCCGTCCTGCGAGCCGGCGCCAAGACCATCGCCGTCAGCTCCGCCGTCGCTGCTTCGCCGGACCCGATAGCCGCTTGCAAAAAACTGAAAGAAAAAATCACCGCGTTCTTCGACAAACAGTGATTTCATAAGTGCCGATGTCTCCGCTATTTGCCAACTTGGCAAGCGTTGCCGCAGACGTTCGAACGAATCATCAAACAGGGAGTTATCCACTTTGACTTTGATATTTTGTTAAAACAGTTTGAATTTGCGATTAGCCAATCTTTTACCCAGATTAAATATCTGGACTCAGCTTGCCCATTATCGCGCCCCTTCAATGCGACATAACTTATTATTTAGAATGGAGTTAGCGTTTGTCTCATAACCGCCTGGCTCGGCGTTTTGTTATTTTGGCAACAAATAACGGTATGGCAATTTTTCCTACTCGAATATAGGGCAAAAACTATCAACAAGTTATCCACAAGCTGTACTGTTGGCGGGTACTTCCGATTATTTTGAAAAATAGCGAGCCAATTGGTATGGAAATCGTTAGGGATTTAGCTAATTCGTCGTTCGCCTGCCCTGCGTAGCCCTGTGGCGAAGCGGGGTATATCATTACGCGAAAGGCCACCCGTCTTTGCTACGCTTCGCCGAGGTAAACGCCGAGGCAGCTTGGGCGAACCTCACGGTCGAGGGCGTCAACCCATTCTCCATTGATATACATTTTGTATTCTCCCGGCATTTTAACTTCTCCTTTCCGACTTATGTTTGATGAATGAGCCGGAATTGTATTCGTCGAAGGCGATTTGAAGTTCCTGCTGGGTGTTCATTACGATGGGGCCATACCAGGCGACGGGTTCGCCGATAGGTTGGCCGGATATGAGGAGGAACCGAGCGGGCTGGTCGCCGGTAGAAACGAATACCTGTTCGCCATCATCAAACAGGACAAGATTTTCGTTAGATACAAAAGGTTCCCTCTGGATGTCGAAATAGTTGGCTCCAACGACATCATAGGTGAAGGGATTTTTTTCTTTGCAGAAATAGGCATTTCCTTCAATGACATAGGCGAAGACGGTGTGCCCCGGTTTGGTTGGGTGAATGAACTCTGATTTTGGAGGGACAGTCACATCGAGGTATTCGGGGTCGATAACGATGTCGCGAACAGGTCCCTCTGTGCCCCGGACATTGCCGGAGATGACCCTGACGGTTACGCCGTTATCGAAAGATATTTGCGGTATCTGATTGCTTTTGACGTCACGATAGCGAGGGTCCATCATTTTATGAGAGGCGGGGAGATTGGCCCAGAGCTGGAAGCCCCCCATATAGCCGGCATCATCGCCCTTTGGCATTTCCTGATGAATGATGCCGCTGCCCGCCGTCATCCACTGGATATCGCCGGGGCCGATGACGCCTTTGTTGCCCATACTGTCGCCGTGTTCGACATTTCCACGAAGGACGTAAGTAATCGTCTCGATTCCGCGATGCGGATGCCAGGGGAAACCTTTAATGTAATGCCGCGGGTCGTTTGAACGAAAATCGTCCAGCAGCAGGAACGGGTCAAACAAAGGAACTTCGCTAAAGCCAAATGCCCGTTTCAGGTGGACGCCTGTTCCCTCGATGGTGGGTTTGCTCTTGATGACTTTTCGAATCTTTCTGTTTTTCGCCATTTCTATTCTCCTTGAAAAACGTCTTTAATGAATCATCATAGTATCTTTATTTTGGATGCACAAGCGGCTCTATCGAATAGTCAACACGTCAAGGTATGGGAGGAATCGGAGCAGATGAGCCGCCAGTGCCGAGCTAATGGATTGCAGATTTCGGATTTAAGATTGACGAGTGAGATTAATGCGGTGGGTTGAGACCTGCCGCATTTTTTTAATTATGGTTTTGTGCGGACGATGAAGTCAGCGTTGAGCCGTTTGCCAGAGGGGCAGAAGCAGGTAACGTGGAGGATGCAGTTTTCGGCGGAGGATTTTTGCAGCGGGAGCGAGAAGAGATAGGCACGGAGAAAGTCCTGCCAGAGGCTGTTGTTAGCGGCGGGGTCGGTGAGGTCGATATCAGGCCATACGATAAGGCGTTTGCCTTTGGGGTCGGCGGAGCGCTGGAGGTGCTGGAAAAGTTCGAAGCGGAAAACGACGGGTGCCTTGATTTGGGAATCGAAGGCGTCGAGAAGACAGACGTAGGCGGTGATGGCGGAGTCGTGGTCGGATGCGGATGTTGGTGTGATGGAGGTGATGGGGAGGACGTCGATGCGAGCGGGACCGAAACGGGAGCCGGGAGTGGAATCGTGGAATATCGCAGGTGAGGAATCGGCGCCCGGCGGCTGGGTTGAACAGCCGGCGTAAAACGCGAGGGCGAGGGCAAAAAACAGTTTTATTGAAAGTGTTATGGTTTTCATAAGTATAGACGGCATCGATGTCGCCTATGTTATTATTTCGGCGAGAGTTTTAGGTTTAGTTGAATGAAAAATGACTTTGCGTAGCGGTCAGCGTTTGTCATTTTTGGAGAGGGTTTCGCTTAATGAGCCGGAGCGGAAGCCCTGGAGGTCGATGGCGACGTATTTGAAACCGAGTGATTTGAGTTTTTTGATGATTCGCGAGCAATTTGGTTCGGCGGTAATCTTTTTGAAATCCTCCTGATGGACTTCGATTCGAGCGATGGTATCGTGATGGCGGACGCGGAACTCAACGAGGCCAAGTGTTCTGAGAAAATCTTCCGCTTTTTCGATTTGATTGAGACGTTCCTCGCTTATCTGTAATCCATAAGCAAGTCGGGATGCGAGGCAGGGTGATGAGGGGACATCGGCGGTTTCGAGGTTGAGTTTTCTGCTAATGGCGCGAATGTCGTGTTTGGTGAGTTTGGCTTCGGCTAATGGTGAGCGTATGCCGAAGAGTTTCATCGCGCGGTTGCCGGGGCGGAAATCGTCGAGGTCGTCGAGATTTGTGCCGAATACGACATACTTGAATCCCTTTTTGCCGGCGATATCAATCAGTTCCTGACACAAATGGCTTTTGCAGTGAAAGCATCGGTCCGCCTTATTGGCGACGAAATTGGGGTCTTTAAGCTCATCTGCGTCGATGGTTTGGAGTCGGACGCGTAAGGTTTTGGCGATTTTTTTTGCCCTTTGGAGGACGTGTTTTGGCTCGACGACTCCTGCGCTTATGCAGGCGAGGACGTTTTTGTCGCCGAGGGTATCGACGGCGACTTTGAGCAAAAGAGTGCTATCGACGCCTCCTGAATAAGCGACGACGACGGAGCCGAGGTCTTTGAGGATTTTTTTAAGCGTATCGTATTTTCGCTGTAATTCGCCGGTCATAAAATCAGCCAAGCAATTCGTCCAGGATTTC
>JBEKAT010000025.1:0-22961 GCA_050015775.1 Sedimentisphaerales bacterium | reverse complement strand
TATGTCCCAGAATATGGAGCCAAATCGGCGATTTCAAGTAGATTCCTGCATGCAGGAATCTACTTGATGGTATTCCTTAGGTTACACACCTGACTGTTCCACTTCTGGCTGACGCTGCACAGGTATGAGCACACTCAAATTTCCTTAAAACGCGCCTCAACTGTGCTGCGTCTGCGCAGTCGGGGTGTAACCGGTTTCGAAACTACAAGAATATTTTTAGACAGGAAAAGATTTTTTAGCAAAGGAAAACTACAGAAGGAGGACCTAATTATGAAAAACTTAATGTTTTTGGCGGCCTGGAAATCTTGGATGTCCCATTTTCCTGGCCTCGCCGTTCCCCGTGGCCTCCAAAAGCAATTTCCTATCAGTTATGCGGCTCTGGTCGCGGCGGTTCTCTTTCAAGTCGCGCCCGCACACGCCGACATAACCGACATCTACGGCACAGTAACAAAAAGTCCTACCGGCATGATTACCAGCCTGACGGTCCCCGAGGCGGGAGGAACCTACAAGCTTTATTGGGAAATAGGGAACATTAGCATCTCAACACTTTATGTCCAGCTCACTCCTGAGCCGGGGAGCATCGTTAACCAGCCGGTCGCCGGTGGAGGCCTTGACGTCCAGGAGGACCTTAGCTCTCGCGACACCTGGGATGCCCCCTACAACTTGGCAAACACGGTCACGCAGAAGGGCGGGGGCCTCTTCTCGGCCGCGAAACAAGAGTACGTGCTAGGGGCCCAATACCCCTACTCAACGCTGCTTGGTACGCTCCAATTCAACACAGCTTCTATCCACGGTGGAAATGACTATGGTATTTGGGACATCACTCCGTCGTTCAGTGTTTCGCTAAATTCCGACATGAGTAATGCGACCAAGTATAACATCGTCAACCCGCCCCCGGACAACCCGCATTGGCGATTTATTTTGAAGATCAACGATGTTCCCGTCCCCGCACCATCCGCCGTGCTCCTTCTGGTCCCAGGGCTGGCGGGGGTAATTGGTCTTATGAGAAAGGGGCTACTTAAGTAGGCGTAAAAACTGTAAAGAAACTGACAGCCAACTCCGCTTAACATAGTGTTTGCGGTAAGAAGTCGTACTATAAAAAATTCATCCAACGCTAAGTATTTGGGAAACCCGATCCTTCAAACAGCTTAATATATTGAAATTGGTCGACTTTCCGACGGTTCTGCGCTATAATTCCTACGTCGGGAGTGTCGTGGTGGGCTTTTGAAGTCATACAGGAGGGCGGCCTGAGGGGTGGGATGAATATCTAAGCCATTTGTTTGTAAGTAGTTACATTTAAGTGTTTTTTACTTGACTTGTCCTGTTTTGGTGCCGATAGATAGGTTGCTGTAAAAGAACCGATTTTTTAATAGCCGAGAGTTAAAAAATGGGAATTCAGAACTGGTCAGAAAATATAATACTCGTTGATTTGCCTGCTGAACCGCTGATGGGCGATGAGCTGAAAACCATCACGGATATTGTAAAATACAAAGACGACTACGATGTGGTTGTGGATTTCTCTGCCGTTGACATCATAACATCATCGAGTTTGTCTAAGTTATTGAAGCTGCGAAAAATGCTTATGGACATGGGCCACGAGCTTGTCTTTTGCAACGTCGCACCTGACACAAAAGGCATCTTTTCCGTGACGGGTCTTCAGGGCATCTTCAAGATAACCGACGACAAGTTTGTAGCGCTGGCGGGTTTGCAATTAGTCAGATAAGGGAACCGCGATATGGAAGCGGGAACAGACAAAGGAACACAGACGTTACTGGATAAGCGTTTACTGAAGGTCTTGCTGGTCGAAGATGAGGCAATAGACAGGAAATCCGTGCAGAGGATTCTAAGGACCTGCTCATCGCCCGTTGAATTCGTTGTTGAGCCGGCTGCAAGTCTGTCAGAAGCTATTAGAAACCTCGCTGAAAAAAAATACGACGTCATACTGCTCGATCTTCATCTTCCTGACAGCAGTGGAATCGAGACAGTTCGGCAAATTGTGAAAGTTGCGCCTGACATACCTGTTGTGGTGCTCAGCGAACTGAAAGATGAACAAGTTGGTTTCTCGGTGTTAGAGGAGGGCGCAACTGATTATCTGGTCAAGGACCTTCCGCTGGACATCATGCTCGTGCGAACAATCATATATGCGCTGCAGCGAAAGAAGATACAAATGCTATCGCTGAAGCTTACGCACGATGTCAATGAGCACATGAAGGAGCTAAATTGCCTCTATGGAATATCCAAAGTTGCCAATACCCCTGGAATCTCATTAGAGGAGATACTTGAAAAGATAGTATGCCTCCTTCCTGCCGGCTGGCAATATCCAGGCATCGCTTGCGCGAGAATAGTAATTGATGACAAGGAGTACAAGACAGACAACTTCAAGCCGAGCAAGTGGACACAGTCGGCTGATATTACGCTTCAGGGACAAAAGGTTGGAACGGTAGAAGTCTGCTATGAGGAAGAACGACCTCAATCCGACGAAGGACCGTTTCTTAGGGAGGAGCGGGATTTGATAGATGCGATTGGCGAGCGATTAGGGGAAATCGCTTTGCGCATCAAGACCACGGAATCGCTGCGGGAAAGTGAGGAGCGATACAAGAATCTGTTTAAGGCGAACATCTAAAGCGTTCTGACGAGGCAACACTTAACTTAACAGAAAATTCCCCGTACTATAAAAAACTCATCCGATGTTAAGTTCTTCGAATATCTGATCCCACAAGTATCTTATTTTGCTGAAATTGGTCGCCTTTCCTTCGGGTCCGCGATATGATTCCTATGTCGGGAGCGTTTTGGCGGGCTTTTGAAGTCATACAGGAGGGCGGCCTAATGGGTGGGATGAATATTTTTACAGTACGCCATCCGTTTTTCCATTTACTATCATCATCAAAAAGGTATATTCAAAATGCCTTTGGGCTCCGGTGAGCTTACCTGCCCTGAGCTTGTCGAAGGGGTCGAACCGCTGAGGGCAAAAGGCGAGGACCATAGTGTACAATGCGCAGTATTTGACTATATTCTTGCAAGCGAATACGGCATTGTAGAAGGTTTTGACTCTATTACGTAATGGTATGATCGAGTTAATTGAAAATATTCGGTTGCGCTATTTTGGCTTAGTGTTTGTGATTATCGTATTAATTTTCGCGCTATTTTATTGGCAATTGTGCCCAAGCAATGGAATAACCGATGGTGTCTCTTTAAATACGAGTTTCGGGAACGCTGTTTACTTTAGCATAGTTACAATTTCATCTCTGGGCTATGGTGATTTTCGCCCGATTGGCTGGTCAAGACCATTAGCGGCAATCGAGGTAATAATTGGGCTATCTCTGATGGGCATAATGATAGCCAAGCTTACGTCCAGCAGGTTATCATACCATGTACGGCGATTATTTGCATCCGATGCACAAAATCGATTTGATAGTTATGTGATCGAACTGGAAAAATTACAAGCACGATTGCATAGTTTAAGTGCTGAAATTTCAAAAGCATTTGAAGAGACACCAAAGAAGAAAAAAAAGGATACTTCCAGAACGGTAATGCTATCTAAATTTAGGGAGCACATTGATGATTTTAGGAAAATTGCCACGGCAATAAAAAATTACATCGGATATGAAATTAATAAAGGAGATTTTTTTGCTGATGTACCACAAGACGCATTGGTCCGAACCGCCGAAGCTATTGACCAACTGCTTTTTGTGTTTAGCCAAATTGTAATAAGCATGACAACTAACGCAAAACTGGCGTTACTAACCTCAGAGCATCGCAAGATAATTGCTGAATCCCTTGAATCTTTTATAGATACTGATAAGGATGTTCAAGAAAACAGTAAAAATCTGGAGCTACAGAATATTTTCAAAAAGATACATACATCTTGCGTTACGGTTCAAAATAGTTATTTTAGTACGCCAGAAGTCGCGGTGAATCAGCCTGATCAGGTCATTCCTGCGCAAAGTCAGCCTCAGGGCTGATAGTTTGAAGGAGAAACAAAGTGCAACTAATATGGATAAAATGCCAAGGCGAAGTATGGTGTAAATTAAGCACGGTCAATTTGGAACACCAGCATTTCGACAATATGACAGGCGTATATATCATATGGCATGGCGGGGAACATCCGGCTACAGTTCGCGTTGGGCAAGGATTCATAAGAGATCGATTACGAGAACACAGACAAGATCCTCAAATACAGAGCTTTGATAATTTAGGTCTATATGTAACTTGGGCATCGGCACCACAATCGAACTTGGATGGTATAGAAAAATATTTGGCTGATAGACTTAAGCCCATAATAGGCGAGCGATTCCCTGATGTCGCACCAATATCGGTGAACATCCCGTGGTGACTCTAACTAGTTTCGTTATTAGACTTTTTATGATAATAATTTCGCGGACGATTATTTCTTGTCACTTCCTTCAACAATCGCGATTTCGTCAGCCGACAGGCCTGTCTTAAAGATAGTGGACAGCGTTTGGCGTTCACCAGACCCAAGACCACAGACGAAATTACTAAGACCCCAGACGCAAGATAAACAACTGAGAAGATGAAAACTGTTCTGAAATGGCTCCAGTCGCCTTTCGAGTAGTAGCCTGCGCAGAGGACGAGAGATTCGTTTGACTGGCTGCGTTTGTGTTGTAAAATGCGGTTTATAAAGAAAATTTGAGACAATCGGGACGATTGGTCAGCAACCAGTTAAGTGGGTCTGTATGTCGGTAAGATTTGGCTTAAATCCTATTTTGCTGATGCTCAGTCCGATCCGAAGAAAGACAGGCAAGAATGACTGACATTGTTGAACAGCACAAAGACGAAGTCCATAAAATAGCGATTAAGATTGACCGGCTCATAACTGACAATCCGCGAGCAAAACCACGTTTTACAGAGCATATAGACCGCCTCTGCAAAATGGTCGAGGACTATGGGCAAGCTTTACAACCCTACGAAATACCTTTTAGAAAAGCCCTTGAGAAAATACGCAAAGACCCAAAGTTTCGCAATATGACAGAATACAAGATTTTATGCGAGGCACGCAAGCGTTGTCCTTTGCCTGAAAATTGGATTGAGATTCCCTGGCAAGATACAAAATTTATTAAGGTGGGTGATTACCCACCGACTGAATTTATTCAGTGTTTTGCCCAGCCACAAAATGTCGTAAATCCTCTCGTTTGGTTTGAGCTTGAGGGGTCACAAAGAACAAGTCAAAGAGCGCCAGATAAAGACAAAGGTGAAGACCTGATGCTCGACTGTGTTCTACTGGGTATTGTTCACGACCGTATGATGGAGCGAACATCTACCAAACTTTTTCCTATTATCGGGGGCAAATGGTTTGAACGAGTAGGATTTTGTTATGCGGTCTGCGAAACCTTTTGTAATGACATTCACCCTTCATTACGCCGAGACCCACAATCTCCGATACCCCCAGAGGAGCGTGGAAAGTGCAAGAGGGAACTCCGAGAGAAACTGTCGCGGCTTAAACGCGCTCGTGACCATGTCCAGACTGACCTTAAACACTGCACGTCCCAAATCGACACTCCTGAAAAATTGGAACACAGGATTGACCATAAGCAAGTCAAAGATAAGCCCAAAGCGAGCAAAAAGCCGGAGAATCCGTATGATGATTTTTTGCACGACATAGCATATATTTTCCCCCTCTATCCATTTCGGCAGGGACAGAAGGACGCTCGCAACGACATATTGGTTTCTCGTAAGGAGTTAGATGAACTTAAGCGTCTTGTCAGAAAAGGCATAAAAAAATCTCTAACTAAAGAGGAACACAAACGATTTGTTCAGCTTTACAACAAGATGCCTAGTGCGGAACGACTGACCAACGATGAAATCCGACTTATATGGCAGCTTGTTGGGTCTTATGATATGGATTATATTGGCGATTTTTTGATAAAATACTGCAATGTTCCTCAACCAGAACTTAACAACATTAGTTGGCCAAACATTCTAAAGCGCCTGAAATCGTTGCGACATTTGTTGCAGCAGGGGAAAAAACTACAGGCCGCCCTTACCAGCGAGAAGAAAGATGAGAAACCGAAATTGCAGCCCCCGAAGAAGCAGCAAAATAAAACAAAAGACATAAGAAAGCGGTTTTCCTTTGAGCAGGCACAAGCTTTTTTTGACATAAAAGATTTGGAGCTTCCGACAGGTGCAGACCTAAAACCTGTCGAGATTTTGAAAAAGCTTGTGCGGTCGTTTGATAAGGTTGTGAAGTATAAGGTTCTGGATAAGGATAACAGCACAAACACGGCTTCTAATTTTCTGCGGGGGAAAATTCGCGTAATAAAGGTTGCACTACGAAAGCACAAAGTGCCCTGTAAAATTGACTTCAAAAAATGGGAAGGATACATTTTAACCCCCTCTCGCGCTCGCTCTTGATTGCGCACGTTTGATACACAAAAGAAAACTTTAGATATACGTACTTTTTCTGCGCCCCAGACGATGATACTGGGGTATGAAGAACATCGAATACTACAATACAAGAATTGAGGTGTTAAAGGCGACAATCAGACGCCTGACTGCGGAAAAAAGAATCGCCATACTACGCGAGCGTGAGCGCACGCTAAAATCGCAAGCGAGGCAGGGGGCAGGCCGATGACTGAAGCCCCTGTAAAAATAGAACCTCTTCTGCTTACCGTCGATGAGACGCTTCAATTATTGAACATCGGGAAAAGTAGTTTATATAGTGCTTTAAGGGATGGGCGTTTTGCAGTCAAGCCGCTGCACTTCGGGCGGAAGGTCTTATTTAACCGGGCTGAAGTTGAAAGCTACATCGCGGCCGGGCTGCCGAACTCAAAAATTTGGCAAGGTGTGAAGGAGCGGCGAGCATGAATAGCACCGGCAAACTGCACGATATTCTTTCACGGCTCAAGGACGTCAAACAAGCAGGCGAAAATAAATGGCAAGCCAAGTGTCCGGCACATGATGATAACAGGCCAAGCCTGTCTATCTCTATCGGCAGCGATAATCGTATTTTGTTACATTGCTTTGCAGGCTGTACTTACGATGCTATTTGTAATGCGATGGGCATTGAGCCGCGCGACCTGTTTTCCAATACAGAAAAACCCGCTAAGGCCGAGCGGAAGATCGTTGCGATGTATGGTTATCCTGGTGAAAATGGCGCATTGCTTTATCAGTCTGTCCGCTATGAACCGAAGAATTTTAAGTTACGCAGACCTAATGGCCGCGGCGGCTGGGAATGGAATCTTAACGGCACGAGGCGCGTATTATATCGGCTGCCGGAGTTGCTCAAGACTAATTCACAAGACCTGATTTTCGTCTGCGAAGGTGAAAAAGACGTTGACTCCATTATGTCCATCGGATTAACCGCCACTACAAACCCCGGCGGCGCTGGCAAGTGGCCGGGGTTGTGTAAAAAGTATCCAGATTTTGAGAAGCCGCTGCACGGCAAGCGGATTGCTATCATGGGTCATAACGACCATGCGGGGCGAAAACATGTCAGGGAGGTCGCAGTGTCATTATATGGTAAGGCCGCGGAGATTCGTATTGTCGAAGTGCCGGATGGGTACAAGGATATTACTGAGTGGATGGAAGACCACGAGAACCTAGAACCTGAGGCGCTACGTGCCCAGATAATGGATTGGTACAGCAAGGCACCAGTTTATAACCAGGCGATACAGACAAAAGCTAAACTCTATGAGCCGACACGATCGGCCTTTCACTTAACCGACGCTGGCAACGCCGAGCTATTCGCGGCCATGCACAGGGATATACTTCGTTTCTGCAGCGAACACGACCGTTGGTATTATTGGGATGGTTGCCGGTGGAACGGTGAATTAGGAAGAGAAAAGGCCGGACAATTAGCCGTTGTCACAGCGCGGACAATAGCAAAAGACGCAGAGAACGTGCCTGACAGAACGGAACGAGAGAAGATATTTAGCTGGTCTTTATCCAGTGAAAACAACTTCCGGCTAAAAGCAATGCTTGCACTTGCACAAAACCAAAACGCTATCGTTTGTCACGCGCGAGTTTTTGACAAAGACCCTTATTTGCTTAATTGTCTAAACGGCACTATCGACTTGCGAACGGGCGAGCTTACCGAACACAAGGCAGGCGATATGTTGACAAAGTTATGCCCGGTCGTATTCGACCGCGACGCACAGCTTGGGCTATGGAATAAGTTTCTCGATGATGTGACAGGAGGGAACGCAGAGCTAAAAGATTTTTTGCAGAGGGCTGTCGGCTACGCGCTGACCGGCGACACAAGAGAAGAAAAACTGTTTTTCGTTCACGGGCCAACGGCAGCGGGTAAAAGCACATTTCTTGAAGCAATCAAAACCACGTTAGGCGATTATGCGATTACGGCTGACTTTGAGACCTTCCTAAAAAGAATGACAACCGGAGCAGCGAGAAACGATGTTGCACGGCTGGCAGGAGCGCACCTTGTCGTTAGTATCGAAATCGATGAAGGAGCGGAATTAGCTGAAGGGCTTGTCAAGATTTTGACTGGCGGGGACACAGTTGCAGCACGGTTTTTGTATCAAGAGAGCTTTGAGTTTTACCCAAAATTCAAGTTGTGGCTTGCAGCAAACCACGCCCCGCGAGCGTCCGACCGCGACGAGGCACTATGGCGGAGAATCCTGCGAATACCGTTTGAACATACTATCCCAGAAGACAATAGAGACCCCGCGATTAAAGCGACATTGCGTGACCCGAAGATTGCAGGCCCAGCGATATTAGCTTGGGCCGTCAAAGGGTGTTTACTATGGCAGCAAAGGGGTTTGGATGTGCCAGAATCAATTCGCGACGCCACACAACAATATAGGGACGAACAAGACCCCCTGCGAGACTTCTTCGAGGACGAGTGCATATTCGGCCCTACAGCTTACGTTACAGTGGCCGACCTCCGCAAACAATACGAGACTTGGGCGGGGGCGAACGGCCAAAAATATACACTTGGCCCGCGAGAATTTAATAAGCGGCTCACAGACAAAAGTTGTGTGCAGAAAATACAAGAGGTGGCAAACGATGTCGGCACGCTAAAACCAACACGGTGCTGGTGTGGAGTGACGCTCCGAATTGACCCAAAACACAATGACAAGGAAAAAGTTTTATGCTCATCGAACGAAGACAAAACCCCCTTCTAACGGGAAATAACGGGGATAACGACTTTTTATATAACTTTCACATATTGCACGCGCGTATAGAAAAGTTACTGAAAATCCCGTTAATCCCGTTATTACCCCTGAGAAGTCGTTTTTGGGAATTGTTAGCAATTAAAAATCAAATACTTGGCGTCATTTTGGCGAGGCGGATTATTTGAGGGATTATAGCTATGCTGAGAACCATCGGGCTAATACGATTCTTGAAAGGCGACCACGACAACAATGTGCCTGGGTGCGCCAACTACGACTATCACGACGGGGGTTGTCTGCTTGGCGCTGGGTGTAAAGTCGAAGCCGGTAGCAGACAGGAACGCAAGGCCCGCAAGATATTGGAAGCGGCAGGGTATCTTGTTACCAAAGCGGGCGGAAATTTTGGAAAGAACTCAAATAAATTTTAAGGAGTAGAAAAATGTATGTATCTAAGGGCAAAAATATGTTTAGGTTTTGAACTTGACAAATAATTAAATATGTCTACAATTAATTAAGTATATTTATAGCCGAGATATTATTATGGAATATAACCGAGCCAAAAGGACTTCTGAAGTAGTTGGAACTGAGCTTATTTCAGAAAAGAAAAAAGCAGGTGATTTATGAGAATTTTTAAACCACGCTATACAGACAAGAAGACGGGGGTGAAACAGGATTTTCAAAAATGGTATTGCGAATTCAGGCATTTAGACAGGCCGCATCGGCTCCCGGCCTTTGAGGACAAGCGGCAAAGTGAGGGACTTGGCCGAATGATTGACAAGCTCATTGTTAGCCGAATGAACGGGCAGGGTATAGATGCGGAATTGTCTCGCTGGATTGAGAACCTGCCGGACAGGATAATGCGGTGTTTCGTTCGATGGGGGCTTGTGGATTCGCAACGGGCGGCGGGCGGTAAAGTATTAAGCGAACATCTTAGGGATTTTGAGCAATTCCTTTTGGGCAAAGGAAACACTCGCAGCTACGTTGACCTTATTATTTCACGGACCAGAAGGGTAATAGAGGGCTGCAAGTTTGTCGTATGGACAGATATATCCGCAAGCAAGGTTCAGGGATACCTTGCAGAATTGAGGACAGATACAAAGGACAAAAAGGGCATAAGCGCCCAGACGTTTAATTTCTACCTGCAAGAGATAAAACAATTCTGCCGTTGGATGGTACAGGACCGGCGAGCCAGTGAATCACCATTGCAGCACCTTAAAGGGCTTAATGTCCGAACCGATAGACGCCACGACCGGCGGGCCTTGACCCCAGACGAAATAAGGCGGCTATTAGAGACAACGGCGGCGCAGCCGGAACGATATAGTATGACAGGGCCAGTTCGGGCTTTGTTGTATCGTTTAGACGTTGAGACAGGGCTTAGGGCAAACGAATTGCGAACGCTGAAAATTTCATCGTTTGACTTTGATAATTACTCTGTGGTTGTCGAGGCCGCATACTCAAAGCACAGACGCCGGGACGTTTTACAATTGCGCCCGGATACGGCGGCGCAGTTGAAACAGTTTGTTGCTGGCAAGTTACCGGCCACACAGGCGTTTAATATGCCTGGTAAGCCCGTAAAGATGTTTAAGGCCGATTTAGAGGCCGCTGGCATTGCCTACGTTGACGATGCAGGGCGTTTCGCGGATTTTCATTCGTTAAGACATAGTTTTGGAACATTGCTTGCGGCGGCTGGCGTTCACCCGAAAACGGCACAAACCTTAATGAGGCATTCCGATATAAACTTGACCATGAGCCGCTACACACATATTTTCAGGGGGCAGGAATCCGAGGCAATCGAATCATTGCCAGATTTATCATTACCGAGTGAGCAGGCACAAGAGCAAACCAAGACCGGCACTGACAACGACGCAGTTTACATGGCGCGTAGTATGGCGCTTTCAGGCACAAAACAAGAGAATGATGCGCACTACGGCGCACAAAAAAGCGATGATGATGGCAAAACACAGAATGCGGTAAAACCTATTTTAGATAGGCAAAAACCGCATTTATCTCAAAATAACGGCGATATTAAACCAAAGCCAACGATCGGATTCGAACCGATAACCTCCGGTTTACAAAACCGGAGCTCTACCGTTGAGCTACGTTGGCGTAAGTTCTATATCGGCAGGATTATACTGAAAATGAGCTAATTTAGCAAGGGTTGTGGCGATATTACGTCAGAAGCAGGAAGATAAAGAAGCCGACCATAATGACCATGCCGAAGGGGACTCCGAACACGGCCCACTCTTTGCTTTTTATCGAGAGTTTGCTTGCGCAAATAATGTTCGGGATATTGCCGGGGATGAGCATACCGCCCGCGATGAGCAGGCCTGCCAGCGCGTCTTTGATAGTATCTACGGGCATAGCGGGGCTGATTTCCGCGGCGGTCAGCGTGGCGTTGTCGAGAATCGCGGAAATGATATTCACCCAGTAAAGGGCCAATGACGGGATATGCACCAGATATTTGTCAACCACGGGCGTAAAGCCGGCGCCCAAGAAAACGAGTGCAAGGACGAAGATATAAACCTTGCCCGCCCTGATGAACATATCCTTTGTTTCTTCAGGTTTGTCTTCCGTTAACGTGGGGCCTTTTCCCTCGTGTTTGTGGGTCAGAAACAGGGGCAGTATTCCAAGCAGGACAACCAAAGGTATTATCCATTTGCCTAAGAGTTTCAGCAGGAAGAAAAAGTCGGCGTGATAGGGTTCGCCTCTGAGTTTGGAGACCGCTATCGTGGACAACGGCTCACCTATGGGAGTAAGCACGGCACCGAGGCCTATTGAGAAGCAAGCGATGATTACGAGACGTACTTCGAGAGCCCTGGGAAGTTTCAACACACTTATGACTTCAGCGAGAATCAAGGCGGCGATAATGGCGGTGATGACGCTTGAGGACAGCCCAAGGCCGACGACGATTATGAAGAAAAGCGTGGAGTACCCAAATTTTCTGGCGAAGGCGTGTGTCCAGGCACCTATTTTGGGCCGGATGAATTTGAAAATCAGGCCCGCAATGAGGACCGCAAGCGTAATCTTGATTGGGTCAACAAGTGCTTCTTTTACCAGATGCCACGACCACAACCCGGAGATAGTTACAGCGAGGCACCCCATAACAAAAAGGAAAGCCTCGAGCTGCTTTTCGATTCTTTTGGATAAAAAAGGCCCAACCAGGACCATACCGACAATAACTACCAGTCCGCCCGTTACCAGCGATTCATTCATATCTATTTTCTATTTTCGATTTATTATTTTTGATTTACAATTTGAAAATGATAAGTCATAAATGGTAAATTATAAAGGGGAAATTGAAAAATGCGAAAATTTGTCCTTCTGACAATAAGTATTGGTATGTGCTTTTCCTTCGGCTGCGCGGCAAACCCGATTACCGGCGAAGAAGAGTTGATGTTCGACCGCGACTACCATAACGATATAAAGCTGGGTAAAGAGATTGCTCCTCTTGTCGAAAAAGAGCTTAAAGGCAAAATCCCGGACCAGGCATTGCAGGATTACATAAACGGCATCGGCCATAAAATCACCAGATTCAGTCACAACCCGGATTTTGATTTTAATTTTGTCGCTGTTAATGACAAGTCGATAAACGCCATTTCGCTGCCCGGCGGGCGCATTTTCATCACAAAAGGTCTGCTGTTGAAATTAGAAAGCGAATCGCAGCTCGCGGGTGTATTGGCGCACGAGACCGTTCACGTTGTAGCAAGAGACACTGAAAATATGATGAGCAAGCAGGCGGGACTGGGTGCATTGTTTGTTCTGGCGGCATCCCAGGCGAGAGCACAGGGCGAAGTGGCCGCGGCCGATATCGCGTTGCAGCTTGTGACGCTCAAATACAGCAGGGAATACGAAAGGACAGCCGACCTTGGCGGTATGGATTATATGGTGAGGGCCGGTTACAACCCCAACGGTATGGTCGAAACGATGCAGATACTCCAGAAGGAAGACCCGGCCAGGTCATCCGATTTCTTCTCAACGCACCCATCGCCCGAAAACCGCATCGATTACCTCAGGGCGAGGATTCAATCGCATTATGCAAACAGTGTGGCGGGAACAAAAGTCGGGCAGGAAGATTACCAGCAGAACGTCCTGGACAGGATAAAAAATCTTCCTGATTCACCGGGCAGGTAGTAGGATGGCGGCAGGGCGATTTCGTTAATAAAAAAGGAGTCCGCTTTTTGAAACGGACTCCTTTGGATAGTTGTTACAAACTACGCCTTTTACCTGTCGGCACAGCATTAATTATTTTACGTTTTTTTGGCTGGTGCCACCGACGGGCTGTAACTGCAGCCAGGGCAGGTATCTTCGGGTTTGCCTTCAACTGTTCCGGGGAAGAAGACCTTGCCGCATTTTTCGCATTTCATCGCCTTGAATACGCTGTCTTCGTTGCATTTCGGGCATTTCATCGGGACAGCGCCGCTCATCATAAACTGGCGAGGTCCTCCGTGATTCATCATAAAATCGGTGTATTCCTTGGCGCTTATCTGGTATTCGTTGCCGCATTTTGGGTTGTTGCATTTGACCCACATCTTGCCGGTTGGCTGGCCTGCTGTAGTGCCGCCGCCCATTGTTTTATACGTGATGATACCCGCTGCCGCCAGGCACGCGACAGCGACCACAATTAGAAGTGTTTTTTTTGCGTTCTCTTCCATATCTTAATCTCCAAAATACAAAAGGACACATTAGTTAAAGATTTAGTAAGATGTTATCGTCAGCCGGGTGATTTGTCAAAGAGATAATTCCAGTCAGCCACAGGTCGCAAGACATTACGCGATTTTCAGTATTCTCGCAGGTTGTTCGGGCATACCCGTGCGGGCGGACAGATACGTCGCTTCTATGAAGGCCATATTATTCAGATTGTCGGCCGCGGCGCTGACAAGAGGGGTTTTATCGGGCCACAACAGATGAGAGCCAAAATTATCCATCGCCATTTTCATTCTGCCGAGGTCGTTGTCGTTAGATTCGTCTCGCCGAAGGCGTTGGCCTCGGGAATCTGTAACTTCGAAACTTTTGTCGTCGCATCTTATAAGCGTATCCTGGCCGTGCGCGATTAACCATTTTTGCGGTCCTTTGTCCGGTGACGAAGCGACCGCCGCCCGGCCGGCGAGAAGATTACCGGAAAGTATATCATTGAATTTCATTGTGATAATCGCGCTGTTCTCAGTAAGGTAAAGCCGTTGCTGCCTGTCTGGCGTAGTGCTTCCCGCAACACAATAGACCTGCTGTGGCAGGCCGAAGTTCAACACTATCTGGTCAATTATTTCCCAGCATTCGTAAAGGACCACTCCTCCTCCGGCAAGAACGGGGTCATTGCGCCACGTTGCCTGCGGGACATCTGAAGGGGGCTGACCGGCGGCGGCGAGGATAAGGAAGGGCTGCTCGGTGGAATTTTGCAGGACAAAACCCCTTGCCGCAAGGGAGCTTTGAGCGAATCTGTCGGTATTGGCGACAGCCAGGATAATCCCCTCATTTTGCGCGAGTTTGACAAACTCTGCCGCCTCGCTGAAATTTCGCGCCAATGGGGGAGCTTTAAGGATGTGAAACTTCTTTTTTATTGCCATCTTAAGGTATTCGGCGCAACTGTGCAGTGGGGCCGCCACGAACAGGCAATCGAGCTGGTTCTGGATTATCAGCTGGCGATAATCGTCGTAAGCGGCGCAGTTGTGTTCTTTGGCGACCTGCTGCGCAAGATTTGTATCGTTGTCCCCCACGGCCGCAATGGTGAAGTAGTCGAAACCTTTCGCCGCTTCGAGCATCAACCTGCCCGTGTCGTTCAGACCCAGGACAGCTATTTTCAGTGGACTTTCGCGCATCCCTGCACACAAAGCAGACCTGTAAATTGTCGCCGGCGATTATTTCTTGTTTGGAATTATAAAATGTTCAGGCACCGGGAACTGTGAGCACATTAGCAGCACGTCCTTGGCGACCTGCTCGATAACCGATTCGTTGTCGACGTTCTCGGCGACTTTGTTTATGAACTCTGCGATTTGCCTGGCCTGCTCTTCCTTCATACCGCGTGTGGTTATAGAGGGCGTTCCGAGCCGCAATCCGCTTGGATTTGCAGGCGGGGCCGGGTCGTTGGGGATGGTATTGTAGTTGGTTTCGATTCTGGCCCTGTCCAGCGCCTTGGCGAGCTTCTTGCCGGGGATATTTTTATTTCTCAAATCGATGAGAATGAGATGATTGTCGGTGCCGCCCGAGGCGAGGTTGAAGCCGCATTCGAGCAATTTCTCTGCCATCGCTTTGGCATTTTTGACAATCTGTTTTGCGTAAGCGACGAACTCAGGCGTGTCGGCTTCCGCGAGAGCTACGGCAATCGCGGTAATCGTGTGCATATGCGGGCCGCCCTGGATTCCGGGGAAGACGGCCTTATCGACCTTTTCGGCGTGCTCGGCTTTGCACAGCAGCATTCCGCCTCTTGGGCCTCGCAGTGTCTTGTGCGTCGTTGTTGAAACGATGTCGGCGTAGGGGACGGGGCTTTTGTGAATACCCGCGACGACTAAGCCGGAGATATGGGCAATGTCGCTGACGTGATATGCCCCGACCTCTTTGGCGATGTCGCCGAATATCTCGAAATCGATTTCTCTCGGATAAGCGGTGCAGCCGGAGATTATGATTTTGGGCTTGTTTTTCTTCGCCAGGTCTCGAATCTGGTCATAGTCGAATCTGCCCGTTTCTGCGCTGACGCCATACTGCATAGAGTTGAAAATCTTGCCCGTTAAGCTGACTTTCCAGCCGTGGGTGAGGTGTCCGCCGTGAGGCAGGGCAAGCCCCATAATCGTATCACCGGGCTTTATCAGCGCTAGGTATGCCGCTAAGTTAGCCACCGAGCCGGAATATGGCTGGACGTTGGCGTGGTCGGCCTTGAATATCTTTTTGGCCCGCTGTCGGGCGACCGTTTCGATAAGGTCTGTAATCTGTTGTCCCTCGTAATACCTCTTGCCGGGGTATCCTTCGGCGTATTTGTTGGTTAGGCAACTGCCGCTTGCCAGCATTACCGCCCTGGAGACGTAGTTTTCGGATGGGATGAGTCGCACGCAGGCGCTTTGACGCGCGCCTTCCTGCCTGATAAGTTCATATATTTGCGGGTCATACTGCTCAAGTGCCGTAAGCATATCATATTCTCCATAAAATTGGTTTAAGACGCCTCGATTTATAGCAAAGTCGGGATTTCAATACAAGCATTTATTTATTGACAGATTATGGCCGAAGAATACGATAGATGGGCAGGAGACGTCGAAAAGTGGATTCCGCCAGGGCGGATAAATTTTGGGAAAGTTGATGCCTGAAGACAACGAAATAGGCTCAAAGGCGAAGTTGTTTTTTGACAAGGCCGACGAGGCGGCCGCAAACGGCAATTTCGACTATGCGATAGGTTTGTATCTCGATGGATTGCGATGCGACCCGGATGCGCTTCAGGACGGTCACTTGCGGCTTCGAGAGCTTGCCCTGAACCGACAGGCCAGTGGCGGCAAGAAACCCTCGATAATGGAAAGAATGAAGTATCTTCGCGGCGGCAAGACCCCCCTCGAACAGTTGCTGAACGCCGAATATCTTATGGCCAAAGACCCGGAACATTTGCCATACATCGAGGCGATGCTCAAGGCGGCTGTGGCCGGCGGATACAATCAAACAGTGAAATGGATAGCGGATTTGCTTTTTGCCGCCAACAATGCCTCGGAAAATCCATCGGCGCATGCGTATCTGCTGCTGAAGGACTCGTACGCTGCTATGGGCCTGTGGGACAGGGCTCTTGCCGCCTGCCAGCATGCGGCGAAGATACGTCCCGAAGATGCTGATATTGCCGATGAGGCGAAGAGATTGTCCGCGGAGATGACCGTCTCGCGGGGCAAGTATGACCAGGCGGGTGACTTCCGCAAGTCGATAAAAAACCGCGAGGAGCAGGAAATACTTCAGTCGCAGCAGGGGGTGGTCAAGACAAAGGATTATCGAGTCCTGGCTGTCGAGGCGGCGAGAAGAGCGTATGAGCAGAACCCGCAATCGGCGCAGAGTATATTTGGTCTGGCCGGCGCTTTGGCGGATATGCGAACAGACCAGGCGGAGGAAGAGGCGATACAACTGCTGGAGGATGCTTACAAAAAGAGGCAGGATTTCAGCTTCAAGGAGCGGGCCGGGTTGATTCGCATCGGGCAGATAAAACGCAAAATACGGGAAGCGGATGAGATACTTGAGGCAAACGCGGAAGACAGCGTAGCCAAATCAAAGCACGCCGGCCTGGTCGGGCAATTGAACAAGGCGGAGATGGAACACTACGGGCTTTGCGTCAAAAACTATCCTACCGACCTCAAGGTAAAGTACGAATATGGTCTGCGCCTCGTTTACAACCAAAAGTACGATGAAGCGATTCCGATGCTTCAGGAGGCCCAGAAAGACCCGAGGCACAAAATACAGGCGATGAGCAAGATAGGCCTTTGCTTTTTTATGAAGGGCTGGTATTCCGACGCGGAGGATATTTTTACCAGGGCAATCGATTCATACGAAATAAAAGATGACGACATTGCGAAGGAATTGCGGTATAATCTCGCCCGCTCCTTTGAGGAGCAGGGCAAGAAGGCCGAGGCCCTTGATATTTATCGCAAAATCGCCCAGGTTGATTTTGGGTTCAAAGATGTTTCTCAAAGAGTTGACAGGTTGAGAAAAGAGGCGAAGTAGCAAGTATCGAAAATAACGGCGGTATATGTTTTTTTAACAGAAGCATTTTTTAGGAGATTGCAGTGGCTCATTCGTTGTCGGCAAAAAAGAGAGTAAGGCAGAACGAGAAAAGAAGAGCAATTAATCGCGCAAGAAAGAGCAGCATCAAGACGCAGATAAAGCATTTTGAGACGGCGCTGGCCAGTGGAGACCTCAAGGCGGCAGCCGAGCAGTTCCGCCTGACGGCCAAACGGTTAGACAAGGTCGCGTCCACCACCACTATGCACAAAAGGACCGCCGCCCGCAAAAAATCCCGTCTTGCCAAAAAGCTCAACGCGCTGAAAGCAAAAGCGTCGGCCTAACCACAAAGTCACGAAGGCACCGAGACACAAAGTAAAATTGAAAAATTAGTGCCTTTGTGTCTTAGTGGTTAAAATGCGAGAAGTATATAAGAAGAAAATCATCAAGTTACTGAAGCACGCCGACTATAAGCCGGCTAAGGTCAGTGAGTTGTCCAGGACGTTGGGGGTCGAGCAGACAGATTATCCCGAGTTCAAGCGCGCGTTCGATGAGCTTCATCACGCGGGCCACGTTGTCTTGGGCGACGGCAGCACGGTCGGGCTGCCCGGTCTTTCAGGTCGAATCATCGGGAAGTTCCGCGCCAATGCGCGAGGTTTCGGTTTTGTTACGCCATTGGAATCGGCGGCTCACGTCGATTTGTTTATCCCGCCGGGCGAGACGATGGAGGCGATGACCGGGGATGTCGTTGCCGCGAAGGTTGTCGAAAAATCCACGAGGGGACAGCAAATCCGTTACAGCGGCAGAATCATCGAAATCGTCCAGCGGGGACGCAACCGGTTTGTCGGGACGCTGATGCGAAAACCCGAGGGCTGGTTTGTCCAGCCGGATGGTTCAGGTTCTGCGGACCCCATAACCGTAGATGACGTAACCGCCAAAAACGCCAGAGAAAAAGACAAGGTGGTCATCGAGATATTATCATATCCCACGGAAAAGCATCTCGCCCGCGGGGTGATTGTCGAGGTGCTGGGCAGGGCGGGCCAATACGAAAGCGAAATCGCGTCGATAATTCACCAGTTCCAGCTTCCCGGGGAATTCAACGATTCCTGCATTTTTCAGGCGCATAAGGCCGCGACGGAATATAAGCCGGAAAATATCCGCGGCAGGGACGATATAACGAACAAAGTCATAGTTACGATTGACCCGCCCGACGCGAAGGACTTTGACGACGCCATCAGTTTGGAGCGCGACGCGGAAGGCAACTGGCTGCTGGGCGTTCATATCGCCGACGTTACGTTTTTTGTTCCGCCCGGCACGCCGTTAGATAAAGAAGCCAACGACAGGGGTAACAGCATATATCTGCCGGGCAGGGTAATACCGATGCTGCCGGAGATGCTGAGCAACGGCGTTTGCAGTTTGCAGCCAGACCAGTTGCGGTTGGTCAAAAGCGCATACATTACCTACGATAACCAGGGTAACATCGTAAATCGCAATTATCGCAACAGCATCATCCGCTCAACACAACGGCTGACTTATCAGCAGGTTGACCGGTTCCTCAAGGGACATACCAAGGATATAAAACCCGAAGTGATGCCTCTGCTGAAAGATATGGATACGCTTGCGCGCATCATCGAGAAACGCCGCGACAGGCAGGGGATGCTGCACCTCGATTTGCCTGAGACCGAGTTGATATTCGACGATGCGGGCAGGGTGGTCGATGGCCAGCCGGCGGATAATAGTTATCCGCATACGATAATCGAGATGTTTATGGTCGAGGCCAACGAGGCCGTGGCGACTGTTCTGGACCGCAATAATATCCCGGTTATGCGGCGAATCCACCCTGAGCCGGATACCCTGACTATGCAAAATCTTGCCGAGCTTGTCCGGTCGCTTGGGTTGAGTTTGCCCCGTCTGCCCGACAGGGCGGCGTTGCAGCAGCTTCTCGGCGCGGTCAAAGGGACGGACAGTTCTCTTGCGATAAATCTCGTCGTTTTGCGAAGTATGGAAAAGGCGCAGTATTCGCCCCTGCATATAGGCCATTACGCGCTCGCCTCGGAATTGTATGGCCATTTCACCAGCCCCATAAGGCGATACGCCGACCTGCTCGTTCACCGTGCGCTGGATTGTTATTTGCGGGGCGACCTCGAAGCCGGGCCTGACTGGCTGCCGGATAATCAGCAGTTGGCGGATATCGGCAGGCACATCACGTTTACCGAGGAGCGTGCCGACGACGCCGAGCGAGAATTGAAGACGGTTTTGATTCTGCAAATGCTGGCTGACAAAGTCGGGCAGGAACTGGATTGCGTCGTTACGGGCCTGACTAATTTCGGCATATTTGTCCAGTCGCGTAAACTCGGTATCGAGGGCCTTGTGCAGCTTGCGGATTTAGGCCCTGACCAGTGGCAATACAACCCCAAACACGGCAGTATCGTCGGCAGGCACTCAGGCCGGCTGGTTTGCTTAGGCCAGCCGATGAAGGTTCGCATCGTCTCCGTAAATGTCGCTGCAAGGCAATTAAATGTTACTCCTGTTCTCGCTATCCTCGAAGGCGGAATTCATCCTACTCGTGAACAGCTCAAGCCGAAGGCGAAGGGCAAACGCGCAAAACACGGCGGCGGAAAATTCGCCAGCCGCCGAAAACACAAAAAAGGCAAAAGAAGAAGATAAAAAACAGCGTTCAGCGGACAGCGTGCAGCGTTCAGTTAAAATCCTAAACTCTAAACAAATTACAAATCCCAAAAAGACAAATTCAAAAATAGTATAAGTGGAAACTTATGATTTTACGATTTTCACAAAAAACTTTGAATGAAAATGTGCGGATAAACGTTACCCGTCTTCGCCTTTAGCTACGCCGAGGCAAGCAGATTGCCTAAGTGGTAAGATGAGCAAGCCCTTCGACAAGCTCAGGGTAAAATGGGTAGGGATAAAAAAAATTTTCATCTCAAAAAGCGCTCGAAAAGGGCCACAAAAATGCACAAAATGACACAAAGTGAAGGCGTTTTGAACGGAAAGTGAGCCGAAATGCGCGCGTTTTGATGGGTTTTGATAACCTTTTTTGAGTTCGATATATTAGCGGAATTAATAGTAAAGATGGGGGAAGTTAGAGCAAAAATCAAAATGCAAAAAGTAAAAATGCGGTATCCCTAAGGGATGGATTTTAGTTTGTCGCCGGGGCAGGGCCGGCTTCGTTGTACAGGGTTAAAAAAACGACTCTTTTTCTTCGCGGCCTTCGTAGTTCACTTCAAAGAGCGAAGATTGGCTGACACCTTTTTTACTTTATCCGTATTTATCCAAGTATGCTTTGGTAATACGCTCAATGGTCATCCCGTAAAGTTCTTTAGCCCAAGCTGTTATCTTCCAGTGTTTTGCAGGAGTAACATTTTGCTTTGTTTCTGCAGGGTCGTCCTGAACGGTCTCTTTTGCTGGTTGCGTCCCCAAACACGACATCGCTGCTTCCAAAGCGTTTCTAAGACGTGCGGCAGAGCAATTCAATTGGAGATTGGGTAATTGCGCAAGATTGGTGGGTTCGAGTTTTTTGTCAATGTCGCCTACTTCCGCAATAAGCTCATTCTGTCTCTGTTTAATATCTTCAGCAAGGCCGTCTTTGCCTTCCGCTTTCAACTTTAGGATAATCGAATCCATCCACAGCTTATTGCGTATGCTTAGGCGAAACTCCAAATAATGATTGGGGTGGTATTCCTTTGGCACATTTTCACAAAATATCTGCTTATAACGCTCCTCAAAAACTAAACCCCTATTTATCCAGTTCTCAATCGAACCCACGCTCATCCATTCGTTGAGGGCGTTGATAATCTGAATCGCTAATTGTTGTTCTTGTGTTTGGGTAGATTTATCTTTTTTCAGTTTGTCCATTTTTCTACCTGTCTTTTTCGGATCGGTTATAATCCTCCCCAAAAACTGGGCGCATAATTGAGGCGAATTAAGGTGGATTTGTCGTCTGAGACGATAACAATTTCAGGAGACAGATTCATGAAAAACAAGAGACGCAATCACACGGCTCAATTCAAGGCAAAGGTTGCTTTCGAGGCGGCCAAAGGCGACAAGACCATAGCTGAGCTTGCCAGTGAGTATGAGGTTCATCCGACCCAGATTGCTCAATGGAGAAAGCAATTGTTGGAACTGCTGCCGGAGATATTCAGCAGGCGGCGAGACGACGACCGGCAGGAGCAGGAAAAGCTTAAGTCGGAATTATACCAGCAGATAGGCCAGTTAAAGGTAGAGCTTGACTGGCTCAAAAAAAAATCTGGTCTTGACACTTGAGCAAAAGCGTAACGCCATTGAGCCGACACACAAGAAGATACCCGTTTATAGACAGTGTGAGCTGCTTGGACTGAGCCGGAGCAGTTTGTATTATAAGCCCCGATGTGGTACGGGATATAACGAGATGTTAATGAGGCTGATAGACAAACAATACGTTGAGACGCCGTTTTACGGTATAGACAAGATGACGGAATATCTGTGCCGTCAGGGCTGCCAGGTTAATCACAAACGTGTCCGACGTCTGATGCGTCAGATGGGCTTGGAAGCGGTTTATCCACGTAGAAAACGCGGTTTGAGCATATCAGACAAGCAGCACAAGATATACCCATACCTGCTAAGTGATGTCGCGATTACCCGTCCGGATCAGGTGTGGTCAGCAGATATAACATACATTCGTATGTATCACGGATGGCTTTATCTTGTGGCGGTGATGGACTGGTTCAGCAGGTATGTATTAAGCTGGGAAGTATCGATAACGCTCGAATCCGAATTTTGCGTTACTGCGTTGAAGCGGGCATTGGGTTTTGGCAGACCCAAAGTGTTCAATACGGACCAGGGCAGCCAGTTCACAAGCGATGATTTTACAAAGGTATTGTTGGAAGCAGGCGTTCAAATCAGCATGGACGGCAAGGGCCGGGTGTTTGATAACATTTTTGTGGAACGGTTATGGCGAACGGTAAAAGTCGAGGAGGTCTATTTGCGGGACTATCAGACGGTGGCTGAGGCGAGATATGGTCTTGGCCGGTATTTTGAGTTTTATAATAATCGGCGGTTTCACCAGGCATTGGGCTATCGCACCCCAGCCGAGGCATACTGCGTAGCAGTTGGTACTCCGGTCGCCCTTCGGGCTCCCTCCGTCCCAACTGCTGTAACAAACGGCGGTGAATCCATCTTAAATTCGCCTGTTTTCTGTCTTGACAATGG
>JBEKAT010000024.1:0-61298 GCA_050015775.1 Sedimentisphaerales bacterium | reverse complement strand
GTTATGGAACAGATTTAATCCGACCGTTGACAATTAAAGAATAGTTTTAACAATAACCTTACTGAGGTCGATAAGTGGACCCGAGGACAAAAGCCCGTCAGCTCGCGATGCAGGCCTTGTTTCAACTCGACGTGCAGGGATCGTCACTGCTTCCTGATTTGGATAACTTTTTCAGGGAGAATGCCCCTGAGTTGCCTGTTCGCACACTTGCCTCAGACTGGACAAGAGGCGCCTGGGCCAACCTCCCCGCCTGCGATGAGTTGATAACCGCCGCAGCGATTAAATGGAAACTGTCCCGTCTTTCACAGGTCGATAAAAGCATTCTTCGGCTGTCGGTTTACCACTTGAGGTTTTGCAGCGACATCCCGCCTAAAGTTACAATCAACGAGGCAATCGAGCTTGCGAAAATATTCGGCACGGACAAATCGCCCTCCTTCGTCAACGGCGTCCTCGACGGCGTCCTGAGAAAAATGCAGGAAGCAAAACAGGAGGCCCCGAAATGAGAAAAATTGCGGTATTAAATCAAAAAGGAGGCGTCGGCAAAACCACCACCGTGGTCAACACCGCTGCCGCTTTGGCCAATATGGGGCATCGCACGCTCGTCATCGACCTCGACCCGCAGGCACACCTCACCACACATCTTGGCGTCAATCCCGACGAAATTCAGACCGGCTCATACCGTGTCCTCACTCAATCAGCCGACGTCGAAGCGGAAATGATGCTCGTCAGGCCAAACCTCTGGCTTCTCCCCGCAAATATCGACCTCGTCGGCGCCGAATCCGAACTCGTCAGCGTCGTCGGCAGAGAAACCATCCTCGGCGAAGCGCTCGCGGGCCTCGACGACAAGTTCGATTACATAATTATCGACTGTGCCCCGTCTCTGGGCCTGTTGGCACTGAACGCCCTGGCGGCGGTTGATGAGATAATGATACCGCTTCAGCCGCATTTCCTCGCCCTGCAGGGACTTGGCAAATTGCTGCAGACCGTCACCCTTGTCAATAAGCGAATCAATCCCGCTTTGAAAGTCAAATGGGTTTTGCTTTGTATGTTTGAGGCCCGCGCATCTCTGCCCAATGAGGTCAAGGCAGACATCGAAAAATTTCTTACTACCGCACGCAACACAAATTGCGCCTGGTCGGAAGCGCAAATTCTGCCCGTTTATGTCCGCAGGAATATCACGCTGGCCGAGGCGCCGAGCTATGGCCAAACAATTTTCGAATATGACCCCTCCTGCCACGGCTCAGAGGACTACAAAAAAGTCGCCCAACTCATCCACAACCAGATGCGGGTAAACGCCACAGAGCACACAGAGGTCACAGAGATTGTAAAGAAACCGCCGATAGAAATTGTCGAAATACCAGCATCACAACAGCAAACAGAATCTGATACATCAAACAACAGTTTGACCGGGGGTAACCCTGAGAAACAAACGGGAAGTCAAGATATCTGAATCACGTCGAAGGATTTCTTGTTATAGCTCTTTAACTCATGTCAAATATGTCAAAAGTGTACGCTTTCCCAAATTTATTTTCCATATCTAATTTTTCGTAACTATTTAATAACAAAGAACTTAGATGTCATAGTGCATAATATTGCATATATACGCACATTATTGCATTGACTTGCAATAGCATCTTGTTAAAATTTACGTTTGAAATGGAAATCTGAAAACTCAAGTTAATTCTAAAAATTGAAAGGATTAAGCATATGGCTGAAAATCCTGCCTGGAAATGGGAAGATGATGAACAAAAACGTAAGATGGAGGAAGAAGTCACACAAGAAAATTGTGGCGATAAACTTCTTCTTATTCGCGAGGTGTCGGGCTTATCACGGCGGGATATAGCACAGATTTTGGGTGTTCGAGAGTCAACCATATATCGCCTTGAGCGGCACATAACCAAACCCAGCAAGGTTTTTATGGATCCACTTCGTGCACTTCAAGTAATTGGAATCTCCCGGTTCAAAAACATGAGCGAGGTCGAGAAGAAAAAAGCGGCTGAAATGGTTGGTGTCGGGACCGGGATTGGAGCTGGGATTGGCGCCTCCGTGGCGACAATATCAGCGGCTGGCACAGTTAGTGGATTGTCGGCTGCAGGGATAACATCCGGACTTGCTGCAATTGGTGGAACAATGCTAGGAGGAATCGCTGTAATAGCGACTATTCCAGCCGCAGCAGGTCTTTTGGGTTATGGGATCGTCAAAGGAATCAGGAAGATTTGCGAGGAGAATGAACTCTCGTGCAAAGAATTTGATGACCGCTGGGAGATTCGTAGTAAGAAAGCAACGAATACTTGATTGGGCGTGGCAAACATCTGTCTAAAGTTTAAATGGATAACCTGAGAGATGATAAAAGGAGTTTTTTATGAAATTTGATAAGCTGGTTGAAACAATTGCGGGTTTGGGTGTTCCTGGGCTAGTCCTTCTCTTTGCTATGGCTATCACTGGTTACGCTGGAGCCGCAGCGATTACTACTGCACTTGCAGCTTTAGGTGGGCCTCTTGGTATGCTCGGAGGTATCGGACTTTTGATATTACTCGCACTGATATCGAGGGGAATAACAAAATGGGGATTTGAAAAAATCGCAAAAGATGTACTAAAAAAGCTCATCGATAAAGGAGAAACAAAGGAAACCATCATAAAGAAAATAAACGAATATTGGTTTATATCAAAGGATCTTAAATTAAAATTAATAGATTTTGTTGAAGGATTCTTTAGGGATAAAAGAGAGCCGCCGGGAGATGAACAGACCACAATCTCCTAACAAGGAATTCGATGGTTATGGACACTTAGCATCTTGACGAATTTTTGTTATAAGTTCTTTTTAAATTAGCCTTTGCGGCTTTTGCAGAAGTTCAGCGATACGGGCTAAGAATTTTGCGGCGTAGGGGTCGGGGACAATCCTCGAATCAACGGCTATCGTCAAATCGGTGATTTTACAGATAACTATCTGACCGTCTTGAGGAACGGCAGTTCGCAAAGTATTTCCCACGGCTAAAATCGTCGTCGCAGGAGGCGGGACAATGCCGATAAACGAGTCAATATCGTAAACGCCAAGATTGCTCAGCCCGATTGTCTCGCCGGTAATCTCATCGAGCGTGAGTTTATTGCTTCTCGCCTTGTCGGTCAGTTCCTTTTCCAGCGTGGCAATCTCGGCAAGTGACTTTTTGTCGGCTTCTTTGACCACGGGCACAACTAATCCGTGCGGTGCGCTTACGGCGAAGCCCACATTGACTGAGTTGGCTATTTTTATCGAATCGCCCTGCCCGCCAAAAGGCGAGGTCTCGCCGCAGGCGGACAATAAGCCGACCATAAGAGGGAATTCCCTGACCGCAAGGCCGAGGGCCTTGATATAAAAGGCATTCGAGGTGATTTTGACGCCGAGTCGTTTTTTAAGCTCGTGGCGGCTGTCCATAAGCTCCGTCGTGTCGGCCTTTATCCCGATGTAGTAGCAGGGCTTGGTCTGCTTGCTCTCAAGCATCCTTTGGCCGATGAGCTTCTGTATCCTGCTCATAGGAATACGTGTTTCGATTTTCGCCGTCATATCAGTCATATCTATACCCACGCATCAATTATCAACCATCGATTATCAATAATCAATAATCAATTGCGGTTTGCCCCAGGATAAATTAAGTGATATACTATTGGCAATGATAAGGTGATGTAATCACAGGAGGCGAATATGGCTGAAGAATATTCAGTAACCACCAAGGTGTACCCCACCGAAAATATGGGACTGCTCAGCATGCAGGACATGCTTGCCTATTTTGAGAAAAGAGGCGCGATGCGCGTCTCAGACCTTCACATCAAGGTCGGTGCCCCTCCCGCGTACCGAATCGACGGCGACATAACATATCTCAAGGGCCAGCCCGTCACTCCTGAAATCGCCAAAAAGCTCATATATCCGCTGCTAAGCGAAGATAACCTTCACAAGTTTCACCAGGATTATGACGTCGATTGCTCGTACCGCGTCGGGTCGCTGCAGTTCCGCATAAACATCTTCCGCGAAAACGACGGGGTAAGCGCGGCGATACGGGCGTTGTCGCTGGATATTCCAAAAGTCGAAACAATCGGTTTTCCAAACAACGTCTGGGAGGACATTGTCGAGTGCAAGCAGGGGCTGGTCCTTATAACAGGTATTACGGGGGCCGGGAAATCAACAACAATATCATCCATAATAGACCGGATAAGCGAGAAGAAGGCCTGCCGGATGATAACGCTCGAAGACCCCATCGAGTACCTTCTTCCCAACAAGCACAGTATGGTATCGCAGCGGGAGGTCGGCCGGGACGTAAAATCATTTGGCCACGGCCTGCGAGCGATGCTGCGGGAAGACCCCGATGTCATATTCGTGGGCGAGATGCGCGACGCCGAGACAATATCGATGACTCTTATGGCCGCCGAGACGGGACACCTGGTATTCTCGACCCTGCACACAAGGGACGCCGTAGGGACAATAACCCGCGTCCTGGATTACTTCCCGACCGGCAGGCAAAGCGAAGTCCGCAACCAGATGTCGCTCGGCCTGGCGTATATCATCTGTCAGAAACTTATCCCTAAAAAAGACGCCACCGGCCGCATTGCCGCGATGGAGATACTCAATAACAACAACTACGCCTGCGCCAACCTCATAAGGACGGGCAAAGTCGAGCAGATATACTCCCAGCTTCAGACAAAGACGCGCCTCAATCCTGACGAAAAAATGACGACGATGGAAAGACACCTCGCCCAGCTGGTAAAGCAGGACAAGATTGACCTGCTCGAAGCGAAAAAATGGGCCAACGACCAAAAATCATTCATTGACGCGATGAAAATGGTGTAATCCGCACCAGGCGGATAAAAAAAAGATGACGATACAGTTTCACTGTCCCAAATGCGGTTCTCTTATCGCCTTCACCGACAAGCACGCCGGCCAAACCGCGAAGTGCCTGACCTGCGGCCAGCAGCAAATAATACCCGAAAAATCCGACCAAATACCCAAAAAAATAGAGCCGAAAGTCGAGCCGGAATTTCCCCTGCCGGGTTTTTTCCACGCCGTGTTCGTCGATAGCTGGAGGATTTTTTTCGACAAGGACAACCTGACGGCGCTTGCGTTCGTTATCGCGGCGGTATGCTTCAAGTTTTTCTCAGCAGGCGTCTGCTGCATGGGATATTTTGTGTACTTCGCGGCGTGGGGATATCTCTTCGGATTCTATCTGCAAATCATCAATGAAACCGCGACAACCGGCGACAAGCTGCCCGAAATCGAATTAGGAACAAGCATCACGTTTCTGTTTCACATCATCAAACCGATTTTAACCTTTGCGTTCACCGTCTTCATCGTCCAGCTCCCGTTCATCATCGCCCTTGCGTTTTTCAAAGATAAAGGCGTAACCTGGGAAAATATCTGGGGAACGAGAACGGCTGTGAACCTGTTTCTGCGGTCATTGTTTGCTGTGGGGCTTTTCCTGTTCCCGATGGCGATACTGGTCGCGGCGGTCATCGAAGACCTTCCCGAACTGTTCCGTTTTGACCGCCTGTTTGTCCCCGTCGTCCGGGCGTTTGTCCCCTATCTGGTCGTTTTCGGACTCCTCGCCGCTGTTTGTTTCATCGAAACACATACCAGACAATACGAATCGCTGCCGATACTGAACACGACGGGCAATCTGGCGATGAACTTAGCGGTACAGGTCGTCGCGATTATCGCTATGCGGTCGATAGGGCTTTTTTACAGACACTACGACTGCTATTTCAGCAAATCGTGGTGAAGTTACCCTTCGTCGTGCGTATTTCGCATACGTATTTCGTCAACTATCGACTTTCGACTGCTCAAATTTCTCGCGCAGCGCGGAATGGGAGTTCTAAAGCACTTGTCCGCCGTAGCCGGTTTCTGCGAAGCTTTAGCGAAGCAGGATAATGAAGGAGGATTGTCGTTCTTTCACTGTTTCCACTTTTTCCCTCTTGACTACTACCTGTAAAAGAGTATAATCAAAATCGCCTTTGGGCTCCGGTGAGCTAAGTCGAGCCGCTGGGGGCAAAAGGCAAAGAAGAAGGAGAAGAGAGATGAGAAGTGAAACACATTTAAAATCAATTTCATTTTGCGCGGCGATAGTGTTTTTATGTTCGGCTTATGCAATGGCCGGCACATGGGCTACCTTCGATTATCCTAGCGCTTCGTGGACACAGCCATCAGCAATTAGCGGCAACCGTATTGCCGGTTCATATTATGAATCTGGCATCCAGCATGGGTTTGTCTATGACGGCTCAAACTGGACCGTACTCGATATGCCGGGAGCACAAAGCACGTGGATACAGGACATTTTTGGAAACAGCGCTATCGGCTATTATAATACTTCCTACAACAACTTTCTTTATGACGGCTCAAACTGGACCACGCTCAGTTGCCCCGGAGTAACAAGCTTAGTAGCTAGCGGAATTTATGGAAACAACATTGTCGGTACCTACTTTGATTCCTTGGGTAAAACACACGGCTTTATTTATGATGGAGCAACTTGGACAACAATAGATAAGACGGGTGCGACGAATACTACCTTAAACGGCATTTCCGGAAACAATATTGTCGGTGAATATGCTGACTCCTTCTACGTGTATCACGCCTTTATATATAATAAGGGAAAATGGACCTACCTGCCAAATCCGGATTCTCCATGGGCTCCTTGTCCACATATAGTCGATATTTCAGGAAGTTATGTTATCGGCACATACGGTGGCTTCAATGACGGCGGCTATGGTCTTGTCTATGACGGGACAAGCTGGACCAAACTTCAGATGCCCGGGGCAATGGCAACAGACGTAGGTGGTATTGACGGCGATAAAATCGTCGGAAGCTATATGCTTTCAGACCATACGATACATGGCTTTATCTACACGATTCCCGAACCATGCACTCTGATATTCCTCGGCCTTGGTGCGGCGATTGTGAGAAAAAGGCGCAGATAGAAGTTCGTGGTTCGTCGTTAGTATTTCGATAATATAATTGTTTCTGTCCGCAAATAAAAAAGGCCCCTATGCATGGCACACAGAGGCCCCAACTCGGAAAGAAACTTATATGGCTCCCCCCACAACCTTTGGCCCGCGAGCTTCCCCGCGGGGGCAAAGGTTGCCGTATTTGCGGTCCTGACAGGCACTTTAAGATTGTGCCGGCAGGAATAAAATTGGATGAGCGATCTATCTTTTTTATCTGGACGGCCATTGTGCCACATTTAAGTGGTGGCTCTGTCCGCTTCATTCGCTCTCCCTATTAAACAATAGGAAGAAAAGCCGCCAATGCCAAACCGCCGGATGAAGATAACAGATGACAGATAATGGAAAAACAGGGCATCTGCGCTCCGTCCTCAGTCATCTGTCTTCTAATATTATTCTCCTGCTTTTGCAAACCAGTCCGGGCCTGTATAATTAAGGTTTTAAAGGAAAGGCTCTCTTATGAAACAGGCTATTTTGGTTTCTTTACTGGTTGGCTTTTTGAACACCTCTTCACAAGCTGCGGAGAAAGCAGCCCAACATCCGTTTCTGCTTTTTACACGTGCAGATATCGCCGCCTTAAAGGAATCAGTTGAAAAAAATAAAGAAGCGGCCGAGATGGCTAAGGATTTTGTATGGAGGGCATCCAAAGAGCGAATTGAGGATTTGCCCAAATTTGAAGCCAACTGGTGGAAAAACCCGATAGGCAGGGAAGAATATGACACTGTTATCAACAAGCAAACCATTCACATACCGCAAGAGTGGTCAACCACTGCTCGTGATTGTGTCTACGCAAGTATATTTGACCCCAACTTGGCCGCTAAAGCCAAAACTTGTTTGCTGACACTTTCAAAATATGAATTTGCGCCTATACCATACGCTGAGGCGTTAAATTACGCCAGGTTCGGTGAAGAAGCCCTTGAAGCTTATGATTTTATATATGACCAGTTTAGTGACGCCGAACACAAGCAAATGGACGATTTTTTCAATCGGTTACTCAATGCCGTAAAAGAAGACGACGCTCGCTGGGCCAAGGATTACCCTGACATGCCCGTGAACAATCATTATGCCTGGCATAAGCTGACATTTTGCATGCACGGCTTGTTTTATGGCAAACCCGAGCTTGTGGAGTTCGCACTGCACGGTCCGAACAGCGTCGATTTAATGATGAAGCATGGATTTAGAGATGATGGCCTGTGGCTTGAAGCGTCTCTTGCATACGCGTATGGCCAGCTTAATGGAATGCTACTGATGGCCGAAATGCTCAAAAACTGCAACTATCCCACCGGACTTTACAATGATACCGCCGACGGCCGAAACATAAAACAGGGATATGACGCTATTTTGAATACGATGTTTCCTGATGGCTATATACCAGAAATTGGCGATGTTTACGGCTGGCGGCCTGCGCCGGAAACGTTAGGTTATGAGATTCTATATAAACGATTTGGCGACCCAAAGTATGCCTGGTTAATTCGCTCCGCCGGCAAACGCAGCTATGAGGCATTATACCGAGGGGCACCCAATCTTCCCGCGAGCAGCAACCCCCCTCCGCAATACTCCCGTTTGTGGCCTGAGCAAGGATACGCAGCACTGCGTTCGGTTGAAGGTGTTGATTACTGGTCCGGTCGCGGGTGGTCCTTATTTGCCACATATTCCAATGCGGCTATCCATCGTCATCTCGACCGACTCTCCATTATGCTTTTCGGCAATGGTCATTTGTGGCTTCCTGATTCAGAAGCGCATTCCGTCAACAATTGGGGCAGCGTAGGAGAGTTAAATCACCATACGCTTGCTCATAACACCGTTCTCGTCAATGGTGAACAACAGCGAGATATCGACCGCCGGCTTGACCTGATAGAATATGATGTTCTGCCCGGCGCCAAACGTCTTACAATCGGCGATTTATCTGCGCTGCTGTATCCCGGCGTCCGCCAGATGAGGACCTGTATAGCACGCGATCAATATGTCGTTGACTTTTTCCAGGTTCTATCTGCACAGCCGCAGGAATTTGATTGGATTACTCATATTGACGGTGAGCCAAATGCCTGCTCGGAAAACCAATGGCAATCTGTGCAGTTGCCTCAGGATTCTGGTTGGAAGTATTTAAGAAATGCCAAAAAAGCGGCAGTATCGAGTTCTTCGATATGGGAATCATTCTCATATAAGAAATCAAGTTTTCGTATGGATATTGCGATAGATGGGCCGGCGGAATTTATAAAGTGTGATTTTCCGCTTGATAAGGAAAACGAATCCAAAGGAACAAGACCCATGAGAATTGTCCGATGCAAGAAGAGTTCTGCGTGGTTTGCAGCTGTATATAGATGTGACGCAATCACCTGTTTGCCCATAAAATTGGATGTGTCGCCGGGAGAACTTGATAGCTTGAAGCTTGTCGTAAAACTTGGCGACCAGAGTTTTGAGCATAGGATTCCTGTTCTGAAGTGAACATTAGGAAGGCACACTAAACTGCCCTCTACTCCCTTGCTTTTGCGAACCAGTCCGGGTCTTTTGTTAGCTTCTCGCGGGCGTCGTCCGTCATCATCATAAACGCCGGATGTGTGCTCTCCCAGGCACGTCCGGTAAACGGGCTTTGCCGCATCTTTTCTATTTCCCGAACAACGTCCTTAAAATAGCTGCCGTAAATGTGCAGTGAGTCGCTTATATCGACGTACCTGCCGACAGCGACGGGCTTGTTTATCTTCTCTGAAATCTTACCGGCGATTGTCCTTTGCAGGTCCGTCAGCGCGTAAACGTTCATAAACCACGCCTTATACAGGTCCCTACTTCGCCAGTGCGTGTTCATATTCAGCACATAGCCGTCCGCGTTATCCGCTACGAGTCGACACCATATCCGCTGCAAACAAGGCGGGTCATCAGTAGCCGGGTCCGCTGTAGGCATCCAAGTTATCGCCTGCGCCCTTCGCGTGTGCGCGACCTTCGACAGCGAATCGATAATATACTGAATCTGGTTTACTTTTTTGAATGGCTTTTTGGCCTTGGGGTTTCGTATGTCCTCAACCGGCGAATACGCGAATATGCGCTCGTGATATGTATATGTCCATTTGCCCGCCGCGGGGTCTATCCAGTGGTCGTGAATACCGTCAACCACCTCCTGCCTGTATGCCTCAAGCTCTTCAGGCCCGCCCGGAAAATTCTTGTGTATCCTCGGCTCGCTAAACGGCTCTGTCACCGCCACCATTACCGTCGCGTCCTTGCTCGGCGGGTCATCCGGCTTGTCGTATTGGGTCTTGATTTCTATCCCATTGTCCCATACCGCCAAGACCGCTTTCTCCCACGCCTCTGGCAAACACCTGGCCGTAACTGAAATCACCGGAAGATTCGCGTTACCCATCTATGGCTCCTCCATAAGCGCAAAAAATGAAAGCTATTTGTTGAGATTTATTTCATCATCGGTAATGTGATATCGTTCGCGGTCACTCGCGGGAATATCCGCCAGCATGCGTTTGGCCTTGTAGGCGTATTCGCTGCCGGGATATTTTTCAATTATCTGCCGGCAGTACTGGACCATCGCCCCGTAGCGCATTGCCGGCAGCCGACCCATCTTTCGCTGGGTGATAGCCAGCTCAAATAATTGGCTGGCCCCGGCATTCTCTTCTTCCGTCAGCTCTCTGAACTTCGGCTGCTCGGCGCTTGCCGGCACGTTTGACTCGACTATATTCGGCTCGGCACGCAAACGCTTCTCATCCTCACGGAAGGTATCCCCAAGCGTCTTCTGCGGCTGCTCCGGTGCTGGTTTATGATTGGCAATCTTGCTGAACAGCACGATTGCGACCACCACAACCACCACCACCGCCACTATTTTCAGCCAAATAGTATTCATAACAAACATACCTCCATATCTTCCCGGCGATTGATTATTCACGCCGGATTGCCTACAATTAACTTACTATACCATTTATTCTGCCCTGAATCGTAAATTGAAAATACGGAATAGTCAATTGCTATGTTCACAGGAATAATACAGCAGGTCTGCACGGTAAAGTCGCTTTCCAGAAGCGGCGGTTCCGCTGCGCTGACAATTGACCTCGGCCAACTGGCTAATCAGGCCAAAACCGGCGACAGCATCGCAATAAACGGCTCATGCCTGACCGTCTCGAAACTGGCCGGGGCATCAGCAACCTTTGACGTCAGCGGCGAAACGCTTGCCAAAACCACCCTCGGCAAACTCGCCCCCGGCACAAAGGTCAATATCGAGCTTGCCCTGCGTGCCGACGACCGATTCGGCGGACACTTCGTATTGGGGCATGTTGACGGTTCCGCAACAATAAAAAAAATCGAGAAAATGACCGATTTCGCGACCTTCACCTTCGCAGCCCCCAAAGACCTGCTCGACCAGATGGTTCCCAAGGGTTCTGTCGCCATCGATGGCGTCTCGCTGACAATAGCCGAATTGAATCCGGATGGTTTCACGGTAGCCGTCATTCCGCAGACGCTTAAAGAAACCACATTAGGCACAGCCAAAATAAATCAAAAAACCAACATAGAAATTGATATAATAACCAAGACGGTCAGAAGATACCTCGAGAAGCACATCCCGCCCAAAGGCAACTTGACTATCAAAGACCTTCAGCAACAGGGCTTTTAGTAACCCGTATAATAAATACATGAGTCAACTTACAAATCACAATTCGATAAATGACGAGCCGGTCATAGGCGTAACTATGGGCGACCCGGCAGGTATTGGGCCGGAGGTCGTCGTCAAGGCGCTGGCGGACCCGGCTCTGCGCCGAGCGGCCAAGTTCATCGTCTTCGGGATGGATGAGCAATTGCGCTACGCCGCGGACAAGGCGGAGATTGAGCCGTTCTGGGGCAGGCATCAGCATGAGAAAATCAGCAGGGACTACCCGCATAAGGTTGTAGTTGCCGACTATGACGAGTTTTCGGTGCCGCCCTGGATAAGAGAACCAACCGAGGCGGCGGGTACGGCGTCATTGAGATTCTGTACTGATGCTATTGACGCCGCCCAAAGAGGCATTATCGACGCGGTGGTAACCGCCCCGATAAACAAGACAAGCTGGAAATTGGCCGGTTCGCACTGGCCGGGACATACTGAGATGCTCGCCAAACTTTGCAAGTCACCACGAAAGGCGATGATGTTCGTCGCCGGCCCGCTGAAACTGGCGCTGGCGACGATTCACGAAGCGTTATTCGAAGTGCGCCACAAGTTCACAATCGGCCGGGTATTTGACCCGATTGACCTGCTCAATATCGCGCTGAAGGAATACTTCGACATCGAGAACCCCAAAATCGGCGTCGCGGCCCTCAATCCTCACGCCGGCGAAAACGGCCAGTTCGGCGACGAGGAACAACGCATCATTTCCCCGGCAATCCTTATGGCGCAGGGACAAGGCATCGATTGCTTCGGGCCTATTCCAGCCGACACGCTTTTCCTGCGGGCAGTCCAGGGCGAATTTGACGGCGTCGTCGCGATGTATCACGACCAGGGTATGATACCCGTCAAATTACTCGCCTTCGACAAGGCAGTAAACGTCACTATTGGCCTGCCGATTATCCGCACGTCCCCTGCTCACGGCACCGCCTTCGATATCGCGGGCAAAAACATCGCCGACCCATCAAGTATGATGGAAGCCATAAAGGTTGCCATCCAGATGGCACAAACAAAAAAAGTACATCCGGCTGGTGCGGTTGCAGCTAAAAAAAGCACCTGATATGCAAACCAAACAGCAAATCCGTGAGTTGCTCGATTCCGCGGGAGTAAGACCCAACAAACGATTCGGCCAGAACTTCCTCATCGACCTCAACCTGATGCGTCTGCTCATTGACACCGCGGACATCCAAAAAAACGACATCGTCCTCGAAATAGGCCCCGGCACCGGCTCGCTGACTCAGGCAATCGCCGAAAAAGCCGGCTTCTGCGTCTCAGTCGAAATCGACGGCGTGCTCGCCAATATCGCCAAGGGACAACTCGCCGACAAAACAAACGTCGAAATAATCGCAGCCGACGTTCTTAAAAATAAATTCAAAATCAATCCCGTCGTAATCGACGCTTTGGACCGTGCCCGCGCAATTCATAACGGGCGATTGCTTCTCATCGCCAATTTGCCCTATATCGCCGCGACTCCCCTGATTATCAACCTCGTAATCGGCCCGATTATCGCCGACGCGATGTTCGTCACAATCCAGAAAGAAGTCGCCGACCGAATGACCTCGCAGGCAGGCATAAAAGATTATGGAATCCTCAGCATACTAATGGCCGCGACAGGCGAAGCAAGACACATCAGGACTTTGAAACCGACCGTCTTCTGGCCCCAGCCGCAGGTCAATTCGGCTTTTGTGCAATACGTCCGTGACGCCGAAAAAATAAAAGCAGTAAAAAGCGTCGAAATGCTGAGTCGTGTCGCAGGCGCACTTTTGCAGCACCGCCGCAAGATGTTAAAAAGCTGCTGCAAACTTACAGCCGACCAACTGGGGGAAATCAAGAACTGGCCTGAGATTTTAAATCAACTTGGCATCAACCCGGAAATAAGACCTGACAACCTCAGCCCGGAACAATTCGTCGCTATCGCTAACTTGCGTTGCGAATCTAAATGATAATCTCGCCGTGCCGATGGCTGTGGCATTCGATATTCACCGCCACGGGAAGTGACGCGATATGACATGGTGCGGTTTCAATCAAAACAGCCAAAGCAGTCGTATCCCCGCCAAGTCCCTGCGGGCCGACTCCCAGCCGATTGATTCTGGTAAGCAAATCTTTCTCTAATCCGGCATAAAACGAATCAGCGTTTGATTTATCGATGCTGCGAACCAGCGCCTTTTTGCTTAATACGCAGCTCATTTCGAAATTACCGCCGATGCCGACGCCAACGACAAAAGGCGGGCAGGCATCCGCGCCGGCGTTCTTAACAACATCAACCACCCAGTCGGTTATTTCCTCCGCCCCGGCTGTGGGTTTGAACATTCGAAATGCGCTTTTGTTTTCGCAGCCCCCGCCTTTGGCCATAAAAGTTATCTTGAGCTTGTCGCCCGGCACAATCGACCAGTGAATAACAGCCGGGCAGTTGTTGCCTGTGTTTTTGCGGTGCTGCATCGGCTCACTAACGACGCTTTTGCGCAGAAATCCTTTTTCGTAGCCGGCAGTAACCCCCGCGTTAATCGCATCGACCGCCGTCCTGCCCGCGGGACATTCGATAACAACCTCGCCCCCCTGCTCGATAAAAATTACCGCAAGTCCCGTATCCTGGCAAAGCGGTATCAGCTCCTCCGAAGCCAGACGCGCGTTTTCAACAAGCTGCTGAAGTATTTTGGCCGCCAGAGTATTCGATTCCTTTTTGGCCGCCACGGTAAGAGCCGACAGTACATCGGTCGGCAGTTCGTAAGCTGCTTTTACGCAAAGCTCCTTGACCGCCTCAACAATTTTTGAATACGCAATATGCCGCATAAAAACCTTTTTACCGCAGAGCACGCAGAGCAGATTTCATTTTTATTTTCTCTGCGGTCTCCGCGAACTCCGCGGTTAAACTTTGCAAATCATTTTTCTTCTATATTTACCTCGTAGGTCTTGTAGGTCGTATTGCCGACCGCGTCGGCCAGTTTCAGCGAAATTATGTGCTGACCCGCCGACAGTTTTTCCACCATAATCGTAAAGTCCTCGCTCGTAGTATCATAAATAAGGTCATCCGGCACAATCCCAATCCAGTTGGCGTCGCTATCGACCGTGTATTCGACTTTGCCTATTGCGCTTAGCTCGTCATTGACTGTAAACCTGATTGTTACTTTTTTACCCGTCTTTTCGAGCTTGTATTTCACGACAGCCGGCCCTGTGTTATCCACTACAACCGCGTTGCTCACACGGCTCCCCGTCAGTTTGGTCTCGGGCGAATTACTCCTCTCGTCGCTGGCCGTAATCCTGATTTCGTACCTGCCGTCCTCAACCGTTTTGCCGTCCCATTCAAAGCTGCCGGCTTCGACCGCATCCTTCATTTCAATCCAGCCGGTTCTGCCGACCTTTCTGAAATCTATTTTGTAAATCAGCTTGTCGCCGTCGTCGTCTTTGGCGTCGTAACTGATTTTAAATACGCCGTTTTTGCCCGGCCCTTCCATCCGCGTAACATTCACCGATTCAACCCTCGGCGCCAGATTCGGAATCGCCGATGGCACCGCGACTTCCCGCACCACCGGGCTTACCCTTCCGTCGCTGCCCCGCAACACAAGTTTATACTGACAGAACCTGTTCACGGGGCAATCCAGTTGCACAGGCCCTGTAACCTCCTTCGGCTCGGTCCACTTCGAAAAACTCTTATCGTTTATGTCTTTTACATTGCTGCTGCGACAGGCCATCAGCACCTTGCATCCATGCGGCACGTCCGCTTCAATCTGAAGCTTGCCCCACTTCGCCGGCTGTCCCGCGTCAACAAGCGCAGACGTATATATGCCCTCACGCGCGAAAACTTTTCCCAGTTTTACCAGCCGGGCGGGATTCGCCATTCCGACATACGCGTTATCGCCGACCACAGCGACAGCCGTAATCTGCGACGCCTGCCGGTCTTCAAAAACAACCGCATTTTCCTCTGAATTCGGCTCCACGGTAAAAAGCTGGGCGTTATTGCCTGTTCCAACCAAAAGCTCCTTACCCTGTGCCGCTAAACAGAAAAATACCGCTGACTCATTGAATATATCCGTAACAAAGCCGTCTTTAGTAACCTTGTAAATATAGCTCGCCTGGGCAGGTCTCGGCGGTCTGGGAATAGGCATTTTATGCTCCGCCTGCTGTTCACTCGCCGACTCCTTGGTGTTGGCAATCTGGAGTTTTGTCCCGCCTGCGGTGAGCATAGTCGAACCGTCACCGCTCTCCCCGTCTGAACCTTCGTCATCTTCCTTCTGTTCAGGACGACCCGCCTGTGGCATCTGTGCGGCAAATTTCGCCTCCGCCCCAATTGCGTTGGCCGACGTAGCCGCCGCGTACAGCTCCCCGCCCAGGAATGTCATCGCCGTTATTTCCTGCTGCTCACTGTCATACAAAATCACAGCTTCTTTTGTCTTCGGGTTTATCCTGTAAATAAGCCCGCGGCTGTCGCTGCCCGCATAAATGAAACCATCAGGCCCCTGTGCCAGCGAAAGTATGTTCTTGTCGGGACTGTCATACAGAACCTCGCTGCGCTTTCCTGAAGAATCAAGACGATAAATTTTCCCTTTCGGCCCCGTCCCCAGATAAATATCCCCGCCCTTATCCACCGATATCGCAAATATATAGTTTGCGTCGTTCGGCTCAAAAATCGTCTTCAACTCATCGCCTTCCAGCCGGCATAACGCGCACCTCTGCCCACTTATGCCTACCAAAAGATGGCCCGAAGCATCCGTCGCCATCGCGAAAATATGCTCATTGGCAAGATGCTTATCCTGCTTAATTGCATTCGGGTCATTAGGTTCGTTGACATCACGGTCGTTACTGTCCTTGGGACGCTCCTTCTTGGTCGATTTCGCCGCGTAAATCTTTTTAAGCCCGCCCGCGCCGAATGAATAAACCCCGCCGTTGGGGCTTGTCCCCACATACACCGTATCTCCGATTGAAACAATACTGTTGATTGACCAGACATCATCGAACTGCTTCACAATGGTTTCCGCACGCCTGCCTAATTGTATGGTCCCGCGTGAGCCGATTACAACGTCATTCGTCTCGCCTTTTTGAAACTCCCGGCTGCTGTCATGACGGGTAATCTTGCTTGTTACCGCAGGACAAAGGGGCGCCGACAGGATGACAAAAAACAATACCGCGAAAACATAAGCTGATTTTATTTTCTTAATCACTGTTCCACCGTAACATTCATAATTTTTTTATCCACTATTACCGTTCCAGTTCGCACGCTTTTATCAATCCAGCCGGGAAACGCCTGCATTGTATTCGCTCTCCTGGCGTCGCCGAGCACCATCGCCTTTGTCGCCGGCAGTTCGGGCAGCTCCGCCTGCTCCAGCGCCACCCCTCCCGCGGGTAAAACCAGAACACAATGAAGCTCATCCCTGCCAACTACTAAAATCCTGTTGATTACCCCAACCAGCGTATCAAGATTCTCAGGGACAAATCTGTGCGGGACCGTCTTTCTCAAAAATTCCTCATAGTCGAACCCGCCGCAGATAATCAACTGATATGTCCCAAGAGGGGTATTCTCCGGCACGGTAAAATTGAAATTGTATTTTTGTTTCTGCGACCGCACCGACTCCGTAACAACCTCCACGTTCAGATTATCGCCCCGTTTAACGTGGGAACCGGACAACCCAACGGACCATATAGCGGAAGAAATATCCTTTTCGCGTATGTCCAAATCCACGTTAATTGATTTTATTCGAACCTGCCTGTAGGGATTATTCATCAGCAAACCAAGGGGGCTCATAGTGTCACGCACTGCCTCATTCAAACCTTCACCCGTCGAGACATTATCAAAAACCACGGTTCCCGCCCCATCAGTTTCGATAGTGCCCTTGTAGGAAACCGTATTATCAGGTGGCATCTCTCCCTGAAAAAGCCCCGCGCTCATCACGACCGCCCGCAGCAACCGAGGTGTCAGCATCCGGTTGTCGGCAATTCGGCAGTTATATTTCCTCGGCTGGCTGTCATTATACCGGCTCACGCTTATCGTCAGCGGAATCGTCCGCGCCTCCGCCCCGATTTTACCCCGAACCGCCGCCGATTCATCCGCCCTCAACGCGCCTACTATGTTCGCCGATGTCCCCACCTTGAACGAACGTATCACGCTCGACACCACCGTATGCACCTCGCCCATCGCCATCGGTAAATCTACCGGCCCATAACCCAGAAAGGAATGTCCGAAGGCGTAAATCTCGTCGCCCCTCACCTCGGTAACAGTCCCGACAACGTCAATTGTAATATCACCCGTAACCAGCGGTACTGCCAGGCACGCGCCGGGAACCGGCTTGATATCGCAGACGTCTGCCCGTCCGCCCCCGCCCGCGCCGGATACAACCATAAATCCCAAAGGCCTAAACGTTTCATCCAAATCACCCGTTACTGACTCCGGCATCCCCGAAACAACTATCGGGCAGGGTAAAACCGACGCGCCCGCGAATTCCCCCCGCGATGAAGACACAGGCGACAAAACCTTCTTTTCAATCTGCGCAAAATCAATCGGCCGGGAGAAATCCAACGCAAGGCCGGGCCCATCGTTCAAAGATTCTCCGCCTGCTTGATTAACTCCGGAACCGCCCACACGAAGCATATCCGCAATCGGCGTAACACCATACAGTGGGTCTTTGCTGAATTGCCATCCCATCGCCAGCGCGCCAGCCAGCCGACCATCGATATAGACAGGCGAGCCGCTGCACCCCGCAACAGGCCCCGTGTGAATAAACCGCTCATCGGTCCCGCGAACCAATATAGCATCCCGCCCGGGCGTAAAATCGTGAACAACGCTCAGCACCTCGACGCCAAACTTTTCGACCGCCGTCCCTTTATAGACCGTCAGACAATATGCCTCCATACCCGGCTTAATCTCATCGACGCTGATATACCTGGCGGGGTCCCAAATTCCCTCTAATCCCCGCGGCACAGCTATCCTGGCCGTATTCTCACGGGCTTCAAGCCCGTTCCACGACCCGCAAACAGCAACAACGCACATCACTGCGCAAACTAAAATACCTGCCCTTAATCGCGGAAACCTATGGACCATTATCATCCTTGAAGTTCTATTCAACATAAAGTTTTAATTTTACATCCGCCCCACAGCCGTTGCAACATAAAACGACCTTTGGTAGAATGGTTGCCTTGCTTAACCGACAGCGGTAATCGCTTATTGAAAAATTGTTTGAACGGAGAATAAAATGAAGGCCGAACATCGCCACGAATTAAAAACCAACGAACTGGCCGTATGGCTGGGCAATTTCCCCGCCTGGGCCAACCAGAACCTCAGAACGATAATCTACGTTACGGTTGTTGTCGTTCTCGTCCTCGCCTCGTTTTTCTACTACCGCTACCAAAAAACGGTGGTGGCCACACGCGAACAAGGTAATTTGACCGCGCTGCTGTCGGAACTGCCGCAGCAAAAGGCGTTTATCGCCCAGAAACAAATGAGGGGTGAAGACAATGCCTTCACCCTTTTAAACCTTACGGACGGATTCGACGGTGTCGCCAAAAGCGCCTCCAGCGACGCCGTTGCCGCGATGGCACTCATTAAGAACGCTGAAATCCTGCGAACGGAACTCCAGTTCCGTTTCGGCTCTATCAGTCAGCAGGACATCGCTGCCCAGATAGGCAGAGCCAAAGAAAACTACACCAAAGCGCTCGATATATATCTAAAGCGAAGCCCCAATCCCTCCCTCGAAGCCATCGCCAAAATCGGCTTAGGTTTATGCGAGGAAGAGCTTGGCAATCCTGATGGAGCGAGGAAACTGTACCAAGAGGTGGCAACCGGCGCCGCGTACGAAGGTACCGCCCCGGCAGCAGCCGCGAAACAACGGCTCGTCGCGATGGACTCTTTCACTGAAAAACTGGTCCTCAAGCCGATGCCGAGACCAAAGATACAGATGCAGGTTCCGGTCGTCCGCGAGCCAAACGCTCCAGCCCAGAATTGATTATCGCGCGAAATGCCGAATAAGGATACAGACCTCACACTTCGCGTCGGCAGTGCCCTGCAGGAACGCCGGCTCGATAAATATCTCCACGGGCGGTTCTCCAACTACAGCCGGGTAATGCTGCAGGAGGTCATCAAGGCGGGCGGCGTAAAAGTCAACGGCAAACAGGCCAAACCAAGCTTAAAACTCAATCCCGACGACCTCATCGAAATCACCCTGCCCGACCTGCCCACCAGGGAAATCCCGCCCGAAGATATACCGCTCAATATCCTCCACGAAGACGACGACATAATCGTCATCAATAAATCCGCCGATATCCTCGTCCACCCCGCACGAGGCAACACCAGCGGCACAATCGCCAACGCCCTGGCCTTCCACCTCGCCTCGGCGGAGGCCTATGAAGACAAAGATGAAGAAGACGAGTCCGAAGCCGACGACGCCAAATTCCCGATAGCGCTGGGCGAATTTCGACCGGGCATCGTCCACCGCCTCGATAGAAACACCACGGGCGTAATGATTCTCGCGAAAAATGACGTCGCTCAATGGAAAATCTCAAGGCAGTTCCACGACCGGAAGGTCGAAAAAAGCTACATCGCCATCGTCCACGGCACCCCCGAACTCACGCGAGACCGCATAAACGCCCCGCTCGGCGTCAATCTCAAATTCAGGTACAAATACGCGGTCCGGCCTGAAACCGGCAAAGAGGCAATCACCTTCTACGAGGTCCTCGAAAGTTTCCGCGGCTTCTCACTTTTGAAACTCACCCCCAAAACGGGCAGAACCCACCAGATTCGCGTCCACCTCGCCCATATCAAACACCCCATCGTCGCTGACGATATGTATGGCGGCAAACCCGTCTATCCCTGGCAATTAAAAAATACCGACCCGGCCCCCGAAGCTCCCGTTATCACCCGCTGCGCACTCCACGCCTGGACGATTTCTTTCAAGCACCCCACAACTGAAAAAGTCGTCTCCTTCGAAGCTCCCCTGCCCGATGATATGCAAAACCTCCTCGATATGCTGAGACAATACAGAAAAAAGTAATCCTATACAATATTGCCTCACTCACTATGCAACATCCGCAAGACCTAACGAGTCGCCGAATTTGCTTATCAATGCCTGCCGGATATTTTTATGCGTAGGCCCCGTTAATAAGGCATCCTGGGTAACAAGCTCAAACGCGCAGCGTCGAGCCATAACCAATAAATCATAATCGTCGATGATATTCGCGATTTTCAAATCGGGCAGGCCGTGCTGCCGCGTGCTGAAAAGCTCTCCCGGCCCGCGCAGTTTCAAATCGTGTTCGGCTATCTCGAAGCCGTCGTTACTTCGTTCCATCATTTCAAGCCGACTTTTCGCCACTTCGTTCTCGGTATCCTTGTCCGCAAACAAAAAGCAAAACGACTTATCTGTGCCCCTGCCTATTCGTCCTCTCAACTGGTGCAGTTGCGCCAGGCCGAACCTGTCCGCACCCTCGATAACCATTATCGTCGCGTTGGGAATATCCACGCCCACCTCTATTACCACCGTCGCGACCAGCGCCTTTATTTTGCCTTTGCGAAACTCCGCCATTACCTGTTGTTTTTTCTCCGAGCTCATCCGCCCGTGCAGCAATTCGACCTTGAACTCGCTAAACACCTTCGACAATTCACGCCAGCCGTCGGTCGCTGCCTTAATGTCCCCTTCCTCCTCCATGCCCGTTATACGCGGATACACGAAATACGCCTGTTTGCCCGCGCGCAATCGCTCACGGATAAATTCGTATGCCTTGGGTCTGTCCTCCGGTGCAACCCACCGCGTAACTACCGCTCCCCTTCCCGGCGGACTGTGTTTGATTATCGACACATCCAAATCCCCGAAAACCGTCATCGCCAAAGTCCGCGGAATGGGAGTGGCAGTCATAACAAGGCAATGAGGCGTCCCGTCCTTGCGCAACTGGGCCCGCTGGTGAACGCCGAATTTGTGCTGCTCGTCAATCACAACCAAGCCAAGTTTTTTGAACTCGATATCCTTCTCTAATAGAGCAACCGTCCCCACAACGATATCAATATCGCCGGCTTTTATCTCATTTAGAACTTCATCCCTCTTTTTGCCCGTCAGGCCGCCCGTAATCAGCACACGCTTCACGTCGCTGTTCCGCAGATACCTCTCGATGCTTATAAAATGCTGATTGGCCAAAATCTCCGTCGGCGCCATAATCGCTACCTGCGTCTTATTCGCCACCGCTAATAGCGTCGCGTAAAGCGCAACCACCGTCTTGCCTGAGCCGACGTCCCCCTGCAAAAGTCGATTCATCGGTATCAGCCTTTGCATATCAGCGACTATTTCGGCTATCGTCTTATCCTGGTCTTCGGTAAGTAAAAACGGGAATCGCTTCCGAATCCGCCGGTCGATTTCATCAGAGGATTTCATCGCGACCGCCGAGGCGAATTTACTGTGCCTGTGCCTGCGAAGCGCAAGCCCTAATTGCATCAAAAATAATTCATCGAATTTCAGCCGGCGTCTTGCCTTGTCTAATTTGCCCTCATCTGGAGGCAAATGAATCCAGCCAAACGCGTCTTTGCGTTTTATCAGTTCCGCTTTTTTTAAGAAATTCATCGTCATAGAATTCGCCGACGAGTCCGCCGAGATTATCCAGCACGGGCCTGATTATCTTCTTAATCTGCATACTGCTCAGCCCGCCGCTCGCCGGATACACCCCCCCGTTGAAGAAAAAGGGGTCAGGAGTCGTTTTCTTCCCAGCCGTCTCCGCGTCAATTATTCGAAATTTCGGGTTCGTCAACTGCAACTGGTGCTTATATTCCCCCGCCTTGCCCCACACCATAATCGCCTGCCCAGGCCGCAACTGGTCCCGCAGGTATCCGCCGTTAAACCATATTATCCGGCAAATCCCCGTCTCATCGCTCACCATCGCCTCGAATATCGCCGGCCTGCGATAATTCTGAAAATCCGTTGACTCAACCAGCCCCACAATCGCCGCCGTCTCCCCCGTCTCCAATTGACTTATTTTCTTCGGCTCCGGAGCAAATACCCAGTCACGCGGAAAATACTCTAACAAATCCCCGACGGTAACAACCCCCAGCTTGGCGAAAACTTGTGCCCTTGCCGGCCCAACCCCCTTCAAAAATTGCACCGGCATCGACAGCTTAATCTCACCCGTTGTTTTCGCAGCCGCTTCACCCATATATCATTTTCGTAAAATTTATCCGCCTGTTGCGCAACTGAAATCCGTTTTTTCTTTTGCTTTTTACCTTTTACTTTTTGCTTTTTACTTTACTATCATTCCTCGAACGCGTGTTTACCGACGAGTTTGACAAACCGGACATCGCACACCACCCGCTCAATAAGTTTTCCTTCCTTTTTCATCCCCATGATAAGCTCCTGCGCACCGCCTGCACCAACCGGCACGACAATCAGCCCGCCCGCCCCAAGCTGGTCAATCAATTGCTCCGGCACATTCGGCACAGCAGCCGTAACGATAATCCTGTCAAACGTCCTTTTCTCGGGCCATCCTCCGCTTCCGTCGCCGACATAAAACTCAACATTATTAATTCCCAGTCGGCCCAGAACTGCCTGCGCTGAAGCAGACAACTCCGCGAACCGCTCGACCGTATAAACCCGTTTCGCTAATTTCGCCAGAACCGCCGTCTGATACCCGCTGCCAGTTCCAATCTCGAGCACCTCGCAAAAATGATTCAGCCGAAGCTCCTGCGTCATCAGCGCAACGATATATGGCTGCGAAATCGTCTGCCCCATCCCAATCGGCAAAGGGCAATCCGCATATGCCTGCGACTCATACGACTCAGGCACAAACTCCTCGCGCAGCAACCGGCCCATTGCCGAAAGCACCCCCGCCTCGGTTATGCCCCGCCCCTTCAGGTCATGCTCAACCATCCGCTGGCGTTCACTGGCAAACTTATTTTCCATATTCCCGTAAAAAATCCCGTTTTTTCCTTGACTTTGGCCTGTCCTGCGACGATAATTTGTATAGCGACTGTAAGTGGCCGCCTGTGTGGTGACCCACCCTTCGGGGGCAGCCGCTATTTTTGTTTAAGACAGTGTTCTTTCACCCATTCGAGAATTTCATCGGTCTTCGAATTCGTACCCTTTGAGACCAACCGTTGGATTCTATCGAAGGTCTGCCTGTCAAGATCACTCACTTTAAGTTTTAACCTGCTCTCCTCATACTTACGAATGTAGTACGCCGCCAGGTCAACCAACTGTAAAGCGAATGTCTTGGCAGAATCAACAAAGAATCCTTTCTCTACGATATTCGTTGACTTAAGAATCGAGGTTGAATCCAGCCGAAGCGTTCGAAGCGAACGTTCAACATATTCAAGATTTTCCTTTTGTTCATCGAAGATAATTAAGCCCAGTTCATTAGAACCTTTTCTTCGAAGCCAATGGTCAACTTCGACACAAACAAAAGGCAATGCCATCACATAAGGGTCAACCTTTATACCAGAACCATAGTTTTCATTACAAAATGCTTCGAACTTGGCCTTTATTATTCTCCTGTAAATAATTGCAATTTCATTATCCAAAAGCAACTGCAGCATCTCATCCCGAAACGACAGACACTGCTTCAGCGGAATATCTTTGAAAATCCCTCGGCCCGATTTCAGGTCAGCCGCATGAATTTCGAAAGGATAAGATAGCTTTCTCCCCAAATATCTTTCCGCTACTTCAAAGAACTTCTGCTCCAGCGAAAACCGTTTTGTTTCCGGCAATATCATAGCCGCAAGTAAAAACACGGGCTGCTGAGGATCCCGCAAGTTTGTGCCCGTATTTCCCGACTCGTCAACATAAACAAGATTCATATCTGCCCTCTTTATCAATACACAACTAATATGCTACAAAAAGCCGCCCTAATCATCATCACAAAACAATTATTTTGCAAATTATTTCGCCCATCTGCTAAAACAGCAGCTTTATCGCCGCCACCAGCGCCAGAAGCTGTATCGTAATCTCGAATACCTTCTGGGGCATCTTTTCCAAAGCAACTATCCCCAAAACCGCCCCAATAATAATAAACGGCAGCATAATAAAACCAAGTTTTATCGACTCAACGTTAATCAGCCCCAGGTGCACACTGAACGGCACCTTCAGCCAGTTGACAATAAAGAAAAACCATGCGCTCGTCCCGACAAACTCAACCTTTGGCAGACGCATGGCCAGCAGATACACAATCATCACAGGCCCCGCGGCGTTGGCCATCATCGTCGTCAGCCCAGCGAAAAATCCCATCACCTCCGCAAACCACCACTCTGTCGGAACGTCCTCACCCCTGCGATTGCGCCACCAGTTGACCGCCAGCATCACCACCACAATCACGCCGATTATCGGCTTTAACTGCGAATCGCTGATTACCTTCATCACAAAGTATCCCGCGACGATACCTACGAGCGTCGCAGGAATCAGCCGGATAATATGACGCCACATCGCGGCTTTGTGGTAGTAACTCACTGCGAAAACATCCGCCAAAATCAATATCCCCAGCACCGCCCCCGTCGATTGCCTCGCCGGTATCACCATCGCCATCAGCGGCACAAAGAGTATCCCCATCCCCGGCAACCCGGTCTTGCTGATGCCCACCATCACCGCACACGACGCCACTACCACCCAGCCAAATAAATTCAATTCCATCATTGCATAATCCTTCTTTGCTACCGTTTACAGAATCGTTACAATACCATAATTCCAAACGAATTTAATATAGGTAACCGTTAAAAACTTAACTTTAGCAACGCTTGTCTTCTTTGAAAAAAGGTGGTTACTCAATGCTCCAGTCGGACTTCAGACGTTATCTTGTTGATATTGACTCCGTTACTACGCACCAGCAATCGACCGATTACCTGGTAATCGGGGCGGGCGTCGCGGGCCTTCGCGCCGCAATAGAGGCCTCCCAGCACGGCTCTGTCACTGTCGTTACCAAAGGCACCGTCGAAGACAGCAACACCTGGCACGCACAGGGAGGCATCGCCTCGGTCCTCGACAAAACCGACTCCTTCGACCTGCATATACAGGATACGCTTCGCACCGGCTGTTCCCTGTGCGATGAAAAAGTCGTTGAACTCGTTGTCCACCAAGGCCCCCAGCTCATCCGCCAGCTTTTTGACTGGGGCTGCGCATTTGACCTCGTCGATGGCCAAATCGCCACAACCACCGAAGGAGGTCACAGTCACCCGCGTATCGCCCACGCCCACGGCGACGAAACAGGCAGAATCATCGCCCAGACTCTCATCGCCAAAGCAAGGCAACAGCGAAATATCACTATCATAGAAAATTTCTTCTCAATAGACCTGTTGACCGACAATCATAAATGCCTCGGCGTCATCGGCTGGCACAAGGAAAAAGGCGCACGCATAATCTGGGCGCTAAACACAATCCTCGCCACGGGCGGCGCGGGCCAGCTCTACCGCGAAACCACAAACCCCTCCTGCGCAACAGCCGACGGCCTTGCGATTGCTTATCGCGCCGGCGCAATCCTGCAGGATTTGGAATTCGTCCAGTTTCACCCGACAACATTGTATATCGCAGGCGCATCACGCGCCCTGATTACCGAAACTCTCCGCGGCGAAGGCGCAGTCCTGCGCGACACCAAAGGCCGGGCGTTTATGAAGGACTACAACCCCGCCGCGGAACTTGCCCCGCGAGATATCGTCAGCAGGGCCATTCTCCAGCAAATGCTCAAAACCAAATCCACACACGTCTATCTCGACATCCGCCACTTCGACAAACAGCACTTCACCAAAAGATTCCCCGTCATCAGCGAACTTTGTGACAGCTTCGACATCGACATCAGCAAAGACCTCATCCCCGTCCGCCCCAGCGCACACTATATGGTCGGCGGCGTCAAAACCGACATCGCCGCGAAAACAAATATCGAAAATCTCTACGCCTGCGGCGAGGTCACTTCGACAGGCCTTCACGGCGCAAATCGCCTCGGCAGCAACTCACTCCTCGAAGGGCTCGTCTTCGGCAGAATCGCAGGCCAGACGCAACTCGCCCTAAAATCCGCCAACTTCGGCCAGTCGATAATCAAATACCAAATCCCCCATTCCGAACTCAGGCACCTCGATACCTCCGACGTCAAAAACTCTCTGCGGGCGATTATGTGGCGAAATGTAGGCATCACCAGAAAATCCCCCGAAATGAGGCAGGCCATCGACCAGATTCGCTTCTGGCAACGGTATGTTATGGATAAGGCCTTCGACTCTCCCGCCGGCTGGGAACTCCAGAATATGCTCACCGTCTGCCTCCTCATCGCGCAATCCGCCCTGGCCCGAAAGGAAAGCCGAGGCGTCCACTTCCGAAGCGACTTCCCCGACACAAACGACGAAACCCTCAAAAAACACACCGAGATTAAACGCGAAAAATAATCGCCTTTCTGGTATAATGAGGTCAGATTGCCTGCCTTGAGCGTAGTCGAAAAAGTCTGACAAAATAATCCGTTATAAATAGCACATTGAAAATCAAAAGAGTGGGTCGGGCGGCCGCTGGCTCTTCGGGGCCGGAGGAAAGTCCGAGCAGGCCGACGTCCCGAGCAATCGGGGCAGGCAATGGTGAAATGGTGCGGTAAGAGCGCACCGCGGAATTGGTGACAATTCCGGCATGGCAAACCCCACCGCCTGTAAGACCAAGCAGCCGGTGCCTGGCCCGGGCATTACCGGCGGGTAGGTCGCTTGAGCCAACTGGTAACGGTTGGCCTAGATAAATGGTCGCTCAAGACAGAACTCGGCTTATAGACCCACTCTTTTGATTTTTCTGTGCTGCATCAGCCCGGAAATTTCAAAAAAGCACTTAATCCTCCATCGAACCCAGCCCCTCGAAACTGATTTTCTCGTCCTTTCCGAACGACCCAAGCCGCATCCTGACCGTCACCACATCGTTATCGATAACCATCCGCAGCCGACCCTTGTCGAAACTGATATGTTCAAACTCCAAACCGTTCTGCTCGCTAAGACGACTTGCAAGCGCGGGCGAACTATTTAATTTGGTAAGAACTGCCTCCATCCCCTGCCCCGCCATCATCCCGCACAAACTCAGCATCGCGTTATCCGCACCGACCTCGCTTGTGTCCTTGCGGGTGTCCGCTTCAACCTGTTTTAATATCGCCATGCGCCTGGCGTTTTCATTTGCGTATGGCTCATCAAGTAACTCTTTCGACAAAACCATCTGACAGCCGAAATGCACGCCCTCCCACGGCTCAACGAACAATTGCTTCGGCCTCTCATCAGAAATAAAAACGTATTTCCGTTTGGCTATCAACTCGGTCTCATCGAAAGAAACCATATTGAACCACATCTTCTTGCCCTGTTTCTTGTCGCCTGTCAGGGCGACTATGCTCTTGCTCTGGCTCAATAGCGCGTATTTGGGCGTCCCAAAGGCCGACAGCACACCTGCGCTTGTGCTTTGTTTGAGAATCGTTTGCCGATAGAGCGAGTATATCTCCGTATTTGATGGCGACCCTTCAGGCGTAACAAAAGTCCCCACCGAACATCCCGAAACCAGACAACACAACACCATGACTGAGAATCGCAATGCTTGTCTGATTCCCTGATATCCTGATATCCTGTTCCCCTGTTCTCCTGACATTTTCAGTTATACCTCCTTGACGTCAATCCACTTCATCATCTTTCGCAGTTTCCGTCCGACGTTTTCGAGTTTGCCGTTGTAATCCTTCTTATAGAGCTTATTAAATTTCTTCAGCCCCGTCGCATTTTCCCTCATCCACTCTTTTGCGAATTTGCCGCTGGTGATTTCCTTGAGGATTTTCTTCATCTCCGCCCTTGTCTTGGACGTGATGATTCTTGGGCCCCGTGTCAGGTCGCCATATTCAGCTGTATCCGAAATACTGTATCGCATATAGCTCAGCCCGCCCTGGTACATCAAATCAACGATGAGCTTCACCTCGTGCATACACTCAAAATACGCAATCTCCGGCTGATAACCCGCCGCCACAAGCGTTTCGAACCCCGCCTTTATCAAAGCAGACAGGCCGCCGCAAAGCACGCACTGCTCGCCGAAAAGGTCCGTCTCGGTCTCTTCCTTGAACGTCGTCTTGATTATGCCCGCTCTCGCACCGCCTATGCCGTTACCCCAGGCAAGCGCGGTTTTCAGCGCATCACCCGTCGCGTCTTTGGCAACCGCAACCAAGCAAGGTACGCCGCCGCCCTTCTGGAACTCGCTTCTGACTAAATGTCCCGGCCCCTTCGGCGCAATCATCACAACGTTATTGCCCTTCGGCGAAACAATGTATTTGAAATGTATATTGAACCCGTGGCAAAAACCAAGTGTCTGCCCCGGCACAAGATTCGGCTTAATATACTTTTCGTAAATCTTCCCCTGCACAACGTCAGGCAACGTAATAATAATAAGCGACGCGCCTTTCATTGCCGTCTTGATATCGCTCGGCTTAAATCCGTGCCCTATCGCTATCTTGTAATTTGGCGTCCCGGGCAGTTCCGCGACCGCAACCTCTATGCCGCTGTCCCGAAGATTCAAACTGTGAGCATGACCCTGACTGCCGTAACCAATAGTCGCCACCTTTTTGCCCTTCAACGGAGCAAGCGGCGCGTCCTTCTCATAAAAACTCTTCAACGCCATTGTCTTTTTCTCCTTATCTGTTTTGTCATTCCCCCTTCGGGGGAATCCAGTTTTCTTTTCTCTTGTCATTCCCGCGACACGGAGCGAAGCGACGAGCCCGTTTCGGAAAGCAGAAATCCAGTAGGATGAATCTTACCCTTTCATATTTGCCTTACTTCATGGTTTTTCGCACGCTTACCGACCGGCCAACCCGACGCTTGCGGTTTATCATCTTCCTGCCTTTACTCGTCTGCATCCGAACCAGGAATCCGCTCTTGCGCCTCCTCTTAATCTTACTCTTGCGATGATTAAACACGCTCTATCTCCTAATCAAACGGCTAAACAATTGTCCATAGTTAACACTGGCCGAGATTATACAGCGCCAAGGCCGTTCTGAAAAGCCCCAATAATTACTATGCTTTTAATCTTCGTTCGTGGTTTCCTGAGACACGCCAGCCGTCTTTTCCTGCCTCGGCATCGCTATCGTCCCCGTCCGCGCAACGTTCTTTATCCCGTATGGCCGGCACATCTCGATAAACGCCTCGATTTTCTCCTCGGGGCCGCTTATCTCCACCATTATCGTCTTCTGACCAATGTCAACAACGTTACCTTTGAAGGTCTCTATCAACGCTAGTATCTCAGGCCTCTTTTCCGCAGGCGCAGTGAAAGTTATCAGCATCAAATCGCGGGCGACCACCACCTGACCCGCAAAATCCTGAACCTTCACAACCGGGATTATCTTCGCGAGCTGTTTGCGGACCTGCTCAAGCACACGGTCATCACCGATTACAACAATAGTCATCCGGCTCAACTGCGGGTCCTCAGTCCTGCCGACGACTAACGAATCGATATTGAACGCCCTCGCCGCGAACATCCCCGCGACGTGCGCCAAAACTCCCGGCTTATTCTCAACCAACGCGCTTATTATATGTTTCATAGGTCTTACCCTTTGCCTTTTTCTTTGTCATTCCTGCGGAAGCAGGAATCCAGTTTTTACTTTTTACATTTTGATTTTTTATTTTCTTCTACGCCATACTTTCCAGCAGGTCCAGCCCATCCATTTCGTGCAAACTCTTGCCCGTCGGAACCATAGGCCAGACGTTCTCTTCCGGCTCAACCCTGAAATCCACAACACAGGGCTTCTTCTCAGTCAGCATCTTCTTAATCGCCTTCGGCACATCCGCCTTTTTCTCAACCGTTATCCCCACCGCACCCAGCGCCTCAGCCACTTTAGAGTAATCCGGATTCGCAAGGTAGCTCTTCGAATATCGCTTGTTGTAGAAAAGCTCCTGCCACTGCCGAACCATTCCCATATACCCGTTGTTCATAATGCAGACCTTTATCGGCAGCTCATATTGAACCGCCGTCCTAAGCTCCGTCAGCGTCATATTAAAACTGTGGTCCCCGTCAATATCAACAACGGTCGCCTCCGGCATCGCTATCTGCGCCCCTATTGCCGCCGGTAGTCCATATCCCATCGTCCCAAGACCGCCCGAAGTGATAAACTGCCTCGGCCTTTTGAACTTGTAGAACTGCGACGTCCACATCTGATGCTGCCCGACGCCTGTCGTGATTATCGCGTCGCCGCCCGTAAATTCGCAAATCTGTTCAATCACATATTGCGGCTTTATGTTCGTCGATTTCCTGTCGTAGCCCATCGGATACTTCCGCTTCCACTGCGCAATCTTCGCAAACCACTCCTTGCGCTCACGATATTCGACCTGATTAACCAGCTCGGTAAGGATGTACTTAGCGTCGCCCACGACCGGGATATCCGCGCGAACGTTCTTCGCTATGCTCGCCGGGTCAATATCAATGTGTATCACCTTCGCGTTGGCGGCAAACGTCTTTAGCTTGCCTGTAACCCTGTCGTCAAACCGGGCGCCCACCGCTATCAGCAAATCGCACTCATGAACTGCGTAATTCGCGTAAGCAGTGCCGTGCATCCCAAGCATATCTAACGACTCCGGCTCATTCTGGTCGTAACTGCCTAATCCTAATAGCGTCATTGTAACTGGCAGATGCGCTTTCTTCGCAAGTGCACGCAGCTCTTCGCCGGCGTTTGCGATGACAACGCCCCCGCCCACGTACAGCACCGGCTTCTCGGACTTATTTATCGCCTCTGCCGCCATTGATATCTGACGCGAATGTCCCTTTGTTTTCAGCCGATACCCCGGCAACCTCATCTCAACTTTGGGGTCATAGCTGGTCTTGGCAACCTGAACATCCACCGGCAAATCAACAACCACCGGCCCCGGCCTGCCCGTCGAAGCGATATAAAACGCTTCTTTTATCACCCTCGCCAGGTCCCTTACGTCCTTGACTATACAATTATATTTCGTCACAGGCCGCGTGATACCCGTCGTATCCGCCTCCTGAAATGCGTCGTTACCAATCAGGTCCGTCCGAACCTGCCCCGTTATGGCGACAAGCGGAACCGAATCCATCATCGCCGTCCCAAGCCCGGTTACCAGGTTGCACGCCCCCGGCCCGCTCGTCGCGACTATCACGCCGACCTTCCCGCTCGCACGCGCGTATCCGTCCGCCATATGCGCACCGCCCTGCTCATGACGAGGAATTATGAAACGAATCGGCGCATCATACAGCTTGTCAAAAAATGGCAATATCACCCCGCCAGGATAGCCAAACATCGTATCAACACCCTGGTCAATAAGTGCTTGGACGGCTATATCAGCGCCGGATTTTTGAATTGAGGATTTTCCAGCCGAATCGGCTGGCCGTGAAGAATCGGACTTCATTACATACTCCTTTCGCAACACTTGTCCGCCTATGGCGGATTCCGGCAAATTATAGCTTTTCGGGCCTCTTTTGTCAGGCCTGTCGTTACCACCACAGCAACGACCCGCCCATACAAAGTTCCAAACCCAGCTATAATCCCGTAATTCTGCTTAATTGTAACGTTTACGCACTACTCTGTCAATTGTTTTCGGCAATTTTCCCGGTGAATTTAACGTCCCAAAACGCTAAATTGCACGCTTTGTCCGCCGTCCAAACGGATTGCGCCATGCCGCTCTGGTTCCCGCGCATAGCCCGCATGAAAGCGGTTGACCAGGGCATAACCGGCAAACCGTTGACTGTCTCTGCCTAATCAACTAAAGTTATCGCTATGGTTGCCAAATCTCATAAGACAAAATGCGAAATACGAACTACAAAGGACCAAATCAAGCCCCATCTTATTGCCTTTGAGGTAACAAGGCGGTGCCGGTATTACTGCAAGCATTGCCGGGCAAACGCCGGGCCCCATGGCGACGAAGAACTGACCACCCAGCAGTGCAAAAAGATAATCGCCTCGATAGCAAAGTTCGCCAAGCCCATCCTGATATTAACGGGTGGCGAGCCAATGGAACGCCCCGATTTGTATGAGATTATCAAATACGCCAAAGAAAAGGGCCTTCGCGTCGTGATGGCAACCTGCGGCTATTTTCTCGATGACGACTCAATAGCCAAACTCAAAAAAGCGGGCGTTTCCGCACTGTCCTTCAGTATCGACGGCGCCACTGCTGAGACCCACGATCATTTCCGGGATACTACCGGCGCTTTCGATACGGTTATTAAAGCCGTGGAAATGGCACACAAGGCGAAGATGCCTTTCCAGATAAATACCACGATACACAAGCAAAACGCAGGCGAAATCGTCGGAATTGCCGAGCTTGCCAAACGTCTCGGCGCTACATGTTTCAACACCTTTATGCTTGTCCCCACAGGCCGGGCCACGGAAATGGACGACGCCGTCCTTGACCCGATTCAATACGAATATATCCTCAATGAGCTCCTTCGTATAAAATTCAAAAAGGAAATCGACATCCGCGTCACATGTGGGCCCGCGTTTGCCAGGATTTGCGAGCAGGCAAAGGCACGGGGACTCATCGCCGAAGGCACGGGATGTATGGGAGGCAAGGGGTTCGGGTTTATTAGCTTCAAAGGCGACGTGCAGACCTGCGGGTTCCTCGATGTCCCGGCGGGCAACCTCGTTGATAACAACTATAACTTCGCGAAAATATGGCGCGAATCGAAATTTCTCAACGAAATCCGCGATACCGCAAAATTTGAAGGCAAATGCGGCGATTGCGAATACGTCGAGGTCTGCGGCGGCTGCAAAGCACGGGCAATGACAATGATGGGTAACTACCTGGCCGGCGACCCAATCTGCGGATATACGCCTAAACGGGGGCGCTGACAATGAGAAACCTTTCGGCGTTTGATAGGCGGCTGTGTAACGAGTTACAAACGGGGCTGCCGATAGCCGAAAGACCATTCGCGATAATCGCTCGCATTCTCAAAACCAGCGAAGCAAAAGTCCTCAAACGCACGCGGGCGCTCGTCAAACTCGGCGTAATCAGACGCCTCGGCGTGTCGATAAACTGGCGGGCAATTGGCAAGGCAAGCACCCTCGTCGCGGCTCATATCGAGCAGGAAGATTTGAAAAAGGTCGTCTCGGCTGTGAATAAATTAAAAGGCGTCTCGCATAATTACCTCCGCGAGCATTATTACAACCTCTGGTTTACCCTTCGGGCGGATTCGCAAAAGGGCCTTGAAACGATTTTGAAAAAATTATCGAAGCGGTTTGGGGCTGCTTTCAACAGTTTGCCCGTTGTGCGGGTCTTCAAATTAGATGCGCGTTTCGACGCCGCAAGCGATGGAAAGCAATTGCTGCCTGTCCGCTATCGCTGCCCTCTGAACGCTGAACGCTGTTCACTTTGCGTTATTGATGAGCAGATATTAAAGGGATTGCAGAGAGGATTGAAAGTAGTTAAACGGCCATTCGATTTTCTTGGTAAAGATGCGTTTGAAAATTACGATAGTTTGCTGCATATCGCCGGTATGATTGACGAGGGGGTAATCAATCGCCTTGGGGCAATGGTAAATCATAATAAGCTGGGCTTTACCGCCAACGCGATGTTCGTCTGCAAGGTAAAAAAATCACGGGCGATTAAAATCGGCAAGAACTTAGCGGCACTGGGAATTGTCAGTCATTGTTACCAACGGAAAATATTTAAGGGCTGGCCTTTTAATATCTTCACGATGATGCACGGCCGGGATATGGGAGATATTCGGCGAGTGGTAGAGAGGTTTGCTAAAAAAGAGGGGATAAAGTCGTTTGCGGTTTTGCCTACGGCAGAGAAACTGAAAAAATAATTCTAAAGTATTTAGCCCCGCCACTTCGTCCCCTTTTATCGGGACAATGGTAGGGTTATTTTTTTTGATTTTCCCCACAGCGCGGATAGAATTGTGTGTGATATGTAATGTAGGGTGGGGTTTTATCCGCCGCAGGCGGATTACCCCGCCGAATTCATTATCGTTTAGCCGTCGGCGTGTCGCCGACGAATTTTAGATTTGGAGGATATATGAATCGCAGAACATTTTTGAAAGCCGTGCCCGCGATGGGTTTGCTGGGCGTTACTAATGTTAGTTTTTCAGAGGACGCTAATACCGCGCAGCCAATTGCCGAAACGAACGGCGTAATCAAACTCAATCCGCCTGATTTGAATAAGGGAATTTCCATGATGCAGGCGCTTAAGAAAAGAAAGACAACTCGGGATATATCAGATAAGAAGCTCACCCTCCAGCAGTTGTCTGACTTGCTTTGGGCGGCAGACGGCATAAACAGGCCCGACGGCAAACGCACGTCGCCGGCGGCGATGGGAATATATTGCGTTGATATTTACGTGGTGCTGCCGGAAGGCGTCTATTTATATGACGCGGCGAAACACGAGCTTAAACCCGCCGCGAAAGGCGATTTTAGAAAGTTGGCCGGCATGCAGGATTTCGTATTCATTGCCCCGGTGAACCTGGTTTACGTTTTTACCCTCAGGAATCCGAAAAATTCGCCTGCCCCTGCGCCTGTCCCGGAAGAAAAACGAAAAATATGGGGAGACGTCGAAGTGGGTTGTATGGTTCAAAACGTCTATTTGTATTGTGCGTCGCAGGGTCTGGCGTCAGTAGTCCGGGGAATGGTTGACCAGAAGAAATTCGGCGAAACCGTTAAGGTTAAGCCCGAACAGATAATCGTGGCCCAGACAATAGGTTATCCGAAGTAAGGGCGGAGTTTTTTAATACCGAAATTCGGATTCTAAAGCCGCAAAATCGGCGTCTTTTTTCCTTTTGCTTTTTTACTTTTAACTTAAATCCCCTTCGCGCCTTAGCGTTTCCCGTCAGGGATGGCCAAGCCATTCGTGGTAAAAATCTGTGTAATCTGCGGTTCCTTTTTGCTACAATAACAAGTTTGGATTATCAATGAAATTTGGCATTATAGTTACGAAGGTATTTTAATGAGCGAGCAAACGGAAAAGGTAATCAAAATAACCGGTGCGTCGGAGCATAACCTCAAGAACATCAGCTTGAGCATACCACGCGATAAATTAGTCGCCATCACCGGTATAAGCGGCTCAGGCAAAAGCTCTCTGGCGTTCGATACTATTTACGCCGAGGGCAGACGCAAATACGTCGAGTCGCTTAGTTCTTATGCGAGGCAGTTTTTGGAGCAGATGCAAAAGCCCGCGGTGGTTGAGATAACGGGATTGCCTCCGACGATTGCGATTGAACAGCGTAGCGCATCGGCCAATCCGCGTTCGACGGTGGCGACGACAACGGAGATTTATGATTATTTTCGATTGCTGTTCGCCCGCGTCGGAACCCCCCACTGCCGGGTATGCGGCAAGGAGATTACCAGCCAGCATTCGTCGCAGATTGTCGATTGGATAATCAGCAGGCCCGCGGGGACAAAGGTCCAGATTTGCGCACCATTGATTCGCGGCAAAAAAGGTGAGCATAAGGACATCTTCAGCGCCATACAGAGAGAAGGTTTTGTGCGGGTGCGCGTTGATGGGACGATTTACGATATTAAAAACACCCCTGTGCTGGACAAGAACAAAAAGCACAGTATCGCTGCTGTGGTTGACCGGCTGGTTATAAATGACTCGGTTCGGGTCCGATTGGCCGACTCGGTTGAGACGGCGTTGAAGCTGGCCGATGGAATAGTCGTTGTGCTGTTTCAGGAGCCGGCCCCTTCGGTTTCGCCAAGGGCAGGCGGGCAGAGCAACGACAAATGGACTGAGTCGATATACAGCGAGAAGTTCGCCTGCGCGGAGCATCCAGAGGCGTCGCTGGAGGAGTTATCGCCGAGGTTATTCAGCTTTAACAGCCCTTATGGCGCGTGCAAGAGCTGCGACGGGCTGGGGACGATACTGGAATTTGACGCGGAATTGATTGTGCCGGATAAAAGCAAGTCGCTGGAAAACGGCGCGATTGACGCCTGGCGCAAGGGCGGCAAGCGGATGAACATTTTTTATAACCGCTTGGTGAAAAGATTTTGCAGGGATTTCGGCGTTGATAAGACGGTGCCTTTCGGGCACTTGCCTGAAGAGATAAGACGGCTCCTGATGAACGGCACGGCGAAGGCCGACGAGGAGAAATACGGCGTCTGGTTTGAGGGCGTCATCCCGAACCTTATGCGGAGGTGGAAGGCGACCGACAGCGAATACGTCAAAGAACGGCTGCACAGTTATTTCGGCGAGCAGCCCTGCACCGCGTGCGAGGGGGCGAGGTTGCGGCCCGAGGCAATAGCGGTAACAGTAGGGAATAAGAACATTCACGAACTGTCGATGATGAGCATCGAGAAGGCACAGGAGTTTTTCAACAAGCTCAAGCTCGAAAAAGAGAAGGCCGTAATAGCCGAACAGATATTGAAAGAGGTAAAGGTGCGACTCGGCTTTATGTTTGACGTGGGGCTGGGGTATCTCACGCTTGACCGCAGAAGCGGAACGCTTGCCGGCGGAGAGGCACAGCGGATACGGTTGGCAACGCAGGTGGGAAGCGGGCTTGTGGGCGTTTGCTATGTTCTCGATGAACCCACGATAGGACTTCACAAACGGGACAATGACCGGCTGCTCGGCATACTGCAAAAGCTTGTGAAGATAGGCAATACCGTTATCGTGGTCGAACACGACGAAGATATTATGAGGAGCGCCGAGCATATCGTTGACATAGGACCTGCAGCGGGCGCTCACGGCGGGGAACTGGTGGTCGAAGGAACATTGCAGGACGTTATAAACTGCACGAGGTCGCTGACGGGCGATTATCTTGGCGGCAGGAAGAGAATCGGGTTGCGGCCAAGAAGACGCAAATACAACCTTCGTAAAAGCGTCGAGGTCAAAGGTGCGGCGGAGCACAATCTAAAAGACATCGACGTTAAATTCCCCTTAGGTGTTTTTGTCTGTGTGACTGGTGTATCTGGTTCAGGCAAAAGCACGCTGGTTAATCAGGTATTGATGACGGCACTGCGGAAACAGCTATACGGGTCTCGCGAGCATCTGGGCAAACACAAGAGCATTCTCGGCATATCGCAGATTGACAAGGTAATCGAGATTGACCAGTCGCCGATAGGCAAGACCCCCCGGAGCAACCCGGCGACTTATACCGGCGCTCTGGATGATATTCGCAAACTGTTCGCCAAGACGCGGGAGGCGAAGATTCGCGGGTATAAGCCGGGGCGTTTCAGCTTCAATACCAAAGGCGGCCGTTGCGAATACTGCAAAGGCCAGGGGACGATGGTGATTGAAATGCACTTCCTTCCTGATGTGTATGTAACCTGCCAGCAGTGCAAGGGTAAGCGCTATAACCCGGAAACGCTGGAAGTAACTTATAAGGGTAAGAATATAGCCGACGTGCTGGATATGCGGATTGAGGAGTCGCTTGAGTTTTTTGCGAACTTCCCGACGGTCATCCGCCTGCTGAAAATGCTCAACGACGTCGGTCTCGGATATATGACCCTCGGTCAGCCATCGACGACTTTGTCGGGGGGTGAGGCGCAGCGGGTGAAGCTCGCGGCGGAACTGGGCAAGGCGGCGACGGGGCATACGCTGTATGTTCTCGATGAACCGACAACGGGGCTGCACTTCGCGGATATTCATAACCTGCTGAATGTTCTGCAACGATTAGTTGATATGGGCAACACCGTGGTCGTTATCGAGCATAACCTTGACGTGATAAAGATGGCGGATTACATAATTGACCTCGGCCCCGAAGGCGGCGAGGCGGGCGGGATGGTTGTCGCGACGGGGACGCCTGAGGAAATTACCAAAAATGAGGTTAGCTATACGGGCAAATACCTCAGGAGAAAACTGGAAGATGATGCGAAGGCCGAAGAGAAAGAAATATGATTATAAAAACGCTTAAATGGGTTGGCGGAGTCGATGGCCATCTGGAAATAATCGACCAGAGGAAACTGCCGGGAGAATATAAAATACTTTGTTGTTCAAATGTTAAGCAGTTATATGATGCGATAAAAACGCTGGCGGTTCGGGGAGCGCCGGCAATCGGGGTAGCAGGGGCATACGGGGCAGTTTTGAGCTTGCAGGGTGTATCAGCAAATGCGTCGTTGAAGCGGGTATTAACGGTTTTGAAACGGGATTGCGAATACCTAGCGAGCAGTCGGCCAACCGCGGTGAATCTGCGATGGGCGATTGAGCGAATAGTAAAACGCGCTGAAAACAGAGTAACAGGAAATCAGGATATCAGGGGAGCAGGAACGTTATTGGGGCTTCGCAAAGTCGTTTTGGCGGAGGCGAATGATATTTGCCGGGAAGACGTCGAGATGTGTCGCAAAATCGGCGTCAACGGCGCGAGGTTTATTAAGAATGGGGCGGGGATATTGACGCATTGCAATGCGGGTGCGCTGGCAACGGCTGGTCAAGGCACGGCGTTGTCGGTTCTGTATGAAGCGAAAAAACGAGGGAAAAAGTTCAGGGTATTTGTCGATGAGACCCGGCCATTATTACAGGGTGCGCGACTGACTGCTTGGGAATTGAAACGGGCCAAGATTGATACGACGGTCATCTGCGATAATATGGCGGCTGCGCTTATGAGAGACGGCAAAATAAATTTGGTTATCACCGGCGCGGACAGAATCGCAGCCAACGGCGACGCGGCGAACAAAACGGGAACATACGGCTTGAGCATGCTTGCAAAGGTTCACCGGATACCGTTTTATATCGCCGCTCCTTCGAGCACTTTCGATTTGAAAACAAAGACAGGTAAAGACGTACCTATCGAACAGAGGTCCGCGGATGAGATTCGGTTCTGCGGCAGCAAACAAATAGCGCCTTATGGCGTTGATATTTACAATCCCGCCTTTGATGTTACGCCCGCGGAGAAGAATATCACGGCGATTATCACGGAGCGAGGAGTGATTGAAAAGCCGAATGCGCATAAGATAGCCAAACACCTTGCATAATGGCAGCGGGTTTGCGCTTTAATCAACGGCGATGACTTCTTTGACCTGTGGGACTTTTTCTTTGAGGAGTCGTTCGATACCCATCTTGAGGGTCATTTTAGCGCCTGGGCAGCCGGAGCATGCGCCCTGAAGGCGGACCTTGACGGTTTTGTCGTTTTCGGTGGCGACAAGTTCGACGTCTCCGCCGTGACTTTGCAGGTTTGGCCTTATGGTGTCGATTACTGTCTGAACCTTCTGCTCAAAAGCATTTTGAGCTTTATTTTGTCCGCAGCCGCATTGTTCACACATAGTTGGTCTCCAAGTTTTCGTTAAAGGCAGGTTGTTATTATAGCGGATTCGACAAGCTCACCGCAAGCTGAAGTTGTTGTTCTGCCCATATATTTTATACGAATTTGGAGGAGGACTGCGCCATTTTTTTTGCGAAGTAGGTAATAATTATGTCTGCCCCTGTCCGCTTGATGGCGGTGAGGATTTCGAGCATCGCGGCATCCTTGTCCACCAGGCCGGCCTGCGCGGCAGAACAAACCATCATATATTCGCCAGAGACGTTATAGGCGGCAATGGGACAATCGAAACGCCGGCGCGCCCTAGCGATAATATCCAGATACGCAAGTGCGGGCTTGACCATAACGATATCAGCCCCCTCTTCGATATCGAGGGCGATTTCGGCAAGGGCCTGGCGGGCGTTGGCGGGGTCCATCTGATAGGTCTTTCGGTCGGCAAGACCGGTTGAGGCATCCGGCGCCGATTCGGCTGCGTCCCTGAACGGGCCGTAAAAAGCCGAGGCGAATTTGGCTGAATAAGACATAATCGCGACATCTTTGAAGGAATTGGCTTCGAGGGCTTCGCGAATCGCTTTTACTCGGCCATCCATCATATCCGATGGGGCAACAATATCCGCCCCCGCCTGTGCGTGTGATAACGAAATCTTGGCCAATAGTTCACAAGTTGCGTCGTTGTCGATTTGGGCGTCTTTGATAACGCCGCAGTGGCCGGTGCTTGTATAAGCACACAGACAGACATCGGTAATGACGACAAGTTCGGGCACGGCTTTTTTAATTTGGCGAACAGCGTCCTGCACCGCACCATCTTCCGCCCAGGCCTCGGAGCCGGTTTTGTCTTTTTTATCAGGCAGGCCGAAAAGTAAAACCGCGGGGATGCCGAGTTTGGCGACCTCCTCGGCTTCTTTGACAATAGTATCGGGCGAGAAGTGGAAACAATCCGCCATTGACTTGATTGGTTCTTTGATACGATTGCCTTTTTGGACAAAAAGCGGATAAACGAGGTTATCGACGGCGACGGCTGTTTCGCGAACCAGCCGACGCATCGAATCACTTGCTCTCAGCCGACGCATTCGGATATTTGGAAAAGCCATACGCATCCTCAATTGATTATCGATTATCTCACCGCAATCAATTCTTGACTCATTCAGAAACAATCATACAATAACCTGTCAAAACGAAAAGCAAAAAATTTCTATCGTATTTGAACCAGGGAGACGAGTATGTTTGAAGAGCAATCGCAGCAGGAAGCATCTTCTATAACAACAGTAAGAATAGGTCTGGCGATAATTTTTATCGCGATGGCCATACCATTAGGCATCTGGGTGCTGACTATCGTTAACGCATCCATCAACGGCACCCAAACCCCTGCAATCGTGCAAAAAATCGTTCCCGAAACAGGCATTTCCTGCGATATAAACACTCCGGCGGGCAGGTTCGAGCTGCCGAAGCCGATGTTCACGGGGCTGTCTTATTTCATCCTTTATTTGTTCCTGCTCATACCAACGGCAATAGCGATAGCCCTGCTCAAAGGCAGCGTTGCACTGCTTAATCCAGATTTAAAAAGGCAACTGCGTCAATTTACCGAATCAATACGAAAATCAATCCCCCCGAAACAGTGACGGCGCAGGACGCGACTATCTACAATCCGATTTCGGCGTCGGTGAGGTAGCAATCGGGTTCTAATCGCCAGTTTTTGATATCGGGGTCAGGGCCGAGAAAGCGGAAGTTGCCTTTGCACAAATCAACCCATTTGCATTTGAGGCAGCGTTTGTCGGCGAACTTCGATTTATTGCGAAGTTTTTGCAGTACCGGCTCATCAGGATTAGTCCAGATTTGTTTGAAGGTTTTTTGCGTGGTATTGCCAAGCGAATAATTTCGCCAGAACTGGTCGGCGTAAACGGAGCCATCCCAGCCGACTGAGGCGATTCCCTGGCCGATTCTGTTGCCGCCGTTGGCGAGGAGAAGTCGTTTTTGCTGGTCGATACTTTCCCCCTGCTCCTGCATTTTTATAAGCAGATAAGGCCCATCAGCGTGATTGCCTACGGTGAGGACCTCGTCGAGAGTACCTTTTGAAACAAAGTCGGCAGTGCGTTCCAAAATCGCGTCCATCACCTCGCGAGTGGCGGCATGCGAAACGACCTGCGCCTCAATATCTTTTGCCCTGCCGGACCTTATGAGATGGTAAAAACATACGCGTCTTATGCCATTATCTTTGCAAATATCAAAAACGGCGGGAACCTGCTCTTTATTGGTATTGGTGATTGTAAAACGCAAGCCCATTCGCAGATTTGCTTTTCTGCAGTTTTCGAAGCCGGTCATAGTCGCTTTGAAACAGCCGCTTGTCTGGCGGAAACGGTTGTGAAATTCTTCGGGGCCGTCGATTGAAATCCCGACGTAGCTGACGTTTGCCTCGGCAATTTTTTGGGCTGTGTCGCCATCGATAAGTGTGCCGTTGGTGGAGATAACTGTTCGCAAACCGATGCGTTTTGCCTCGGCAAGTAATTCAAACAAGTCAGGACGAAGAAGCGGCTCACCGCCGGAAAATAATACGACGGGAGCATTTGCTTCGACAAGGTCGGCCAACAGTTTTTTCGCCTGAGCGGTGGAAAGTTCAACGTCTCGGCGAGCCGAATCGGAGGCAGCATAGCAGTGAAGGCAGCGGAGATTGCATCGGGCGGTGCAGTTATAGACCACGACAGGACCTGCGGACTCGCTCCTCTGGTAACGTAAATGGTCTGACTGGCCCGCAAGGCCACAATATAGTTTTGAGACGTTTATCATTTAGTCGTTCGCAACTCGTATTGTTCGATAGCAGCAAGCAAGCCGTCAAATGTGTGCTCAGAGGCCTCGACTTCAACATTTACACCAAGCTCGGCAAGTTTTTTCGATGTAACCGGGCCTATTGAGGCGACTTTGGCATTTTTGGTTTTTACGAAATCGACTGAAACTTGTTCAAAGAAGCACGTCGCAGCGAACGGACTTGCAAAGGTGAGCCAGTGAATTGACTTTTCAGAAAGCGATTTCAAATCGCATAAGTTTTTTTCGTGGGTATAGACGGGGACATTATCTACCGATGCGCCGGCGGCTTCAAGTAACTGCGGCAAGTCATCGGAGGCGATTTGCGAACGCAAAAGAAGAACTTTTTTGTCACGAAGGTTTGTGAATTCGATAAGTCCTTCGGCAAGGTCTTTGCTGGTAAAGGCACTGGGGACAAAATCAGCTTTGATGCCAAAGGACGCTAACGTCTCAGCGGTCCGGACGCCAATGGCGGCGATCTTTGCTGAGCCGAAGATGCGGGCATCCTTGTTGAGTTTTGCCAGCGCAGCGAAGAAGGTCTCGACGCCATTGCAACTGGTGAAGATTGTCCAGCCATAAGTTTTAATCTGAGCGAGTGTTTTTATAAAGTCGCCTGAATCGGTAAGCGTTTTGATTTTAGTGATGGGCATTTCAATGGTAACAGCCATCCTGGCGGCGATTTTGGCGGCAAATTCGGCGTTACCGACAGCATCGCGGGTAACTACTATGGTCTTCCCGAACAAGGGCAATTTAGCAAGCCAGTCGAGGCGGACATCACCAGCCGCGGTCGGGCCAACAAAAACAAGCGCGGGGGGCGTGATTTTATTTTTGGTACAGCGGTCGGCGATTGTCGCCAGCGTCGCTTTGACAAATTTCTGCGTGGGCAGCGTCGCATCTGCGACGACAGCAGTAAAAGTGTCAGGCGACATACCATTTTCGATGAGCCGTCGGGTAATACCGTCGAGGTTTTCTATCCCCATATAAAAAACGATTGTGCCGGTGGATTTGGCGAGCAATTGCCAGTCAATGCCTGTTTGCTGTTTACCTTCGGCTTCATGGCCCGTGACAAATATCACCTCGGAGGCAAACGCCCTGTCGGTAAGGGCGATACCCGAATAGCAGCTTGCGGCAAGTGCGGCAGTGACGCCTGGAACGACCTCAAAATCAATCCCGGCCTGGGCGAGAACCGCCGCCTCCTCGGTGCCCCTGCCGAAAATATACGGGTCGCCTCCCTTGAGACGAACGACGGATTTACCCTCGCCGGCTTTTTGGACGAGCAGATTATTAATCTGCTCCTGCCTGAAGGACTCAGACCCGACACGTTTGGGGACAGCAAGCAGCTCGGCGTCGGGACGGGCGTAATTCAAAAGGGCCGGATTGGCAAGTTTGTCGTAAATAACGCAATCGGCGCATTTGAGTAATTCCAGCCCACGGACCGTAATCAGGTCCGGCCGACCAGGGCCGGCGCCTACCAGATAAACCTTGCCTTTTTTATTCGTCACATTCATAAGGTTCCTAATGGTACGGATTCAAATGATTGTATTATATCCCTTTGAGCAGTAGAATATAATCCCTAAATATAATGCGGAGGCACAATGGAAAACCAGATTGATATGTCAGTTGAGTTCGCGGGGTTGAAATTGGCCAATCCGGTATGGACGGCCTCAGGGACGTGCGGCTACGCCGACGAACTGGGCGAGTTTATGGACGTCAGCAAACTCGGCGGGTTTATCACCAAAAGCGTTACAATAAAACCCCAGCAGGGAAATCCAACGCCAAGGATAGTAGAAACCGACAACGGGATGCTCAACGCCATTGGGCTGGCCAACGTTGGGGTCGATGAGTTTATCGCGGAAAAGCTGCCCGCACTTGAAAAAATGTCCTGCGCAGTATTTGTAAATATCGCGGGTGAGACAATCGAGGATTACGTCGCAGTCGCACAACGTCTTTGCGAACAGAAAGCGATAGCGGGTTTCGAACTGAATATCAGCTGCCCAAATGTAAAACAAGGTGGAATCACCTTTGGGACTCAGCCGGCGTCCGTCAAAGAAATTACCTCGGTGGTAAAATCTGCCTGCGGAAGTAAAATACTGATGGTGAAACTTACGCCCAGCGTTACGGATATAGCCGTCACTGCAAGGGCCGACTGCGATGGTCATAGACATTGAAACGCGCAAACCCGTGCTGGCGAATCGCACGGGCGGCCTGTCAGGCCCGGCGATAAAGCCGATTGCCGTCTATATGGTCAACAAGGTCTTTAACGAAGTAACGATACCGATCCTGGGTATGGGCGGGATAAGAACCGCCTCGGACGCAATTGAATTTATTCTGGCGGGTGCAACAGCCGTCGCGGTGGGTACATCGAATTTCGTCGAGCCAAACTGCGCCGTGAAAATTATCGACGGCATCCACAAGTATTGCGATAGCCATGGGGTGGCAGCCATCAGGGACCTGATTGGGAAAGTTGAATGAGAAAGATGACTAAACTCGGCGTTGCACTGGCGATATGGCTTGCCCTTGTTTGCGGCACAAGCGAAGCAACCGAAAAAATTACCCTGACCGACTTATCGGCGTGGCAGCAAAATCCGGAATGGAGTGTCGTAGGAGACGCCTTCGAACACCCCCGCAACGAAAACCTGCTGTCTGTGAGGGAAGGCACTGGTGTCATAGTCAACGGACGAAAAGCCAAAAGCCCGCCGCTTGTGAGCATACAAGAATTCGGCGACGCACGGATACACGTTGAGTTTCTGATACCGAAAAGCTCGAATTCCGGCGTGTACCTCCAGGGCCAATATGAGATTCAGATATTAGACAGCTGGACCGACGCCAACGTAGCGTATCCCGGCGGGGAATGCGGGGGGATATACCCGCGATGGGATAAAACCAGGTCCGTAAAATCATACGACGGCCATTCGCCCTTAGTGAACGCCTCACGCCCGCCCGGACAGTGGCAAACCTTTGATATTATCTTTCGCGCAGCCATGTTCGACAGCGAAGGGAAAAAAATCGCCAATGCCCAAATCGTAAAACTATGGCTCAACGGGACACTTATACACAAAGACGTCGAGCTGACCGGCCCCACCAGAGGCAGTTTCAAGGCCAACGACCTCGCCAGGGGACCGCTGGTGTTGCAGGGAGACCACGGACATGTGGCGTTTCGAAATATATGGGTCACGCCTCTTGATTCGGGCAAAATGGGACTGACCAATCCGTTTTTCGCGATGGATACGGGCATCATTGACGAATCGCACAAGTCGGCCAAATCGCAGGTCGATATGCTCAAAGAGCTTGGATACGCCGGCATAGGATACTGGGAAAGAAATCCGGCCAATGGCGCCACCGGCCTTGCCGAAATGCTCGGCGAACTCAATAAATCAAACCTCAAGGCGTTCGGGGCGTATTTTACGATAAAACTCGAAGAGCCGGCTGAAAAGTACACGCCCCTGATTGAGGACAGCATCAGGTTGCTGGCGGGCCGCAAATCGACAATTTGGATAGCGATGACCAGCGACGTGCATCAAAAATCGGCGGTCAGCGGCGATGAGCAGGCGGTCGCGATAATCAGCCGGATAGCCGACGTCGCCAACAAAAACGGTGTCGCCGTCGCCCTGTACCCCCACGAGGACTTCTGGCTCGAAAAAATTGAAGACGCGGTGCGCCTCGCGGAAAAAAGCAACAGACGCAACGTCGGCGTCGTATTCAATTTGTATCACTGGCTCAAAACCGACAAACCAGCGAATATGGAAACGGCGGTGGCCAAGGCGATGCCTTATTTGCTCGTTGTGACCATAAACGGAACGACGGAAGCGGGGTCAATAGAAACACTGGACCGCGGAACATTTGACGTTTACAGGTTTTTAAGAGCGATAAAGCAAGCCGGCTTCACGGGCCCCGTAGGATTACAGGGCTATGGCATAGGCGGCGACGTCCGGGAAAACCTCAGACGCTCGATGCAGGCCTGGCGCGAATTTTCGCAACGGCTGGCGGCAGAAGACGCCGAAAATCTTTAGAATTTACCACGGAAAGGTCCCCTTAGATCTCGACGCCGATACCCCCTAAATACCTTGCTAACAAGGGGAAAATATGTTAGTTTGAAGTGATTGGCAATTGCTTCCGGATATAGTTAGGGGATTAGAGGGAAGGTATGCAATGCTGGTTTTTTACAGTATCGTTTCAGGCCACACACCATTCAGGTCTGGGGTTAATAAGCCCCGCGAGTGTGAATGCCATCGCTGGACTGGCAGGGGAAATCGCGTTTAATCCCATAAAGCTCCTCCTCCTTGTGATATGGGTATATCTGGGGTTATATTGCGTTCAGCGGGTGGAATTCAGCCTCGTAGTGCCCAAGAGCAGAAAGCCGGTCGTGAATATCCTCACGCTGGTATTCGGCCCGATACCGCTGCTGGTGTTCCTGATAAAAGATGTTCTCAAGACGCCTCTCCCACAGCGAGGAAATTTTTTCGAGGCGATAAAGGACCGGCTGACAACAATAAGCGACACCATAAAGTCCTCAAAACTTATGGGCGGCTCGAAAGAAAGTTTGATAAAACTCATGGATTCATCGGGCACCGAGCTTAAGGAATTATACGGCCACGGCAAAATTCGACGACAGGACAGTCACATCCTCGATTTGACCGAAAAGATAATCTGGGACGCCCTCCAGGACAGGGCAAGTGATATCCTTATAGACCCAAAGAGCGACTCTGTTTACATTATAAGATTCCGCGTGGACGGCGTCCTCCGAGAGGTTGACCAGCTGGACGGCACCACCTGCCCGGCCGTAATAAACAGCATAAAGGCCATATCGAATATGGATATCTCCGAAAGACGCAGGCCGCAGGACGGCGCATTCGTCGCCAAAATACCCGACGGAACGGTGTCATTCCGAGTGGCAAGCGCAGGCGTCCTCAACGGTGAAAAACTCTCGATAAGAATCCTCAAACAGGACGCCAGCATATACACACTGGAGAGCGTCGGCCTGACCGAGAAGCAGAGAACCATCGTCGAAAACGCCATCCGAAAACCCTCCGGTATGATACTCCTGTGCGGCCCCACCGGCAGCGGCAAAACAACCACGCTTTACGCGATGCTAAACAAAATTGATTTTTACACCCGAAACGTCATAACCGTCGAAGACCCCATCGAATACGTCCTGCCCAACACAAGCCAGATTGAGGTCAACGCCAAAGCGGGAATAACATTCGCCAAGTCGCTGCGCAGCATCCTCCGGCAGGACCCGGACGTGATTGTCGTGGGCGAAATTCGCGACGAGGAAACGGCGGTAATCGCCCTTCAGGCCGCCCAGACCGGGCATATAGTCCTGGCGACCGTCCACAGCAACAGCACCGCCTCGGCCCTGATACGACTGCTGGATCTGAAGGTTACGCCCCTGATGCTGGCAACGGGCATTAGCGTGATTATCTCCCAAAGATTAATCCGCCGGCTGTGCAAATACTGCAAAGCCCCCGCTAAACTGAGCCGGGAACAGATAAGAATCTTCGAAAAAAAGAAAGTCAACTACGCCAACATATACGACCCGGTCGGCTGTGAGCACTGCTATGGAACCGGATATTACGGCAGAGTCGGAATCTACGACATACTTACCCTTGACGATGAGATTAAAAACGGGCTGGCGAACAATAAATTGCCGATTGAAAATCTTAGAAAAGAAGGCGACCAGCGGGGAAAATCAAATCTGCAAAAGCAGGCCCTCCTGAAAGTCGTAACCGGCGTAACCAGCATCGATGAGATGAACAGGGTAGTTGGATAATCCTATGGTAGTCTGGATAGGCATATTGGTAGCGGTCATTTTCGCGTACTCAGCGATAAAGCTGGGCTTCTACCACACATGGACGATGCTGTTCAACTTCGTCATCGCCGTGTACGTGGCGTTGCGCATAAGCCCCGCGATTGAGGAGTTTTTGCCTGCTGCGATGGGCGGCGGTCAATACAGCAAAACGATGGCGCTGCTGGCTACCGGACTGGTAACATTTCTGATTTTGCATGGTATCGCATACGTCCTGCTCATCGGCCAGTTCGAGGTAACCTTCCCTCGCGTTGTGAACACCCTCGGCTCCGGCATTCTCGGGTTCCTCACCGGCTTTTTAGTATGGAGTTTCGGAACGCTCATTGTCTGCACCACACCTTTCTCCCAAGAACAGTACGTAAAAGAACTCGGCTTCGAAACAAAAACATTTCAAGAAGCCAAAATGCAGTCATATCTTGTCGGGTGGTGCAGCTTTTTGGATAAAATCGTCGCATCGGGTGAAGGCCCCGTCAGTGCGGAGCAGACAATTAAGGACCTGTTGATAAAGCCGGCCAAGAACACGCCGGTTAAAGCCAAAACCGGGACAGCTTCGATTCAGCCGGTTGACTCAAATGACCCAAATAAACCGTATGGCCTGAACCAGCCCCCCGCCACGGAATCACATACCGTCATACCGCCGTAGCACTACCGCCTCCGATAAATTCAGGAAATATCGAAATGCCGCTCGCCAAACGCAAAACGCCTCTTAACTGCGCGCCTGGTCGAGGATTAGGGTCTTGACTTTTTGGCTCGGAAGATTTAGTGCGCCGTAAGCAGCAGCAGCGGCGGCACGCAAGCCGGGGTCAACATCCTTTGAACTGACCAACGCGTAAAGGGCGTTTATCGCGGCGTCATCAAGCTTATTGCCGTTAACCTGGGCCGATACAGCCAGCGAAACAAACGCCGCTATGCGAATGTCCTTCGAGTTGCCCTCAGTCATCGCCATCGCCGCTATTGCCTCCTGTGCCGCGTAACAAGGACGTCCTGAGCGGCGGACAAATCAAGAATCGGGTTGCAGGTCTGGGCAAGTTTAAACATCACCTTCGCAGCGCGAAGCGCGTATAAATCCGCCAATTCGCCGTTCCACATAGGCATATTATCGTCCGCGGGCTGCTGCGAACTTTGTGCCAGTGCCTCCGCGAGGTTGGCAACGACGAGCTTACTTTCCGGGAAGGCCTGCTTGGGGCCCGCTGCGGCAATCGCTATCGCCGCGCTGAATTTAACCGCCTTTGAGTCAAATGAAAGGGCCTCTGCCAAGGGCTGCGATGTGCCTACCCGATAAAACAGCGAACTCTCGCCCGCCGTGGTCGATAACGCCTCTACAACGCCCAATGCGACCTGGGCATCTTTGTCCTTCATCGCACGGGCAAGGGCCTGGTGCAGATATTCCGGCCCGGCAGTTGTCGCGTATGTCCTCGCGTTTGCATGACCTGCACTGAAATACGCCGGCATATCAATATCGTATGACTCGGCCTTGAAGAACGCCGCAAGCCACAGTCCGATTGCCTGCCCGAACTTGTCGTCGGCCTTCAGCGACCATTCGCAGCATCGCATCGACATCAGCTCGTTGAAATACCGCTTGTCAACCCGCTCGCTGTAAAGCCGGGCGTTATTGGCGTCCCAGAACCACATATTGGCAAAATTCGCGTCCGCCGAGGGAGCAAGCGATTCCGCGTGATAGTAATAGTCCTCACCCAGCCGATAGCAAAGCTGCGCCGCCGGGACCTTCAATGCCCCCGCATCGATTTTCTTTATACTGGCCTCAGCCAAACCGCGAAGCTCAGCGGAACTGTCTTTTTCCGCGATGTATTTCAGATAAGGCAGCGACTGCGGATACCCGATTTTGCCAAGCGCCTTGATGATTTCTGATTTGACGCCGACGTTATTGGTTTGAAGAGCCGCCGTCATCGGCCTGATGGCTTCTTTGCTCATTTGCCCCAAAGCCGAAGAAATGTCCGGCCATTCCGCCTTGCGAGCATCATCGCCGAGGGCGTCGATCATATACATTATCGCGTATTCGCCCGCGTTTTGCAGACGTTTGACTGCGTTGAGCCGACCACGGGCGGTGCCGCTTAGCCGGGTGATTTCATCGACGATGACCTTCGGGTCTGAACGACGTATGAACCTGCCCTGCTCAATTATATCCACAACTTTGCCGCAAAGACCGACAAGCTCGGTATCCGTTGAACTCTCTTTGGCCTTGATAATCAATGCGTAACCCTGAGGGTTGCCATCGGCCAGCGCAAACAAATCAACCGGCGAAGAATTGCTGTCTAACACCGCCTGAGCGTAACCCTTCGCGAGGTCGAATCGGCCAATCTTCAGGTAGTGGAGCATATCGTTATAATTTCCTTCGAGCGTCTCAGCAAATGCCGGGGCAACCAGGACAATCGCGATACCCACAACCAGGACAAGAGTATTTCTGTTAAGCATTGAAAGGTCTCCAAAATCGTGTCGCCACCATCACACTTAATCCGCCGTCTCGTTGCGCAACTATCGCCAAAACGGCGACTTACAGCCCACACCCCCCTACTGGGAACGATAAGGGCCTAAGTATCTGTAGTAATCGTCTTTAGAACCGTCATACTAAAGATAATTGGCCCGTCTGTCAACAAAAAACCCCCCAATGCCCCGCCACTGCCCATATTATCAGGCGTTGGATAAATTTTGCTCAAAGACAGTTCAATTGTCTTCTCTTTTATGTTTAGCCCCTATGTTTACCTGGAGATTGTCTGCCAGCACACAGTGCGACGGAGGGGCATTCAAATGTGCGGTGTAAACTACAGCAGGAATTCGATTTTCCCCTGATGAACACAAATCACCCCGCCAAAAATAAAGTTTGGATAATTTTTATTGTAAGCGATTTGCGTGAAGATATAATCAGCGACTTGCAGCCGGACGGCAAATCAAAACGCCGGCGCCAAAACTTTTAAGGAGCAAAGGTTATTAACATTTTTGAGGTTCATAAGAAAATAAAACCGGGATACAGGAGAACAAAATGAGAAATCTCGTCCCTACGAGAGTGTTTCTAACCAAGGGTGTTGGAAGGCATAAGTATCGGCTCAAGTCATTCGAGGACGCGCTAAGAGCGGCCGGCGTGGCGCAACAGAATCTCGTGCAGGTGTCGTCAATCCTGCCCCCCCGCTGCAAGGTTGTCAGCAGGGAAGTCGGTCTCAAACGGCTGACACCCGGCGAAATCAGCTACTGCGTTATGGCAAGGTCGGATACCGACGAACACGGGCGTCTTATCGGCTCGTCCGTCGGTCTGGCTGTCCCCAAGGACCGCAACAACTGGGGATACCTCAGCGAAGTCCACGGCTACGGAATGAACGAGCACGAGGCCGCCGATTTCTCAGAAGACCTTGCGGCAGGAATGCTTGGAACAACTCTCGGCCTCGAAGTTGACCCCAACAAAGCATGGTCGGAAAAAGAACAGGTTTACAAATCAAGCGGCCTGTTAATCAGAACCACAAACATCACCCAGACAGCACGCGGTATGAGAGACCTCTGGACGACAACCGTTGCTATCGCGATGTTCCTGTTCGATTAATAATCACCACAAAGAAAATAATACAGGATAATTGGCACGGCCAATGGCAAAAGCAGTGTTTCTCAGCGACATCCCAAAACGATATCGAGACCCGTCAAAGGTAAGGGTGGTGATAGTTCCTGTTCCATACGACCGGACAAGCAGTTGGGGAAAAGGCGCAGACAAGGGACCATCCGCCATATTGGCGGCCTCGGAGATTGTAGAGAACTACGACATCGAAAGCGACTCCGAGCCGTATAAGGTAGGCATATTCACCGACAAGCCCGTTACGGAAGGCAAATCGCCTGAAAAAATGGTTCAGGCAGTCGAAAAAAGAATCAGCACGCATTTGGCAAACGGCAAATTCCCGGTCCTGCTCGGCGGCGAACACTCCGTAAGCATCGGCGCGATACGGGCACAGGCGAAAAAATACGGTAAAGTAACCGTCCTGCAACTCGACGCACACGGCGACCTCCGCGACGAATATCACGGCTCAAAATGCAGTCACGCCTGCATAATGGCAAGGGCACAGGATATCTGCAAAACTGTCCAGGTCGGCATACGGAGTATGGATGCATCCGAAAAACAGCGTGCTAAAAAGAGTAATATCTTTTTCGCCGAAGACATCGCTGGCAAACGCAACTGGATTAAAAAAGTCCTGGCAACTCTCAAAGGCAATATCTATGTAACGATTGACTTGGATGTTTTTGACCCATCGATAATGCCCTCGACAGGCACACCTGAGCCGGGCGGCCTTTTGTGGTATGAGGTTTTGGATTTGCTCAGGCCGGTATTCCGGAAGACAAACGTTACCGGCTTTGACGTCGTTGAAATGTGCCCGAATCCGAACAACATAGGCCCCGACTTCTTAGCCGCAAAATTGGTTTACAAACTAATAAGCTACAAGTTCGCAAAGTAACCCTTTTTCCTTATCTGTTACCCTGCCGCTTGTGCGCTTGCAGCCATTTGGTCACCCACTGCCTCGCATCATCGGCCGACTGCAATTTGCCCTCCAACTGCGCGATATACATTTCTTTTGCGAGTTGGCCAAGCGACGGGCCGGGGACGGCGCCGAGGGCCATAAGGTCGTGGCCATTTAATAACGGCTTAGGTCGCAACTCCACGCCTTTTAACTGTTTTATCCTTTTTCGTAATTTGATTAACGGGCCGATGGCTTGGTTACTCGCCTTTTGAATAGCTTTCTGCAAAGCGAAGAGGTCTTCGAAATACGGCCCAGATAACAGCAATTTCAATTCGGCCAACGACAAGTCCTTCATCAGTTTGCCACGATTATCCAGAAGGAATTCGATTTGCTTTTCCTGATTTCTGCTGAGCTTGAGCAATTCGCATTTTTCAATCGCAAAACCGGTCTCGAAGCCGACGAATAACCCGGCCAAACCCAAAGCAAAATCAATTTTTTTGGGCAGATTAGCAAGCATACGAACCGCAAATCCCTCGCCGGGGCAGCCACAGCCGGAAAAAATATGTCCCGCCAAGCCGGTTTCAATCAATAGTTTTAATCCTTCGGCCCGATTGGGACTGACTAATATGCCTTCGAGTTCCGCGGCGATTCGTTCACCGCTGATTTTTGTTATGTTTTTTGCGCCGGCGCATATCGCCGATTTGGTCTTAGGCTCGATTGCGAAGCCGAGCTGCGTTGAGAATCTCACCGCCCGCAACATACGCAGGTAATCTTCGCCGAAACGTTCGGCTGGTTTGCCTACGGTTCGGATTATGCGTTTTTTCAAATCCGGCTGTCCCTTGTAGTAATCAATCACCTTTTTGGCGACCGGGTCGAAGAACATCGCATTGATAGTGAAGTCCCTGCGGGCAGCGTCTTCTCGCGGGCTGGTGAAACGCACCTTTGATGGGTGTCTGCCGTCAGCGTAGCCGGATTCGGTCCTGAACGTGGCGACCTCGATTTGAATTTTATCGATGAGGACGACGACAACGCCGAATTTTGCGCCGACTTTGAGAGTTCGTCTGAAAATACGCGATACATCATTGGGTTTGGCGTCGGTGGCGACGTCGTAATCCTTGGGCTTTCTTTTCAGAAGCATATCGCGAACGCAGCCGCCCGCCAGCATCGCCTCAAAGCCCGCGTCTCGCAATTGTTTAACTATCCGAATTGCCGCCTGTTTATTAGTCATTTACATTACGTCTTTTTTAGCATTGTTACCGCCATATTGCCCCACTGGCGAGTTTCGATGATTTTAAGCGGCCCGTATGATTGCGACAAGACCGTATCCCGATGCGTGCGGACAATCACAAAACCGCCCGCCGAGACGCGTTCACTCAGCCGAGTCAACAACATCGCCAGCGGCGAGCCCGCCTGCGTATTGGCCGAATCGACATAAGGCGGGTCAACAAACGCAAGGTCATATTCGGGATGTTCGGCATCCATAGGCCAGGCGACACTGAACGCGTCGGTTTTAACTATTTTCGACTGTCCGCCAAACCCCGTCTTTTCGATATTCTGTTTAAGAACAGGGGCAATTTGAGGATTCTGCTCGACGAATGTTACAAACACCGCCCCCCTGCTAAGCGCCTCAAGACCAAGCGACCCGACTCCCGCGAAAATATCCACGACCGTTTTGCCGGCGGGCAAATCATATTTTTGCAATACGTCATAAAGCGACTGCTTTACCCGGTCGGTAATAGGACGCGAATCCCGCCCCGGCGGGCTGAACAAGTTCATTCCGCGTTTTGAGCCGGCGATTATTCTCATCTGTTCCAGTAATCAACAACGAGAATCTTATCGAGGCATCCGCCGAGCGATTTGCCGAATTCCTTATGGTCGGGGTGATTCAAATACGCATCCCGGTCTGCTTCGTTGAGAAACGACACGACAAAACAATGCGTGAAGCCCTCCGAACGGTTCTCGACGCTAACATTGGTACCCGCCTCAAAACCCTTGATAACGTCGATTTTCCTCGGCAGAGACGCAAATGCGTTTTCAACTTCCTTTATCTTTTCGGGCGTTGTCTCTTCCTTGAATTTGAACAGCACGACGTGTTTCAGCATCTTCGGGCATGCCTTCTGACATTCGGCTTTCGTCTCTGTGCAGCGTTTTTCGGAGTGAATGCTGATACATCCGGTGCATACAACCGCTACCATAACCAGGCACAACATATTTCTGAACATCTTCGATTTCCTCCAATCTTTAATTTTTGTTTTAAAGCCGACAATCCGGCAAATTCTACCAGCGCGCAGCCGCAAATTCTACGCCAAAATCCTACAAACCTGTCGGGGTATCATAGCGTATTATTGAATAACAAAAGGATTGTTGAAAGGAGCATATTATGAACAGGATATTAACAATAGCCATTGCGGCGGTCGCAATAACGCCGTTGCTTTTCGCAGCAGAACAAAAAACGACAAAGGCGCCGGATTTTACGCTGGCCAACTACGACGGCAAAACAGTCAAGCTTTCGGACTACGCCGGCAAAATCGTCGTGCTCGAATGGTTCAATTACGAATGTCCTTTCGCAAGATACAACTATGAAAAGACCACCGCCGTTAACGACCTTGTCAACAGGTTCAAGGACAAGGGCGTGGTATTCCTCGCGATAAACAGCACGGGGCATCAGGAATCGACGAAGAACAAGGAATTCGCGGAACAGTTTAAAGTGAGCCATCCGATTCTAAATGACAGCTCAGGCAAAGTCGGCAAGGCATACGGCGCGAAGACGACGCCGCATACCTTCATCATCGATGCCAAAGGCAACATTGCTTACAGCGGCGCATTCGATAACGCCCCATTAGGCAAAATTCCCGAAGGCGCACAATATGTCAACTACATCGACAAGGCCCTGGGTGAATTGACCGGAGGCAAAGCAGTGAGCATCGCAGAGACAAAACCATACGGCTGTTCGGTAAAATATGGCAAATAAAACTCCATCGAAGTGGCCCTTGATTTTTGCCCTTGGTTTTGTCGCCGTGGTCGGAATCGCCGCATCAGCGCAAAAGCAACCGTGCAGCACGTGCCCAATCGTCCAGATGTTGAAGGGTATCAAAACCTGCCAGGTACCTGAGCCAAACTCATCGCCGTCTGAGCCGGAATCGAACTCTAAGCCGGCACAATCAAATCAGTAACGGGCCGGGCGCATTGCCGGAATTTATCGGCGGCAAGTGTCACGGTCTTTCACTTAGGGCTTCTTTGCTTCATATACCTGATGTAATCAGCTAAATGCACGGCTAAAAACAGGTATTTATCTTCGTTGTAATCAAAAATCTCTCTGCCGTCGAAATCCACGTCGATATTCTGGAACCTGTACGCGAAAATGAATGCTGAGTCGTAATCGTCCCCGAGCGTTTTTTGCCATGCCGACAGACCATCGACGTCCTCCGTCGTAACCCAGCATTCCAGACGCGACAGGCCCGCCAACGTTGTGCCCTTGAAATGCCTGCCCTTCACCTCTGCGATTATTTTTTTGCCCGACGAAGGACACAGAAGAAAATCGAAACTTTTTAAGCTGGACTGCTCGAAGACCGGCTTGTGCTGGTCACCTGCGGGGACATACTCGATATGATTATCTATCAGCCAGTTCTCGAAGGCCTTCTCATAATGATTGGGTGCGTATTCTGTCATCAGAATTCGTCAGGGTTTCCGAGAAAATCCTTAAGAGGAACAGTTTTTTGCTGCCCGGTCACCATATCCTTTACGACGATATTGCCTGCCTTGAACTCGTCGCCAATTATTACGCAGTATTTCGCGTTCTGCTCCGAGGCGTTTTTCAACTGCTTCGACAAACCCGCGGCCTTATAACTGAACGCCGACTTAAATCCTTTTGTTCGCAATCCAGCCGTCAATTTAACCGCTTCGTTCAAAAACTCGTCGGCCACGGGGACAACAAAATAATCAAGCGTCCTCGACGTAATTTTCTTATCGAGCAAGCCCTTTTCTCGCAGCAGTATTTCAAGAACGCAGTCGCCCATCCCCATCCCCGTTGCCGAAATTTTCGGCCCACCAAAGTCGTGCAGCAAATTGTCGAATCTTCCTCCGCCGCAGATCGCGCGAAGGTCGCCCTGAATATCATGCACCTCAAAAACGATGCCTGTGTAATAAGCCAGGCCCCGGACAATGCCCGGGTCAAAAACACAGTAATCGCTTATACCCATCTGGCTTAACCGGGCGGCACAACCCTCAAGCTCCTTTATGGCAACCTCAAGCTGGTCGCCGGCCTCGGCTTTTACAATGTTCTCAATAGAAGTAACCGTCTGTGACCCCATAAAGGCGATGATACGACCTGCCATATCGCCGCCGACCTGCTCCGTCAGTGTCGTCGAGAATACCTCTGCGGGCAGTTTCGCCTTTTTGTCCAGGAGAGTATAAAGCGGATTCAATTTCTCATCAGGAACGCCGATTTTTTTCAAAACCGCAGCTAAAAGTTTCCTGCTCGATATTTTTACTTTTATGTCCTTTGGCGTAAGACCAACTTCACGCAGGTAATCAACTGTCGTGAAAATTACTTCCGCGTCCGCCAGCATGCTGTCCTCGCCGATGATGTCGATATTCCACTGGAAAAATTCGCGAAGGCGACCCTTCTGAGGCCTTTCCGCTCTGCAAAGCCGCGGCACGGAAAACCACTTTATCGGCTTGGGCAACGCGTTGATTTTCTGGTTGACCATCCTCGCTAACGTCGGCGTGATTTCGGGCCTGATTGCCAGGTCGCGGTCGCCGCGGTCTTTGAATGAAAACAACTGCTCGGCTATTTCGTTGCCGCTTTTGACTTGATACATCTGGAGGTATTCGAAGATAGGCCCGTCGTATTCCTCGAAGCCGTTGCGAATCGAGGCCTTCTTCCAGCCGTCCACAATCCAGTTGTGCAAGGCCATTTCCTCAGGATAAAAATCTCGCGTCCCTTTTACAGGCGGTATCTTCATTGTCCTTCGTCCTTAACCACTACACTTTTGCCGCCAAATACTATATGCTATACAAATCCCAGCGTCAAGAAATGCAGAAGGAAACCAGATGAAGAAAAATGATATTGAAATAATTTACGAAGACGCCAACATAATCGTCATAAATAAGCCCGCGGGCGTATCGGTCACAAAGGACCGCTCCGGCAAGCCCCAGCTCACCGACCTCCTCGCCAAACAGCTCGGCAATGAGATGACCGCCAAACTGCGCCTCGTTCACCGCCTCGACAAGGACACCTCAGGCGTGATGATTCTTGCCCTGAACCGGGCCGCCCAAAGACAATTCGCGGATTATTTCTTCAATCGAACCGTAAAAAAGACATACCTCGCACTTGTCAAAGGCGCAGCCCTTGAGCCGGACGGCGTCGTAGATGCCCCCATCGCCCCCTGCAAAAAAAAACCGGAGCTTATGATAATCGACCACAGGGGCGGCAAAGAATCCGTAACCAACTGGCGGCTGCTCGCGAACTTCGGCCTCGTCTCCCTCATCGCCGCCACCCCGCTGACGGGCAGAACGCACCAGATTCGCGTCCACCTCGCCAGTATAGGCCTGCCCTTAGCCATTGACCCGCTCTACGCGGGCAGAGAGCCGATTATGCTCTCCGAATTCAAAAGAGATTACCGCTTAGGCAGGTTCCAGGAAGAAAAACCCCTCATCGAACGGCTCACCCTCCACGCCTATCAAATTGTCCTTCCCCCTGAATCCGGAATCCAGAACAATTGCTTTATTGCCAAGCTCGACAAAAAATTCGCCGCCACAATCAAAATGCTCACCAAGCACAACCCCCAAGGCCCATCGGCCTTCTTCAACCCCACCGAATTCGACAGAATCCTCGCAGGTCAGCCGCTGGTTTAATCAGGCGGTTAATTCGGCAATAAAACCTTCCGGAAGCAGCCAGAAAAAGCTTGACATTACAGACAAATTTGATACGCTATCGAAAATGAGGATTAGGAGTACAAGTGTGCAAATAGGAATTGCTAAATCCCGGAAAAACGAGGTTTCGATGGCGAAAGAAAACGACAATACACCTGTTTTTAAGGAGGGTCAAAAATGTCATCAAACACAAGAAAAGCAACTCTTACTGAAGACATCCGCGCCTGGTCAACTGCGACTGTTGTATGTCTTGCCCTGATGCTGGGTTTTGCTTCTACGGGTTACAGTGATATCATAATTGGTAATTTCGAGAACACCGATAGTAATGACGGCTGGGGCCCCGGGCCGAATGACCCAATCGCCATTCTTGTCCCCGATTGTAACATAGGCGTCACATTGGGCCATGGGAGCCTCAAATTGACACCTGGCACTGCTGGCGCCTACTGGGAACTTGCCTGGGCAGGTTCGCCATTGAATTTAACCGACGCAACTTTTCAGTTTGACCTGACAATGGTCGCTTCGGAATGGCCCAGCCAGCCCTGGACAAAAGTCGCCGATAAGATTGCCATAAGCAGCAACGGTCCCAGTGGCTGGAAGGAATGGAATAATCTCGCAGTGGCGACAAACAGGGACACCGGCGAAGCAACATCTTTGGACTGGGGCGCATGGCAAGGCGACGCGAACAAGACATACACCCTGGATGTTTCAAGCTATAACGCGACCGGCGCTACCTGGATGCAGATTTTTATTTCCGTTCAGGATGCTTGCCTTCCCGAAGGCGGGCATTTCTACTTCGATAATATGCGGCTGATAACAACTGGTGGCAGCATTACTGGTGCGGTAAGAGATTCAAACGGTCTGCCGATTGCGAATATACAGGTTGGTGCTTTTGATTACCAGACAGAGGAATGGTGCAGCAGTAACAACACCGACAGCAACGGTGTTTATGAGATAACTAATTTAGCGGCCGGTACATACATAGTTGGAGCTTCGGGGGAAGGCACTCAATATTCATCGGAGTTTTATAATAATCAATTTAGTTGGGACCAGGCTACGCCGGTGAGCGTTTCAGCAGGTCAGCAGACAACAGGCATTGATTTTTCACTTGGCCTCGGAGCGTCAATATCAGGGACGGTGAAGAATTCCGCTGGCGTTGGACAGGCGAATGTCCAGGTGAACTGCGGGGCTGATAATGGATATGGGTTCGGCACTCAGACCGATGCAAATGGCTTTTACAAGTGCGATGGGCTGCCGGTCGGTTACAACTATAACGTCGTTGCGTATCCGCTGTCTGACAGTAATTATATGATTACGGGGATTACCGTGGATGTTTATCAGCCGGGAGAATACACAGGCAATGATATTATACTTGGTATAGGTGCAATACTTTGCGGCAGGGTGCTGGATGCCCAGACCGCTGAACCTCTGGCAGGCGTTGAAATAGATTATTGGAACGGAATGTACAATGTTGACCGAAACACTTTTACCGATGTTGACGGGACTTTCTGTCTGACGCAACTGCCGCCGGGAATAGCAGAGGTAAAAGCAAAGCCGGACGTTGACAGCGGCTATGCGTGGAACCTGCCGTGGGGAAGCGACCTGGTATGTTTGAATGAGGGAGAAAATCGGTCGGGGCGGATTATCACATTAGAAAAAGGCGCGATTGTCAGAGGACATATAAAAGATGTCAACGGCAATGCAATTAGCGGCAGCGGCGGCGAATACGACTACAGCGGCAGGGATTGTGATGGCTGGGACGATACGAATGATGTTGATGGATCTTATCAGATACGGCTTCCTATGGGGATATATGCTATCACGCCGGATAATACAGATGAATTCAGCGCATTGCCCGCGATGGTCACAATAACCGACGCAAACCAGGAAGTTAATGTTCCAGATATGATAGTTTACACTGAAGAAGACGGCGGACAAATCTCAGGCGAGGTCAATAACCCGGGCGGATATGCAAAGACAGGCTATTTTTTCATTATAGCCTTTAAAGCAGGCACTGCGATTAATGACCCAAACATGTGGTATACCGTTCAGCCGGTAGCCCAGGCCGAGATGGAAAATGCCGGTCCATTTTCTCTCAACAAACTGCCGCCCGATGCTAATTACGACATCTATCTTTGTGTGAGTAACCAAACTCCGGACGAAATAATGTCGCTCGCGGTGCGGGGCTCAGTATTAAACGTCGCGGTGGGGACAGGCGGTATTAAGTTGGAATATAATTCGGAAGGAAGCACGGTAAGAGGCGATGTAAAAAATACTGACGGTCGGCCTATTTTAGGCGCAACTGTATTACTTTCGGATTCATCGGGCATCTTTGGCGGTTTTGGGGACGCCGACTGTAATGGTGAATATGTTATCTATAATGTGCCTGCGGGGACATATACTGCAACCGCTGTACACAGCAAATACCTTAATACATCAACAACGGTGGAAATTCTTGATGGGGTGCCTGTCGATGTGAACGCTATCATTATGCCATTTGCCGACGAAAAGGAAGGCCCTGATTTGAACGGTGACGGCAATGTGGATATGGTCGATGTGGCGGAGTTTGCAGAGCAGTGGCTCAATTCAGGAGCAAGTGAAGCGGATTTCAATCAGGATAATAGGGTTAATTTCAGCGACTGGGTGCGAATAGCCGAAAACTGGATGAGCAGGGCGATTTGGCTTCACGAATAAACTGCCAACAGGCAGGAACTGTGCCCCGCCGCCTT
>JBEKAT010000023.1:0-22267 GCA_050015775.1 Sedimentisphaerales bacterium | reverse complement strand
AGCGCAAAGTCCGGCAGGGGCCTAAACTCGATTCGTTGGCCGTTGGTCTTGTCCTCGATTATACCTTTATCGTAATCGATTTGCACTTCGTCGCCGTCGTTAATTCGCTCGACCGCGTCTTTGCTTTCGATGAGATAAAACCCGCAGTCAATCGCGTTGCGGTAGAATATCCGCGCGAAGGTCCTGGCGATTACCGTCGCCACACCCGCTCCTCGAATAGCCCAGACGGCGTGCTCTCTCGATGAGCCGCAGCCAAAGTCGTCGCCAGCGACAATCACGTCGCCCTTGTTTAACTTCTTTACGAACCCGGCGTCTAAATCTTCCATACAATGCTTCGCCAATTCCTGCTCGTTATCGGTATTCAAATACCTCGCCGGAATTATCTCATCCGTGTTTATGTGGTCCCGTTTATATACATGCGCTTTAGCCATATTCTTTTCCTTACTTTTTCTTTTGTGGTTAAATGTAACGTCTTGGATCAACCAACTTACCTTCAATCGCGCTTGCGGCCGCTGTTGCCGGGCTTGCGAGATATACTTCGCTTTTGGGACTTCCCATTCTGCCGACGAAGTTGCGATTGGTTGTGCTAACGCACTTTTCACCGGAGGCGAGTATGCCCATAAATCCGCCGAGACACGCGCCGCAGGTCGGCGCGGAGATTACGCAGCCGGCTTTATAAAACACGTCGAATAGTCCTTCATCGTTCGCCTGTTTCCAAATCGTCGGCGTCGCGGGCACAATTATCGTGCGAATCTTCACTTCTTTGCCCTTCATAATCTTCGCAACAATCCTTAAGTCTTCAATTCGCCCGTTAGTGCAGCTTCCGATATACGCCTGGTCCATAGCCATACCTTTACACTCGCTAATCGGCTTTGCGTTGCTCGGCAGATGCGGCATAGCGACCATCGGCTCCAACTTCGAGCAGTCAAACTCCTCGACCGATGAGTATTCCGCGTCCGCATCCGATTCAAAGACCTTATAGACCTTCTTGTCTTTTAGATGCTTGGCGAGATACTTCTTTGTCGTTGCGTCAAAGCCGATGATGCCGTTTTTCGCGCCTGCCTCGATTGCCATATTGGTGATGGTCATCCTTGCCTCCATTGACATGTCCTTCAATGCAGGCCCGACGAATTCCATCGCCTTATAAAGCGCACCGTCCACGCCAATCCTCGTTATCACGGCGAGGATTACGTCTTTGCTGTAAACGCCGTGAGGCAGTTTGCCGTTAAGAACAAACTTTATCGACTCCGGCACCCTGAACCAGAGTTCGCCCGTGGCGATTGACGCTGCTAAATCCGTCGAGCCGATACCGGTGCTGAGCGCCGCGAACGCGCCGTATGTGCAGGTATGCGAATCACCGCCCACGATTACCTCGCCGGGCCTGATATGACCCTGCTCAGGCAGTAACGCGTGGCAGACGCCCGCCTTGCCAATCTTGTAGTAGTGCTTGATTTTCTGTCTCTTGGCCCATTCATCAAGGCGTTTATGCAGTTCTGCGCTTTTGATGTCCTTTGCCGGCTGAAAATGGTCGGGCGTTACGACAATTTTGTTCTTGTCGAATACCTTATCGATTCCCTTTTCAATCAGCATCGATATCGCCGCCGGCGTCGTAACATCGTGGCACATCACCACATCAATCTTAGCGTTGATTAATTCACCTGCTTTTACCGTTTTCTTTCCACTCGCCCTTGCGAGTATCTTTTCCGTTATCGTCATTGGCATATTTCTATCCGTCTTTCATTCCGCAATTTTGCTTTTTGCATTTTGATTTTTAATTTGTTTTACAGTTCAGCTTTGGCTCCCGGCTCTTCGGTGCCGGCCTTGCCGACCATTCTGTTAATCGCGTCAATATACGCCTTTGCGCTTGCCTCGATGATGTCCGTCGAGATGCCTCTGCCTACAAACGTGCGACCATCGGTCTTGATTTTAACGGTCGCTTCGCCGAGGGCTTCTTTGCCGCTTGTAACCGCGCGTATCGAGTAGCTTTCCAATTTCGGCGAGAAACCCGTGGCCTCGCGTATCGCGTTATAGGCGGCGTCAACAGGCCCATCACCTTCGGCTTGCGCCTCTTTAACTTCGCTTTTGGTTTTTATCTTAACAGCCGCCTGCGGCGCGTTGCCCGTCTCGATGAGCACTCGTAAGTACTCAAGCGTAAAGGTATGCTCGACCGAACGCACCTCATCATCGATAATCGCGACAAGGTCCTCGTCGAACACCTCTTTTTTCTTGTCCGCCACCTGCGTAAACCTCTGATACGCCTGCTCAATCTCATCCTTGCTGAGCTTATACCCGAGTTTTTTGCAATGGTCCGCAAACCCGTGCCTGCCCGTATGCCTGCCAAGCACCATTCTTGAGCCGGCAAGCCCTATCGTCTCAGGCGTCATTATCTCGTATGTCTTTCGTTCCTTTAATACGCCGTCAACGTGCACGCCCGACTCGTGCGCAAAGGCATTAGCGCCGACAATCGCCTTGTTCGGCTGGATGACAAACCCAGTCAGGCGCGACACAAGCTGGCTCGTCCGGTAAATCTCAGTTGTTTTGATGCCGGTCGTAACCGGTTTTCCACCCGCCGCTTTTGTGAAGAAGTCGGGCCTGGTATGTATCGCCATCACGACTTCTTCGAGCGCGGCATTTCCCGCCCGCTCGCCAAGTCCGTTTATCGAGCATTCCACCTGTCTGGCGCCGTTCCTCACGCCCGCTAACGAATTTGCAACCGCCTGGCCGAGGTCGTTATGACAGTGCGTGCTGATTACCGTCTTGTCGATGCCGGGGACACCGGCGACAAGCTGTGCGATAATCTGCCCGTATTCGTAAGGCAATACATAGCCCACCGTATCCGGGATGTTCAGCGTCGTTGCGCCGGCTTCAATCACGGCGGTCAAAATCTCAATCAAAAACGGCATCTCGCTGCGACAGGCGTCCTCAGGCGAAAACTCAACGTCATCGGTAAAGGTCTTCGCTAACTTCACCGCCGCGACAGCCATCTTCAGAACCTCAGCAGGGGTCTTGTTGAGCTTGTGCTCCATATGTATCGGGCTTGTCGCGATAAACGTATGTATGCGTCGTTTTTTCGCGGGCGCAAGGGCCTTGCCTGCCGAGGTAATATCCTGCTCGGTTGTCCTTGCCAGTCCGCAAATTGTAGAACCTTTGACCTGTTCGGCTATAAGCTTTGTTGCGTCAAACTGGGCGGGCGATGAGACCGGGAAACCCGCTTCTATGACATCCACGCCCAAAAGCGTCAACTGCTGGGCGATTTCGAGCTTTTCAGCCACCGAAAGCGACGCTCCCGGCGCCTGTTCGCCGTCGCGTAAGGTTGTGTCGAATATTATCACTTTGTCCTGCATCGTTTTATCTCCAAGTTCTGATACTGTCGGAAGTTAGGCGGTTATTATGCCCTAAAACGGGCATAAAAGCTACCGCTTTGTTTAAAGATTGAAAATAGGAAATCGAATTGTGGTACTATCTTTTTATGCGCCTTGGCGGCGCAGGATAAGAGCGAGGACAATTAGCCCGGCAGGAACTACAAAATTTGTAACGCTCTTAGTCATATCAATTATATTATACGGCTTATCGTCGGCTTTGCAACAGTAATTATTAAAAAAATTATCAGCTACAGCAGTTTGTCAACCTTGGCGACGAGGTCTTTGACGTGGCTGACCGAGGTGTCGAATTCCCTGCGTTCATCGGCGTTGAGGTTTAATTCGACGATTTTCTCGACGCCTGCTTTGCCGAGCACCGCGGGGACGCCGACAAAGTAACCGCCGACGTTGTATTCCTTCTGGCAATATACGCAGCAGGGTATCACGCTGCGGCTGTCGGTCGTAATCGCCTCCGCCATTTTTACGACTCCCGCGGCTGGCGCGTAATATGCGCTTGAGCCGAGCAGGTCAACGATTTCGATGCCGCCTTTTCTGGTGCGTTCAATCAGCCGGGCGATTGTTTCTTTAGGCAATAGCTCGGTGATTGGGACACTCGTGACTGATGTGAACCTGGGCAGTGGGACCATATCGTCGCCGTGGCCGCCCATTAGTATCCCGCTTATGTCCTCGCTGCGGATGTTAAGCTCCGTCGCGACAAAATAGCAGAATCTCGCCACGTCGAGCGCTCCCGCCATTCCCATTACTCTGTTTTTCGCAAAGCCCGTAACCTTCGACGCGACATATACCATCGCGTCCAAGGGATTCGATACCACGATAACGATTGCCTTGGGACAGTATTTGGCGATCTTCTCGCTGACGTCTTTAACGATCTGCACGTTCTTTGCGAGCAAATCATCCCTGCTCATACCCGGCTTTCGAGCAAGGCCGCTTGTGATTACGACGATTGAGCTATCCTGTGCGGCTGCCCAATCGGTTGTGCCGGTTATCCGGCAGCTATAACCCTGTACCGGGCCTGCCTCTGCCATATCGAGCGCCTTGCCCTGGGCCAATCCTTTTACGATATCGATAAGAACGATGTCACCCAGTTTGCGCGAGGCCGCGATATGCGCTGTTGTCGCACCTACATTTCCCGCTCCGACTACGGTTATTTTATTGACGCTCACAGTATTCTCCTTTTTATTTACCGACACCTTATAAGTTGATTTGCGTTGAAACTCAAATTAGGGATGTGCGTTTTGATGTCTTCGATGAAACGCAGGCCGTCCTGCCAGTAGCCCGCGGTTGGTTTTATCGCGGGATTAAAGCTGAGGAAGTAATTATTGATGTTCTCGACGAGAACCTCACGCAGGTATTTGCACGCCATCGACGCAAGCGACACGGGCAGGAATTTACTGTCCGCTCCGACGACAAAATGCACGCGTATTTTTCGATTGTTTGTTTTCATCTCATAACTGCTTCTGTCCTGGTCTTCGTGAATGATGCGCAGTTGCGATTCGCCGAACATCAGTTGCAATTGTCGTTGATAGTGACTTCGTCCGCCCTGTCGGTCGATTACTATATCCAAATCCTCGTTGGCAAATTCAGTGATTGTCGATTGCATCAGCTCTGCCACCGCGGTAAAAAGCACCTTCGCCTTGTTGTCCACCGCCGTTACCATCCGGTTGTAATGCGCGACTTCAAGGCATCGGCTTTTTAATCCCAATAATTCGATATGCTGGTTAGCAAGGTCGGCTCGCAGCATTGAAACCGCGATACCAATATCCGCGTTATCTTCGCCAAGCTGATAGTCGCCGGCTTTTTTATACCAGGGGTACTCCGCGATATGCTCAAGGCAATCCGGGCACAATGCTGATACAAGTTCGGTCAGGTTCTTCGGCTCACTGCCCAAATGTTTCAGCGTTGCCAATACGGTTCGCCTGAGGTGTTTTATGCCGATGGTTCTTGTGAATGCCTTTTTGCTGTCAACGATAAGCAATCGGCCTTTGAGTGAGGTGCGTTTTTCGGAAACGCTGGTGCGCAAAATCTCCCAGTGATTTGCCCAGACAAGATTATCCGGCACGCAGAATGCGCTCGACGAGACTACCAATGGCCCAAGGATTGGCCCGAAACCCGCTTCATCTATCCCCACCAAAATCGCCATCCCTGACTCCTCACCGGCGCTGCTGCTAAAGCGTTTCGTGTCTTATTATTGCCCGGTAAATGCCGTTTATTTTTTTGCCTTCCACCATCACCGGCGGATACTTGTCGTTCCTGGGCTGCAATCTGACCGTATTGTTCGGCTCAAAAAACACCCGCTTGAATGTTGTCTCGTGAGGCGAGGTGAACCGCACAAAACAGTCGTCGCCGTTTCGCACCTCAGTCGCGGGCGAAAATACTATGATGTCTCCCTCGCGGAATTTCGGCTCCATCGAATCGCCCACAACCCGCACCGCGAAAGCGTTTGGGTCGTGAACGTCCGGACAGCGAATATAATCGTCCGCGACGCCGACAGGGTAATCGAGGTCGTCAAAATCGGTCGGGTATCCCGCGGCGACCTTGTTGATAATGGGTACAAGCCGACCAGGCGAAAGCGACGGTTTTTTATCAGGAGCTTCCTGCGAACCGTTCTTCTTCGGGCTTTTGTTAAGCTGCCGCCATTTTTCGTTTTCCGCCTCGGTCGTTTCGACCCTCTCCCTCACGTCCGTGGGCAGCCGTTCCATATGTGCCATGTACAAAAGTATTCCCGCTTCAAATCCAAGAACTTTCTCTAATTTTTGCAGAAGCTCATCGCTCGGCGGGTTATTTACCTTGCCCGTCTCTATCGTCGAAAGATACGGCTTCGAAAACCCTATCCGGCTGCCCACCTCATCGAGCGTCAGCCCCAGCTCCTCGCGTTTGTTCCTGATTATTTCGCCGAGTGACATTGCGTTTCTCCTGTATATTTGTTTACGCCTGTCAGAACCAAATCAACCTGTCATCTAAATGTTAGCGCGTATTATATATCTTGCAAACAAATACACAAGTTTATTTAAGCAAATAAGCTACGCGGGGGCGTGATTTGCTTTTGCAGAGGGGAAAAGGGAGCAGGCGAACGACTAACCGATTTCAACGAGCGTATATTTTCTGCTGCCGAGGCCGATTTTTTCAGCGTGTTCGATTTGCCATTTGCCGTTGAGGTTTGGATATTCGGAGATTTTATCTAAAGGGTTGCCTGCTGTTTTTTCCATCAAATCAATCGCCGCGGCGTCAACAGCGACAGGGTCGATCGAGCCGAGTATGCCGATATCCTTGACGATATTGTGGTCGGGGTTGCCCATGCAGTCGCAATCTTTGGTAATCGAAATCGCGAAGTTTATAAACGCCGCTCGTCCCTCTTTGCCCGCGAGCACTCCCTTTGCGTGTTCAGCGATGTTGCATTCGAGAATTTTGATGTCCTTGTCCCAGTCGTGCTGGACAGCGCCGAACCTGCATACCGCTAAGCATTCCGCGCAGCCGACGCATTTGTCCTTGTCGATGTGCGCCTTGAGGTCTTCCATATTAATCGCTGCTTCCGGGCAGTGCCGGTAGCATTCACCGCATCCCACGCATTTGTCCGTATCGATGCTTGGCTTGAACGCCGAATGCTGGCGCATCTTGCCTTTTCTGCTTGCGCAGCCCATACCGAGTGTTTTCAGCGTCGCGGCAAAACATGTCCCTATGTGTCCCGTAACGTGCGACACCGCCAGAATCGACTGCACTCTTGCGATATCGTAAGCGATGGATACCTCCTTATTCAGTTCGCCGTTGATTTTCACTACGGTCTCGCTTGTTCCGAAGATGCCGTCGGGCGGAATGAACGGTATGCCGAGTCCTTTTACGTCGAAGCCGTGCTCGGCAGCCAATATCGCGTGGTCAATTGCGTTGTGCCGTTTGCCGAGATACAGCGTGCTTGTGTCCGTCAGGAACGGCTTGGTCTTTAAGCTTATAAGCTCGTCAACCAGGCCCTTGAGACACGGCGCCTTGATGTATGTTTTGTTTCCTTTCTCGCCGATGTGAATCTTAACCGCGGTGAAGTCATTTTTTTTGAAGCATTTTGCGAAGCCCGCTTCTTTGAAGAGGCGTTTTGCCTTATCGGAGATAACTTTTTCGCCGTCTTCAATAGCCGACTTGATAAAATAGACCTTTGGAAGCATAGGTATCGCCTTATTTGTTTGCGAAGATAATGATGCCGACTAATATCAGTATCACGGCTATGCAGATACCAAGCGCCGAGTAAAACACCCACATCAGTTGCCTGGTTTGCCGCGTCACGATGAACTTCAGGTACCTGTCGCTTGCCGCGAACGTCCTGCTCATTTGCGATATGCCGTCGGTATGGTCTTTTGTGCTCTGGTTGAGTTTGGCGAGGGTTTCGTTGAATTTGCCGAACGTTTCGGTCATCTGAATATCGACGTCCGATGCCGCGGCGAGCTGCCGGTCGATTGCCTGAAGGGCGTCGGTTTGTTTGGCGCTTTCCGCCGGGATTTTCTCCACCGCCGAAAGCAATTGCTGGTCTTTGAGCAGATTCGTCTTTAATTGTGAAACGAGCTGTTCGGTGAGCACCTTCTGGTTTTCAACGACGGCCGGAAAGTTCTCGAGTAGTTTCGGAAACTGCTCGATGCGTGCGATGAGGTTTTCGTGCTGGGCGACCTGTTTGTTGAGGTGTTCGTTTATGTTCTGAATCTGGTCGATGAGCGTCTCGAAGCCGGCCTGGAATTTTTCCAATTCAGGTTTGCCCCGCACAGCCACCGCCTGGAACGGGCTTTTATCCGCAGACGAGGTCTGGTTGTGAATTATCAGGCCGTCGTCGCTTAACTGCGGCCGTTCATAGTCGCTGTGCGACGAGGGCAACTGCTCTCGCACCCAATTCTTAAAACGCGTTAGTAACGCCCGAAGTTCCATCCGTTTGTAATCCTTGAAACCTTATTAAGCTTTCTTGTGAGGTAATTATCGCACATACCGCCCATCTTGCCAAGAGCAAAACGCTGCTCGCTTTCAGGCGATTGGTTTGTAGAAATCGGCTGGTTTTTGGGTGAGGGTGTTTTTCAGAATGCCAAGGTTCTCAATCCTGCACTCAATCGTATCTCCCGATTGCAGGAATCTCCCTGAAGCGACCGCTACGCCGGCGGGTGTGCCCGTCAAAATTATATCGCCCGGCTCAAGCGTCATAATAAAACTCAAAAATGAGACGACATCCGCGACCGGGTAAATCATCTGGCCCGTATTGGCCTTCTGGCGGGTTTCATTATTGACTTTCAGTTCCATCCGGAGATTTTGAACATCGAGTATCTCGTCAGCCGTTACCAGGTATGGCCCAGTCGGGCAAAAGCCGTCTGCCCATTTGCCCGCAAGCCAGTCGTAAAAATCATCCCACGGCCTTTCCGCTCTTCCGTTTTTGAACGTTACCGACCGGGCCGAGACGTCATTGGCAATCATATATCCCGCGACGCAGCCGATTGCCTCTTTGGCCTCGACGCACTTTGCGCATTTACCTATGACAACTGCAAGCTCAAGCTCGTAGTCAATCTGTTCGCTGTATGCAGGCCAGGGGATTTTATCGTCCGGCCCGATGATAGTAGTTGCGGGTTTAAGGAAAGGCCTGGGGACAGTAGTTTGCTTTTTCGCATCCGAAAGCCCGAGTTTGAACCCACGTTTCAATGACGCTTCTTTTATATGCTCGCCGAAATTACCCGCAAGGGCGAGTAACTTGCCGGGTCTTGAGATTGGCGGGAGAAGTTTGACATTCTCTACGGGAGTAACAATCTCGCTTGTTTCGGCTAACTCCCTAATCTTAGCAATCGCGTCCTGACGTAAGATATCGATGATGCTTCTTGGCGGATTAGGCCCCGGCCAATTTGTCGGTATATCGATTATCCCTTTTTCCGTCAAAACGCCGACAGATTCGACGCCGTTGCCTTTATACGCCGCTAATCTCATTTAGCGAAATCCCGTGGTTTATTTATCGAAGGGCAGTTTGACTCCGCCTTGCGGTGTCCGCTCGATGTTGCTTTTCATACCTTCCGGTTCCCCGGCCGGCAGCAGTTTCGGTCTGCAAACCAGACCCTGCGAGAGCTTCGACGTGTCGCCCGAAACGAGCGAGCAATAGGACATAGCCGGCGCAACTTTGTCGATGCGGATGGTCGCGACGAGTATTTCGGTTGAGCCGATTATCTCATTGGTGTCGGCATCGGTTATCTGCTTATCGGCTTTGAAGACGTCGAGCAGTGTGCCCGTTACGAGGCGGTCGCCGCCCTGGTCGATTATGACATTGCCATCGGCTGCGATTGACGTGATTCGAGGCGGGTTTAGCCGGTCGCTCAATTTATTAACGACCTCGGCTGCTGCTTTGGCGACGAGATTATCGACAAGCTCTCTATAATCGAGGTCTGGCGGCTCCCATTTTGTAACAAGCTGCTTGACCTCGTCGGTTTCAAGACGTAGCCGGACTGAATCCGAGAATTTAACCTGCCTTGACGACGCAACAATGACGCGATAGTCGAAAGCAAAATCCGCGCGGTATTCCTTAAAGTTGACACCGGCTGCGGCCTCGCTTGTTGAGTGTTTGATTCGCAGGTTCGCCTCGGTAATTGTTCCCACGAGCATATAATCGGCGCCGAGGACCTGGCCCATTCTGGCCTGCTCCTCGATAGGGGCGTCATACGGGTTGAGGGCTTTTCGCTCGTGGAGGTATTCGTCGATATGCTGCCTGTCCAGTATTGCGAATTTGTTTGTCTGCGTAAGTGCGGTAGTGATTTTTTGCGAGAGTTTATCCGCGAGCTGGTCGCCGGGCATAGTTAAGTTGATAAAGGAATACGACCGTTCCTCGGCCTTTAACGGCATTACAGCCAATCGTAATCGCGAGGTTTTATCGACGGGCTTATGGTCATAGACCCATACCTTGAGCGTAACCTGGTATGTGCCGTCGTCGAGCTTTTTTTCGTCTATGATTTCGTATGTTTTGACTAAGCCGGCGATTTCTGTTTTGTTGAGTGTGCCGGCGGCCTCGACGGAGACGGCATCGACCCCGATGCTTTTGCCGGTCGGCGTCCTGTCGACGTCGGCGGTGACGCCTTGGTAGCCAAAATAGTATTTGCCCGAACCGACCTTGACGCCTTTGGCCTGTGCGACCGCCTGGAAAAGCCCGTTCTTTATCGCGTCATCTTTTGTCGGCCCCTGTCCCTGAACCTGTTTGAGTATTGTATCCTCAGCGAAAGTAAGTGAGCAGAAGACAACCGTTATTGCGAACAGAGCGCAAATCGTTTTCATTTTCGGCTCTCCCAAAAGCGGGTGGCACGGACTTGGAGCCCGTGGAATCACGGCCATCTTGGCCGTGCCACTCTATATTATTCAAATTACCACGGGACTTTTTTGCTGTCGCCGCGTTTCCCAAGAACGATTTCGTTTTGCCAGAAAACCAGGCCGTTGGTCAGATTGTTCATCTGAAGCTGGAAATAATACTCGACCTGCTGTTTACCGTTGTCATAGTGGACGTTTCTCTGGATGATTTTGCCGGAGATGCTGAGTTCAGGCGCGATAAGCTGGCCCTTTGCCTGCACAGTATCCTTGTTGAACTCATCGGCCTTGTCCGAATCGCGAGTCAGGTCCCTGCTGCTATAGACCAAGCTGTCTTTTGGCGCGTTGTCTGCGCCGACGGCCGCGGTCATAACAATCAGTCCAGACCTTGTCATCTCCTGCTCAACTTTGTCCATAAGCTGGTCGGTGTCGATGTGCTGCATAGTGTCGTTGACGATTCGGCCTTTGGCGACGACGTATCTTCCGCCGCCTTCTTTTTTGAATGTGCCCGATTCGACCATTGACTGGACCATCTGGCTTGCGGCCCTGTCGAAGTCGCGGTAATCGAGCTGCATAACCGCTTTGCCCTGGTCGTTGATTGTGTCGACGTTTTCGGTCTGTGGTGAGCAGCCGAAAAATGCTACGGATGAAGCTAATAATACAAAAGCCAATAGTTTTTTAATCATAGTCCTGTCTCCGGTTAATTAGGGATTTTTCGAGTGTTCATACGAAAATCGACCGCGGTTGTTCTCGGCGCAACGGCCTTGATGGCGAACGGGGCTTTTGCCGCCGCGGAAGTTTGCAGCCACTTGCTGGTTGTGGTATCGACTACCATGCCGGCTTTGTCGAGCCACTCGACCTTATATTCAAACACTATGGGGTTAAACGCCCGGTTGTGGCCTTGTATCTCAAGCTGCATAAAGCCGTCTTTGTTGACGTAGGTAATGGCTTTGTCGATTTCAACGCCTTCTCCGGTAACCCAGCTAAAGGCGTGAATCACTGGCTTGGTTACGATATTGACCAGGGCGTTATCGCTTTTGACGTCTTCAGCCATAATGACCCTTTTGTCTTCCTGCTGACAGCCCCACACGCCTACCGCTGCTACGAGCAGCAAAGTATTAAGTATCAATCTCATATTTCACCTCCGAAAAAGAATTCCTAAAATGCCAGGACCTCGCACACAGGCGAAGCGCCGGCGTTGATGATTCTAATATATACGATTGCGTTCCTGCAAGGGGGAATATTCACTTCAAAAAGAGTATTTCCGGGAGTGATAATCAGCAACGGGCTGTTTTTTGGGATATCAAATCGGGCGACCTGGAAATCCTTCGGCAAAGCAGACCATATTCGCACGTCCGCCGCGGTAGTCGCTGCGCTGTAAGCAGCCACAAGAAAAGCGGCCAATTCGCCGCCTTCACCGTTTTTTCTGTTACTAAGCACCGCCTGTGCCGCCGTCTTGACCGCAGCGGAGGCGATTGCCCTCATCAGGATGCCCTTGAAATCCTTGTTGAATTCGGTCTCGATTACCCGTTCCATATCCGCGACCTGCCTAGTCTGGTATTCGCCCGTGTCGCTCTTGATAGTCAAATAAGGATACGCAACGCTTCTCGGACAAAGCTTGGGCAGCGCTACGCCTGTGTAGTAAACGCGATTACTCACCAGAATCAAAGGCAGGTCTATTCGTATTTCTCCTTTGGTGGGTCCAAGGCCGTTTTCAAATATCACCCAGCACTGATTTTCCAGTTTCACTTTTCCGGAGGCGAGGTCATCCGCAAGCGCAAGGTCTTTTTTGATGTAGTCATTGTCGGGGACCATTCCCGCGGTTTCCTTCAGCAGGTCTGCTGCTCTGCTGTTTTCGCCTATCAACAGGAAATACACTCCTGCCAGATAAGTCGTGAAGGGATTCACAAAATCAGGATATGGCTCGAACTGGCTTAAGTTTGGGTAATTGGCGTTAACGGTTTCAAGTGTTTTGGGGTCGTCTGCCATTGCGCGGGCGTCGGTGTTGGTTTTTTCTTTATTTTTTTCGAGCTTGGCTTCGAGCTTCCTGATTTCTTCGTTGAAATGCTCTTTCGCCCGCATTTGCCTGTCTAAGGCGCGGTTGAATTCCACTCTTGCCAGGTCAGGTTTTTTCTCCGCCAGAAAATCGAGCGCCTTATAAGTGTTGACCATTATGCCGTCGTATTCCTGACCTTTATAGGGGATAGCGTTGTCATTTACGATGGTTGAGCCGACCGTATCGAAGGCCTCGGACTGCGGCGCGTAGTAGTTCATCATTTCTTCGGCTTTGTCGAATGACGCGATACTGTCGGCGTGGTCGAGCTTGGCTCTTTGCGATGCGGCGAGCTGGAGCGCCCAGAGAAGGTCATCGCCCGAGGGCGAACCGTGTTTCTTGATTTTGCTTTCGGCGAACTGACCCGCCTGGTTGAAATCACCGGCCTCGAAATGGTTATTGAAGACGCCGAGGTCGTTCATCGCCGGGTTGCACCCGCTCAGGCATACCCCCGCTGCCAACGCCAAAACAGCTATTGTAACTTTAATGCGCATCTTTACCGTTTACCCTCTGCCCAATTTTGTCAGAGATTAGGATATCGGACTGCCGAGTATTGTCAACAGGTATCGGGAGGTGGGCAAAATCGGAGGCGTAATTTTTTTTATTTTTTTGTTGCAGGTTTTGTAATTGAGCGGTAGAAGAGAGTTGTAACGGTTCTTTGGAAAAGAAATATGGTAATCACGGGTCTCAAGGCGAAAGCTTTGGGATAAACAAATGGGAACTCGGTTAAAAGCCGAGACCGACCCGCGGCTGTAAGCGTCTGTTCCGATGATGAATCGGAAGTCCGAAAGGCAAATATCCACTGTTTCGCGCTAATCTTTGGCAAGAAGAGAGATTGGTGCGGGGTGGGAAGGGGCTTTGAGGTAAGGCGCGAGTCAGAAAACCTGCCTGTGATGAATTAAGTGGTTGATGGAGTTCTCGTGGAATGGAACCCGGAGCCGGTGTGCTTTGGCATAGCCGGCCTGCCAGTTGCCTTTGTCTGTACCTGGGCAATGGTTTGATGTTTTGTATCGTGGCAGGCGGTGTGTTTGGCTTGGTATTTTAAGCCGTCGTTCCTTTCGCGGGACGACGGCTTTTTATTTTGCGCATTTTTGGAATTGGCGCGTGAAAGGAGGTGTAAAGGCAACAGAGGTTGCCGGGTTCAGATGTGACGGAGAGGGGTAACGGTGACCAGAGAGTTTGATAGAGTTTTGGAGAAGGGAAAATGGCTTCGATGAGAGTGATGAGAAATTTAGTTTATCTGATGATTGTTTTAGTGGTTAGCACGAGGGCTATGGGCTATACGATGCAGGGACTTGATATCGTGGTTGATTACTGGGCCGGGGCGGGCAGTAATGAGACGGTTGTCGTTATTGACTGGAACCAGACAAACGGCCCTTACGAAACAAGCTCGCACGCCTGGGGTTTCAGGTGGGACGGGACCGCTTATCTTTCGGATGCCCTTGCGGCAATTGATGCGGCGGGAGCTTTGAATATAACAACATTATACGGAGGGGATTTTGTCGGCGATGCATTTTACTGCAACCCGTCGATAGACAGCGACAATCATACAAGCGTCGGTTACTCCGGCTGGTGGTGGGTGGGCGATACCATCAATGGCGGCGTAACCTGGGATGCAACCGCCGCCGGCCTAACTTCAGAAATTCTCACCAGCGGCAAAATCGAAGGCCTTAATTCAGTAACGAGTTACGATGAATGGCTCGCCGGAGGCGATACTCTGACTATTCCAACGCCGGAACCATGCACTTTAACAATTTTAACGATTGGCGGATTATTTCTGAGAAGACGCAAAAATGTTTAGCATAAAAACACATATAGTTTTTCCGGCGGCTTGTCTTTTCATCGGCTCAGTTGCATGGGCCTATGATTATGACCCGAATGACTTCGCAGCGGAAGTGATTGAGTACATCCAGGGCACAGACGTTCCTCTTGACTGGTTGTCAGGTCAGCCGTTTAATAATCCTAACACCGCCCTTGGCAGACCTACGCTGATAACTACCGGCGATGGCTTGTCCATACCTGCCAATGCGAACGTGCCTGTTGTGCCTGTTTATCCTCCTTTTCGCGCCTTTGAAGTAGTTACCATCGGCAAAGGTGGTCGATTGACTGTCAAGTTCAATCATCGCGTCGCAAATGACAAGAATAATCCCTACGGGATAGATTTCATCATTTACGGCAATGCCAGCCAAAAAATGGCTGGAGGTCAGTATTGGACAAACGGCAATCCCGAACAAACCACTGTGGTCGGCTCAGCTTCAGCCGAAAGCTATGAGCCGGGCATAGTCGCCGTCAGCCAGGACGGCAATAACTGGTATTACTTCTCTAACGGCCCGTATGCGGATAGTTTTGCTCCTACCGCAAGCTATGAGTGGGACGATGTCAATAACGTATGGGGTGACGAACTTGACCCCACTCGACCGGTTGACCCCAATCTGACGGCTGCCAGCCTCAATGGCAAAACGGTGGCGCAGATAATCGAGATGTATAACGGCTCGGCCGGCGGAACGGGTTTTGACATTGGTACGCTCGGGCTGGACTGGATTCAATACGTCCGCATAGAAAATAAGCCCGGCGGCAGCAGCGCAACGACGGATATTGATGCCATAGCCGATGTAAGCTGTTGCGGTGATTATAAACATCCGTATCCTGCGGGTGATTTGAATGAGGATTGCAGGGTCGATTTTTTTGATTTTGCGATACTGGCGCAGGATTGGCTGGCGGGAACTGGTTGGGATGATTTGGCGACATTGGCCGACGGTTGGCTTCAGTGTTCCTGGAAATGTCAATAAGAACGATGTGATTAGGCGGATAAATGCGAAACAGGGCTTTTACAATAGTCGAGTTGCTGGTTGTAATCTCCGTGGTGGCCGTTTTAATGGCGATTCTTATGCCTGCACTGGCAGGTGCCCGGCAGCGAGGCCAAGCCGTTGTCTGCTTGAGCAATTTACGGCAGTTGGCGATTGCTTCGCAGCTTTATGTAAACAGCAACGATGGTTTCTATCCCATCGCTTATATGAACAAACTAACAGATTCCGAGTTTGTCTCCTATGCGTGGGATTTTACAAGGATTCAAAAATTCAGTCCATTTGAGCAAGAGGTGATTCCGGGATTATTATGGGAAGGTCAGACAATCGAGAAAGTTCAACAGTGCCCGTCTTTTAAGGGTGATGCCACCTGGCTTTTAGATCCTTACACCGGCTACAATTATAACGTCAGTTTCATAGGGCACGGCCAGCTCGAAACTTGCGTTACACCCACAAGAGCAACCAGCATAAGAAGGCCGGACCGATGCGCTCTTTTTGGCGACGGGCAATTTAGTGACGGCGCCAATAAGTTTATGCGGTCGCCGTGGCAGAGCGAGTGTGATGAGTTTTCAGATAGATATGCCGGGACACAGGGTTATCGGCATTACGGCAGAACCAACGTGGCTTATTGTGACGGTCACACAGCAGCCGTGAAAGAATGCTACAAAAACACGTATGATGACCAAGTCGCTGAAATCGCTGAGGGGACGGGTTTTTTGTCGCCGGATAACAGCGCATACGACCTGAAATGAGAAATCACCAGGGCACAAATCTTTATATTTTCATGTTTTTATGGTAATCTGCCGCGAATGCGGCTGCAATTTATCGTATGCAAGGTGATGCAAAAAGAGGCGTATTACTGCGCGGCCCGCTCGCCGAACACCGTTGACGTGGTGGTGATGAAACAGGGGCTGCACAATGAGCCGGAAAAACTTCGCCGGGAGGTTCAAAAAGCACTCGATACAACGAGCGATACCCAAAACAGGCCCTACGATGCTTCACTTCTGGGTTATGGGCTTTGCAGTAATGGGATAATCGGCTTGTCGGCCAAAATTACGATTGTTGTGCCGAGGGGACACGATTGCGTAACTCTGCTTCTGGGGTCGAAGGATACCTACAAGGATTATTTCGATGGTCATCGCGGGGTGTACTGGTTCAGCCCGGGGTGGATTGAGACAGATATGCAGCCCGGCAAGGAACGCTTCGAGAGAACGCTGAAGGAATACATCGAAAAATTCGGCGAGGATAATGCCAGATACCTTATGGAGACCGAGCAGAGCTGGATGAAGGAATACAACTGGGCGACGTATATCGACTGGGGATTTGCCAACAACGAGCGGGAAAAACAGTTCACCAAAAAGGCGGCCCAGTATCTTAACTGGAAGTATGACGAGGTAAAGGGCGATTCGGGCCTGATGCAGCGGCTTGTGGATGGCCGATGGGATGAAAAGGATTTTTTGATTATTAAGCCGGGGCAGAAAATAACAGAGGATTTAATGAGCGAAGGAATCATAAGAGCTGAGTAAGGATTTGAATGATAAGTGAAATTATATCGGCGATTGTTTTTGAGGGGCATACTCTGATGTTAAAGGAAATTATGTCGGTCGCTGTTTTTCTGGGTGTTATCGTAGCGGTTTACGCAGTTGAGGGGCATCTCATTATTGGCGTCATTAAGAGCAAACGAAAGGGACAAGGAATTCCGAAGCGATTCTGGTCCGGGCGTGCGGTTGTTATACATTTGCTCGCAATTGTGGGCGTGATTTGCCTGCTCTACGGTCATTTTATCGAGCCATACTGGATAGAGGTTAAAACGGTCGAAGTCCCAACGAACAAATTGCATCAAACCATAATGCGGATAGTGCAAATCTCGGATACACATTGCACATGGAAGCCAGGGAATGAGAAAAAATTAGTTGAAATAATCAATCGTCTAAAGCCGGACGTTATCGTATTTACGGGCGATTCGGCGAACAACTTGAAAGGATTGAAGCGGTTCAAAGAAACAATGGGGAAGCTGGAGGCCCGGCTCGGAAAGTTTGCCGTGCGTGGGAATATCGACGCGGACTTTTGGCCGGGAGTGGACATTTTTGGCGGGACGGGCTTTGTTGAGTTGGATGGAAACAGCATCGAAGTCAAGAAAGATGGAGAGAAGATTTGGATTACAGGAGTTTCTTGCGAGAAGGAAGGCAAGGCAGGTGATGTGCTGAAGAAAGTACCCGACGATTGCTTCAGTGTTTTCCTTTATTACTTCCCGGATTTGGTGGAAGATTTGAACGGGCTGAACGTGGATTTGTATCTTGCTGGGCATACTCATGGCGGGCAGATTGCTTTGCCCTTTTACGGTGCGATTATTACGCTGTCGAAATTCGGCAAGAAATATGAATCTGGTTAGTACAAGGTCGGCAACGTAATTCTTTATGTAAATCGTGGAATCGGCCTGGCCGCCGGCTTTAACCCGAAGACGAGATTTTTTGCGCGACCCGAAATAACAGTTTTTGATTTGAAGCCGAAATAGATATGCTAAACAGTAATATACAGGCAAGACAAATGGAGATATCTAGGACGCTGCTGATATGTATCGTTCTGGCGGCGGCGACGTTTGTTGCGTTTGAGGGGGTCAGGTCGAACGATTTTGTTCACTATGATGACGACAAATATATTACGAGTAACGAGTATGTGCAGAAGGGGCTGAGCTTAGAGTCGATCAGATGGGCGTTTACGACCTGGCATCAGGGCAACTGGCATCCGCTGACGTGGATGAGCCACCTTATCGATAGCGCCGTTTTTGGTATGAAACCAGCCGGGCATCATTTGGTTAGCGTCGGTTTTCACATCGCCAATGTAATCCTGCTATTTTTGATATTGAAGAAAATGACGGGTGTGATTTGGCCAAGCGCATTTGTCGCCGCGGTTTTTGGCTTGCATCCTCTGGGCGTGGAATCGGTCGCGTGGGTTGCCGAGCGCAAGAACGTCTTGAGCAACTTCTTCGCGTTTTTAACGATAGGGGCGTATTTGTGGTATGCGCAAAAGCCGGAATGGCGGCGATATGCGGTGATTGCGATTCTTTTTACGGCTGGGTTGCTTTCCAAGTCGATGCTGGTGACGCTTCCGTTTGTTTTGATTCTGCTGGATTATTGGCCGATTGGCAGGTTCGGCGGACTGAAGGGGTGGCGATGGCTTTGGCGGGCAATTGTCGATAAGGCGCCGCTTCTGGCGATGTCAGCGGCTTTTTGCGTTGTAACGTATTTGGCGCAAGTCAATGCGGGGGCGGCAACGGATATGGTCTCGATGCCGCTGGGTTTGCGGGCAGAAAACGCGATGGTGTCATATATCAGGTATATCGGAAAGCTTTTTTATCCGACCTCGTTGGCGGTCTTATATCCGCTTGATGCGAATGGGTATCCATTATGGGAAACGTGGGGATGTCTTTTGCTGCTGCTGGCGGCAACGACGGTGGTAATTCTGGAACGGCACAGGCGCAGGTTTTTGTTGACGGGATGGCTGTGGTATCTGGGGACATTAGTCCCGGTTATAGGTTTGGTCCAGGTGGGCGTGCAGGCGATGGCGGACCGGTATATGTACCTGCCGGGTATAGGGATTTATATCATAGTCGCCTGGCTTGCGGGCGAAGCAGTAGCGAAATTACGCCTGCCCAAAACTATTCCGGCGACGGCCGGCGTGGTGATTTTGGTTGTGTTGCTGCTGATAACGAGAATGCAGGTCGGGTACTGGAAAGACAGCGAATTGTTATTTCGGCATACGCTGGATGTAACGACGAATAACTATGTGATGTATAGTAACTATGGTCAGGTTCTCAAAAGCAAGGGGCGATTGGATGAGGCGATAGATAATTTCAGGCGTGCGCTGGAGCTTAGTCCCGGGTGGGTAGAAGTACACGATAAGCTCGCGTGCGTGTTGCAGGACAAAGGGCTGGATGCCGAAGCGGCTGCTGAATTTGAGGTTGCGCTGCAGATAAAGCCGGATAAAACCGAGACACGCAACAGCTACGGCTTAGCGCTTTTAAAAATCAAGCAGTATGACAAGGCGATTGAACAGTTTGCCAGAGTGCTGACGGAGGACCCCTGCCGGGTAAGTGCATTGAATAATTTGTATAAGGCTGGAGTCGAGGGCGGGAAACTGGATAAAGCGCTGGACGTGATTCTGGGCTTGCAGGTTAAAGACCCGAACAATTTCGAGCTCTGTCAAAAAGCCGGTTTGATTTACGGTGTTGGGGGTGATGTAAATACGGCGATAGTGCAGCTTGAAAAGGCGTGTCGATTGTCCAATTATCAGGTGGCTGAGCCGATGGCGTTTCTTTCGCAGGCGTATGCTGCCAAAAAAGATGTGAAACGCGCCATCGAGATGGCTCAAAAGGCGCTCGAATCGGCCCAAAAGGAAAATAGAGACGATATTGTCGCGCAGCTCAAGGCCAGTTTGGAATCATATCAGCGGGCAATTAAAGGAAATTGAGGACATGGAATTACTGGCGGTTATTACGATAGCGGTCGGTCTGGCGATGGATACCTTTGCGGTGTCAATCGTTACCGGCGCCGCGTATAAGCAGTTGCACCTCCGTCATACGCTGCGAATGGCGGGGTTCTTCGGCGGGTTTCAGGCGTTTATGCCCGTTGTGGGTTACCTCGCGGGGTTGACGGTGAGGCAATATGTATCAAATTGTGGCCACTGGATTGCCTTTGGGATTCTGGCGGCCGTGGGGCTAAAAATGATTTACGAATCGTTCAAAATCAAAGAGGAAAGAAAGACGCCGAATCCCGAAAATCTGGCGGTAGTCCTTATCTTGGCGGTTGCGACGAGTATTGACGCCTTGGCGGTCGGGATTACGCTTTCGCTGATTACAAGTGCGATTGCGCTGGCGGTTATTATTATCGGTGTGGTAACTTTCGGGTTGTCATTTGCCGGCGTATATATCGGCAAAAAGTTCGGGCATTTCTTTGAAAGCGGAATCGAGGCAATCGGCGGGCTTGTCCTGATTGGCCTGGGGATAAAAATCTTCCTGCAGCATGTCGCTTAAATTAAACCAGCGGCGGGGGAGTCAATCAGCCAGATAACTTTATCTAGGACAGGCCAAAGGACGTGAATGGGGTAACGTACTTCGTCGGGCGGGCCGGCGAGGACTGCTTTTAAGGTTTTTGCTTTTTCGGTGCCGCTGACGAGGACGACTATTTGCGAAGCGGCACAGATAACGGGATGGGTGAGTGTAATTCTGTTAACGGTCTGGTCGGGCAATTTCTGGTCTAAAAGGTAAACCACACAGGCAAGGTCTTTTGCGTCAAAACAGGCGTTGGAATTCGGGAAAAGCGAACCCGTATGGCCATCAGAACCCATACCGAGAACGATAAGGTCGAATTTCGGCAGCTGGCCTGATTTTATGTGAAAAACGCTGCGAAGTGTTTTCTCATATTGCCTGGCCGCGGAATTGAAGTCCTCGAAGTCAGTCGGAATCGGGTGTATGTTTTCCTTCGGTATCGGGACTTTTGTCAGGAAGGTATCGGCGGCGAGTTTGTAGTTGCTGTTAGCCGAATCGTGAGGGACATATCTTTCATCGACCCAGAACAAATGAATTTTGTCCCAGGGCAGTGACAACGCTTTTTGTTCTGAGCCGAGCAGTTCAAAGAATCGTTGAGGACTGTGGCCGCCCGATATGGCCAGGTGAAAGACGTTCTTTTTCTTTACAATTTGTTGGGTGGAAGCGACAAATAATTCGAGGCATCGGCGGGCAAGCGCTTCCGCGTCTGTGACGATTTGTGTGTTCGGTTTCTTTTGTTTTGTCAGGGACATCGCTGGAGAATCCTTTCATAAAACGATAATCAAATTAATAGTATATTATACTGTCCGGCAGGATAATTTGTGCTGGATTTGTGGTTTTTCGTAACCTCTTGGCATATAAGGGGATAGGAATAGCAGAATCGGATAAAATTATTAATGCAAAGCCGCCGGGCCTTTGTGGGGGACTGTCTTTTTCAGAAGAAACACCAGAGGAATCATCAGCAGGAAGATAAGGCCGAACACCCAGAAACTATCGATATAAGACAGCATCGTGGCCTGTTGCTGGACAAAGCCGTAAATAAGGGCATTGGCCTTGTTTGCGGCGTCGGCTGCGTTAACTCCCTGTTGGATGAGCATTTCCTTTGCCCTTTCGAAGAATTGCTGATATGTCGGGTTGGTATCGGTAACGTGGCTGACGAGGATGTTCTGGTGGAATTGTGCCCGGCGGGCAAGCATAGTTGTTACAAACGAAATGCCTGCGGAGCCGCCGAGGTTTCTCGCGAGATTAATTAGGCCAGATGCGTAATCGGTTTCAGTTTTTTTAATGTAGTAATAAGCAACGGTATTAATGGGGACAAACAAAAAGCCAAGGCCCATTGACATAATATTCCTGGCCCAGACGGCATCTGAAAAGCTGATTTGCAGGTTAAAATTCGCCATTCTGAAAAGACCGATGGCTCCGGTTACCAGGCCCACAATAATAAGCCAGCGTGCCTGGACACGGGTCATCAGGAAACCGACTATTGGCATCGAAATCATTACGATAATCCCGCCTGGCGAAAGCACTAGGCCGCTGTCGAGTGCGTTGTAATGCAGCAGCGTCTGGAGAAATATCGGAAGAACCGCCGTGCTGCCGTAGAGCACAAAACCGAGGGCATACATCATAAGGACACCGACGGCGAAATTGCGGTCTTTAAGCATACGAATCCTTATAACGGGGTCTTTCTGCCTTA
>JBEKAT010000022.1:0-23046 GCA_050015775.1 Sedimentisphaerales bacterium | reverse complement strand
GGCCGGTGGATAATTTACAAGGGCGGCACCATCTCCCAGAACCTGTCCATTTATATGGTGATTTTCGGTGTTGTCATGATGCTCATCTTCCAGAAGCTTCCTGCCGATAAACAATCATCCAAGACCCGCTGATTTTCCTGAACGATTCACGGGGTTTTGATATAATAGTAACAATCACAGTGGTTTTCTTAAGGATACTATGGGGCTTTACGACAGAGATTACACCCAGGAGAAAAACGACTCGCAGCCGGGTTATGCGCCGCAGATGCGTCTGGGTTTCCCGTCTTTAACCCCTGTCGTCAAATGGCTGCTAATCGCTAACGTCTCCGTTTTCTTAATCAATATCATTTTCTCATCCCATGAAGAGACGGGGATAACGTTCCTTCAAACGTATTTTGCCCTGTACCCAATTTCATGGTTTTACATCGCCCAGATATGGCGACTAATCACCTACCAGTTCCTCCACGCCAACTTTATGCACCTGCTTTATAATATGCTCGGTTTGGCTTTTTTAGGGCCATCGCTTGAACGTCAGTGGGGCGGCAAAAAATTTCTTACGTTTTATCTTTCCTGCGGCATAGCAGGGGGTCTGTGTTATATCTTCCTCGTTAAAATTGGCGTTCTCGAACTTGGTTTTCTCATCGGCGCCTCAGGTGCGGTCCTCGGCGTCCTGACCGCCTGTGCGATTCTCTTCCCGCACTTCGTCGTATTTATCGTTATCTTTCCTGTGCCAATTCGAGTTGCCGCGGTTATATTGATGGGTATCGCCTTTTATACCGTTCTCTCCAAAGGCGCTAACGCCGGCGGCGAGGCGTGTCATTTCGCCGGTATTGCGGTGGGGGCAATATACGTTTTCTCCGATTCATGGCGAACCACCCTCAATCTGCGATTCAAGGCCTCACGATGGGAAAAGCACATCGAATCCGAACGCCGGCTTCGCATCGAGGTTGACCGCATCCTCAAGAAAGTTCACGACCACGGCATACAGTCCCTTACCCCGTCCGAAAAAAGCATCCTCAAAAAAGCCACCCGTCTCGAACAGGAACGCCTGCGTAAATAACAAAAACAACGAGGCCTTGCGAATAACTCGCAAGGCCTCGACAAAACCCTAAATCATCAATCAGACACGTAGCGCAGCGCAGAGCCCGTTTCGGCAATCAGCAATTAGTTGTCCCACTCGAATTTTTCCTTTTCGTTAAGAAGCTCGGTAACACGCTCCTTAACCTTCTGGTTCTTGTAATCCTTGCCCTTCCATTTCTCGACCTCGGCTTTTCGCTGGTTGACCTCTTTTTGCAGGTCTGCCAGTTTCTTTGTCAGGTCTTCATACGCCATTTGTTTTCGCTTGACAATCAGGTCAAACTGCTGGCCGACAATCTGCTCTAATTCCGCGGTCAGCGCCTTTTTCTGTTTTTCATCCGTTGTCGCCTTAATTTGTTTCAGCAGTTCCGACCGCTTGTTTCTAAGATCCATCTGGTCTTTCAGAACTTTGGCGAGATTCGGGTCATCCTTGACTGCCTGGCAAATACCGCCGTATTTCTTTCCGCTAATCATCAGCGCTCTCATATACTGTTCAGGATTGTCCTTTTTGAGTTGTTCCAGCTTGGCTGCCTCATCCGGATAATTTTCCTTGAGACATTTCAAAAACTCGTCAGTTTTTTCCTGCATTTTTTCTCGCATCATTCCCATGCCTGGTCCTGGTGCCTGAGGCATTTGTCCCTGCTGGGGCTGCCACTTGCCTTGAGCGTTCTCGAATGGTTTGCCTTGTTCGCCTCTCTGTTCCATCATACGCGACATAAACTGCTCTCGCATATGGTTTCGCAGTTCAACCCTGAAGGCATTAGGGTCTTTTTCGCGTAACTTCGTCAGCTCATTCGCCTCTTGCGGATTTTTCTCTTTTAACTCGGCCAATATGTGGTCCGTCTGTTCCGGCGTCGGTTCGAATTGCCCTTTGCCCATCATTGGGCCACCAGGTCCCGGAGGAGCAATGCCAATCTGCTCTTCCTGTGCGAGTTCTCCCGCTCTGGTTTGGCTCAAGCCCGTCATCGCCAGTACGCAGCAGGCGATTAAAACTGTTTTCCATACGTTGATTCTCATATCCTTATCCTTTCCACATATCGCCGTTAATTTCGATTAATTCTGTTTCCAAATCCCCGACGGCCGTGCCTCCGTTGCCGCTGGTGTCGTCAGATTGAGCCCCCGACAACTCACTCTGTATATTATCTATTTCCGCCTTCAGCACGGTTACATCAGCGTCATCCGCACCTTCCCAGACCCGTGACGGTATTGATACTGATTTTGCAACTACCCTGGTTTGTTGGCTGTTGGGCGGGTTGCCATATCGCATAAGGGTCAGGACCGATACCACAACAATTGCCGCCGCGACAGCTGCGCCCAGTATCCTTCTCTGGAATACGACCGTTCGCTGTCGTCTTACCGCGGCCATGACGTTTTTCTTCACCTCGGCGAGTACCCGTTCATCCGGCTGAGGCGCTTGATTCGCCCCCAGAATTTCTTCACCCTTTTCTATATCCTCAGCCGTCTGCCGGGCTGCCGCCTCATCCATAAAGCCGGCCAGCAATTTTCTCAAATTTTCGTTCGCTGAATTATTCATATATGGTTATCCCATCAATTCCCGCAATCTCTTTAATCCGCGGTGCACCTTCGATAATGTCGTCCCTATCGGCTCCCGCCTCGATTCCGCAATCTCTTTGAACGACATCTGCGAGTAAAATCTCATCATTACCAGTTCCCGAACGTCACTGTCCAATTCTCCCAGCGCTATCTGCAGCTTGTCTGCGTCGCCGTCGTATGCGCTTGCGACACCCGCCGATTGCGACCTTATCCTTCGGCTGTGTTCATCCAGAAGTCGTGTCTGTCGCTGCTTGAATCGCAAATGGTCGTGAAAGATATTCGACGCCATCGTAAATATCCACCCGTCGAAGCTGCCGCCGCGGTAGGTGCCTATCTTTTCCACTAACTTTACAAATAGCTCGCTCAGCAATTCATCGCTCAAATCCCTGCTGCCGGTCAAACGGTAAAAATATCCAAAGCACCGCTTTCCATACATATCGACGAGCTGCGTAAAGCACCCCTCGTCGCCTTTGTTACATCCTATAATTACCCGGTCTATATCATGCTGCGCCATAATTGGCCATTTTTCACATAATTAGACGTATCTGCCCGACTGTTTATTGCATTTACACGTCGAAACGCTATACTTATACCCTGATTATGGCTATTACTGAAGTAAAACAATCCTCCAAAAACACCTGGGCCGCCAAACTCAAGCGGACTGTAACCGCTTTTTTGCCCGTCTCAAAAACCCGCCGGGGCCAGTGCCTCCGTTGCGGCGCCTGCTGCAAACTCCCGAATGTCTGCCCTTGGCTTCGATTTGACGCCCAAGGCAAAGCAATATGCAAAATATACCCCATCCGCTCCTTGAACTGCCGAAAATACCCCAGGACCGAATCCGAACACATCACCCAAACCCACTGTGGTATCCGCTTCGAGTAACTGTTTAACCAAAAATCCAAAAGACAGGCCCCCATTTTTTATCCGCCTACCGTTCCCGTAAGGGATGCCTCCCGGCAAAGGGATGCTGCGCATGTGGCGGATTGAAGCCGAACAAAACAAACGTTTGACACGAAGAACGTGAGGATTTATAGTGGGTTTGGTGGGAATTAAATAGGTTTATTTATTATAAGTGAAATATATAAGATTAAAATTATGAACGTAAGGCAGAAACAGATATTTGATTGGCTGGAACAAGTGGAGCCCGATTTAGCAGGGTTGTACGGGGGATCCGTGAAAATTATAGAGGACAAAACGTTTCCGGGCCGTGAGCGATTCATTTGTCATGCTATTAGAGAGATCCGAAACAGGTTGCCAGAAGCCGTAGCAGGAGAAAGTAGCGTGAAACGGTTGAATTACCCAAAAGAGATAGAAGAGTTGGCCAAATCATGTGAAAAGGCGGGATTAGGACAAGTAAGAATTAGAGATGGGGAAGAAAAAATATCTGAGCAGAGAATCTCACTAGAAATAATGACTCATATAATCAATTTGATTTCACAACATAGGGCGGTTTCAGGAAGGAAGCAGGGGAATGCGGAAAAACTGTTCATTGCGTTAGAGCCAGATAACGAAAGATTTCGAGAAGGTTTAATTCCAGTAGTGGAAACATGGCTTAAAGAAACAGAATGGTTTATGGAGGGTACACATATAGGTCGAGAGGCGAAAGAGGATGATTTAATTCTTCACTTTAATAATTTCGAGACGATATTACAAAGTTTGGTTGGATACTTTTATGAAGGATTATCGGAAATTGAGGATTTTATAAAAAAGACGAATGAATCGGGGAGAAAGCCAACCAATGAAGAAGTAAGAGGTATTATCGGGAAGCTTGGGAGGCCAAGGTATAGAATTTTATTCTTCGAAAAACTTAATAATCCATATTGGATAGAGCCTTTGAGAGAGCGAGGATATTTTAAACCACCAGCAGATCCTGATGAGGAGGGAAATTATTTCTACTGGCAAGGAGGACGATATCTAAAGAACATAGCAGCAACATCTCATGAAACAGTATTAGGTGTTCTTGCTGGAATCAAAAGCAGGAACCCATCCGTGAAAGAAGATATTTTAGAATGCCTGTTGTTAATGCCAGAAGATACAAGTGCAAAAGGCATAACAATTATTAAGAGATTGCTTGTAAATAGGGAGTATTTAGGAGGGGGTGGATGGTTTAGGTGTGGTGAAAAAGCAGCGAAGTTAATGGTTAAGCTGCTCGAAAAGCATCATAAAGAAGCATTTGAAATAGCGAGATTGTTGCTTGATGTTTGGCGCCCGGGGAAAGACGAAGCAGGGGTATTTGAAACAATCAGAAGTAAATTTGCATCTTATGAATACAAGGAATTAATTTTTAATTATTATGGCAAAGTATGGGAGAAAAAGCCATTCGATGCGGCACGGTTATTAGTTAATATATATGATAAGTATCTAGAGGCGAGTAAAAAAGAACAGGGATACGACATTAGCGAGTATTTTGGAATTAGTATAGCAGACCCAGATGATATTGAACGGTTAGAATATGACATAAATTCAATAATAACAAAGGGATTACGGGAGGCTGGACGAAAGGTTATTGAAAAAGAGAAATGGAGAATTAGCGAATTACTGGATAACTTAGAGAAACGGAATAAAGGTGTTTTCCACAGGACCGAGATGTATTTATTGGCGTTTGTTCCATCAGGGACAGAAAAGGGCAGGATAAACAAAATCATAAAGGATCAAAGGTTTATTGAAAACCGGTTATACTGGCCAGAGCACAGAAAGCTTATAAATGACAAATTTGATGACATAGAACAGGAGGCGAAAGACACATTTGTCGAATGGATTAAAAAACCAAAGATAACAGGAAAGAGGAGAAAGGAAGTGGAGGAATGGTGCCAGCAGAACAAAAAGGAACTGCCGGATTTTGAAGAGTGGGAGAACCAAGAGAAAGCAAAAGGGCTTTATATTGTGCGGGAAAAAGAAGGATTCAAAGAGCTTTATGATAAATATAAGGCAAGATCAGGATTAAATGACGCTGCTCTTGCGCCAAAGCGAATGGTTAGTGAGGTAGAATGGGTTAGCCCAACAGAAGGGACACCGCTTGAGCCGGAAGCAATGGCAAAAATGAAGGCAGAAGAAGTTGTGGATTTTCTCCTTAAGCCAGGAAATTATGAAGGGGCAGATAAGGTAAGAGGGTGGGGGACGGTTAAGGATGCACTGGCGGCGAGTTTCCAAGCCGACATCAAGAAACGGCCTATAGAATATCTGAATGTCGATTTGAAGAAATTAGAGAGTTTGGACCCTAAATTTTTGGAGACGGTATTCTATGGTATTAGTGAGGCAGTTCGTGATGGCAGTTTCAAAAAGGAAGGTTGGGAGCGATTGATAGATTTGGCCTATGGAGTTGTTGAAGCAAATAAGGAAAAAAAGGAATGGAGAGAATGCTTTTTAGCGATTCTGTGGGTATTGAACGATGGATTCGGTGAAGAAAGTAACAGGATAAAATTCGACGAGACAATTATTAAGAAACTCTGGCTCGTTTTTAAAGAGTTGGTGAGATACAAACATGATGAGAAATTAGAGTCAGAAGAAGACCCCATTCAACGGAGATTAAGGTCTGTCCAAGGTGGTACTTTTGGGCAAATTGTTCTGCTTGGGATAAGATGTAAAGACAATGATGCAGATACTTTTAACAATTTCTTAAAAAAAGAAATGATTCAGGTTTATACATTTGTAGCAAAAGAAGTGAAAAGATCAGAAGTGAATTGCACCTTAGGATATCGTTTTGCCAACATCTATTGGCTTAATAAGGGATGGGTTGAATCAAATATAGAAAATATATTTTGTGAAGAAATGTTGGATGCTGTATGGGGAACATACGTATCATGGGGAAGGCCTTCACCTGAATGTTTCAAGTATTTGATCAAAAAAGGAATATATGGCCAAGCAGTAGAACGAATCGAACAAAAGAATAAATATAAATTCCACAAGAATCCAGACAACGGATTGGTTGAGCATTTAATGATAGGATACTTCAAAGGATGGATTAATCTTGAGAGTGATGTATTGAAGCAATTCTTCAAAAAGGCATCGGTAGAATTGCGTGGCAAGGCAGCGGAGTTTCTGACGACAGGGTTTAAGTCGGTGAAAGAGGAAGGAAAATCATACGACGAAATAGCCGAGAGAATGCGGACATATTGGAAGGGGCGTCTTGCGGCGATTAAGGATAAACCAAAAGAAAATGAGAAAGAGGCGATAGCATTTATAGGATGGGTAGAGAATTCGATATTGCCGGCTAAAGAGACGCTGGAGTTATTAGAGCAAACGCTAGAATCGAGCAACGGACAAATCGGCGAGTTGAGGGACGCTAATAGTTTTGTTAAAGGAATACGCGAATCAGGGAAAGGTAATGAACTATTGGCGCTACGTTCTTTGAAAAAGGCGGCGGTGGATAAAAATATGCATTATCCGTGGGCGCAGATAGAGGATCCGATAGTGAAATTTTTGGAGGAACTGCCGGAAGGGGTGCGGAGCGAAGGAAGGGAGGTGGCGAATTTGTACGGGCGATACAATCCGGATAAATTCCGTGGGGTGTGGGAGAAGTTGAATAATTAAAGCGAACCTCATGTGTCGGTGCTGTCCTAATTTGAAGTTATTTTCCCGCCCGTCATGTCTGCTCTCAAGTATGCCAGATATGGCGGCTTCAGCTCGAGTACTGCACTGACTTTTCGCATGGCTATCGTACCGCCCGGGCGGATGAGGTATTCGCCATAGGTCGGAATCTTCGATTGACACCACGGGCACGGGCCCTCCTTCTTTAACCACTCCACGGCGATTCGCTGAAATGGCTCGACTGGGCATATGACTCGGCGGACGACGAATGCAGAGGCTTCGGTCTTGCCTGGGCGAAAGTTGTGGGGGGCACTGACGCCCTTCGGCATTGACCGCCACTCCGTCTCTCCGACGAATCGGTAACTCTTGCACTCGAGCGGCGTACCGGCTGGTTCGGAGGCCCCACGGCCTTCCGAGCAAAACACGAATACCTCATTCCGCTCGGCAACTGATAACTCGCGGTGCCAATCCTCAAGCATTAGCCGGTGCTGAAAGGACCATAACGTCCACCCATTTACCTTGATTTCTTTCTGCTTCCGCGCGATGATTTCTTCCCTCGTCTCCCCGGCGTGCGGCCCGAAGGGATGCCAAAATGCAAATTCGAATTCTGTATAGCTCACGTCCCGTCTCCTTCAAGCCAAGTTAGGACACTACCCATGTGTCCAATCCGCCTCCGGCGGACTCCTCATCCCCAAATTGTCAATCGGCAATTGGTTAATCCGCAATCCTTTTAGATTTCCGGTTTCTTCTCGCCATCTTCACCGGGTTTACCCTCCGGCGGCTCCTCTTCGTCAATCTTCCACTTGTCGCTCTCGTCGATGTCGTTTATTTCCCTCTCGACGTATTTCATCATTTTCCGCTGTATCGGCTCCATCTCTTTTTGCCATCGCAGCATACTCTGATAGCTGACCAGCAGCATATCCAGCCGAATCAACTGCCACTTCGCGACGCACTCCGGCTCCTTGATATTCGAGAATGGGTCACACTTGAACGCCCGCCGACCGTCTGGCCCAACCTCGCATAGCTCGCACTGCGTACATTGAATCATCGCTATATCTCCTGTCGCCTCAGACAAAGATTATGTATATAAACCAATTTGGACTTTGACTTCCCAGCGATTATCCTATATTATCAAATGCCCAATACAATAAACAGAGCAATTTTTAGATTGTCTTTAGGTTGGATTGACGGAGTAAGTATAGTATGGCAAAACCAAGACGCAGGCGCAAAATCGGAAGCAAAAAGCGCCACCAGAAGTGGAAAATTCGCCACAAGATAAGCTGGTAAGTTTATTGCTATCCGCTTTCGGCAATTAAGCACACTCAATAGCGGTCTAAAAAATGAAGCATTTTACCGTTACCTTTCAGCCCGACGGTAGAGAGATTTCCATTCACCCCGGCGCGACGCTGTTGGAAGCCGCGGGGTTGGCGGATATTGTTCTCAATACCGTATGCGGCGAGAAGGGCACCTGCCGTAAGTGCGCCGTAATCTTGCAGCCAAAAGGGCAAACTGTTCTTGCCTGCCAGCATCGCGTTACCGAAAACCTTACTGTTCTTGTCCCGCCGGATTCCAGGTTCGCGGAACACAAAATTCTCACCGAAGGCGCCAGGCGCAAAGGCGCCGCCCAGCCCGATATTTACAAGAAATATCTCTCTGCCGCCGGCAACCGCCCCATACTTGGTCTGGCAGTCGATATCGGCACCACGACCGTCGTTGTCAAACTAATCGATATGAAAACAGGCCGACTCCTCGCGACCTCCGCGACCCTTAACCCGCAAACCAAATTCGGCGATGACGTAATATCGAGAATCGGCTATGCCCAGACCGACAAAAAACTAAAAGAGCTAAACTCGCTGATTGTCGGTCGCCTTAACGACCTCATCATCGATTGCTGCAGCCAGGCCGCAACCCAAAGTAGCGACATATACGAAACGTGCGTCGTCGGCAATACCACAATGCACCACATATTCCTGCGATTGCCCGTAACACAGCTCGGCGAGGCGCCATATAAGGCGTTTTCACTCGATGCAAAAGATTTGTCTCCCACCGCTCTGGGCCTTGGCGTCAATCCCGTAGGCAACGTTCACACCGTCGCCAATATTGCCGGTTTCGTCGGCGCCGATACAACAGCCGTCGCGCTGGCAACATCTCTTGATTCCGCAGACCAGATAACGCTCGTAATCGACATAGGCACCAATGGTGAAGTCATACTCGGCACAAAAGACAAGCTTCTTGCCGCGAGCTGCGCCGCAGGACCCGCTTTTGAAGGCGCCAGAATCGCCTGCGGTTCAAGGGCCGCCGACGGCGCAATCGAGGCCGTTGTTCTTGACAAACACAATATCGCTATCGACGTGATAGGGGGGGGCGGGCCCGTTTCGATTTGCGGCTCAGGCCTCATCGACGCCGTCGCCGTAATGCTCGATTCCGGTGTCATTGATTTCACTGGCCGATTCAAACCCAAAACATCTATGCCCTCGGCCATCGCGAAACGTATAACCAAAATAAAACACAAAAATTCTCCGGCCAAAAAGGAAGGCCCCATCTTCGTTTTCGCTTATCATGGCCATACTCCCGCAGTATATCTGACCCAGCAGGACATCCGCGAGGTTCAGCTCGCCAAGGCCGCCATCCGCACCGGGATACATCTCCTTCAGCAGCGTTTCTCGGTCGCCGATGCCGACATAAAGGCAATCTATCTCGCCGGCGCATTTGGCAATTATATCCGCCGGCAATCTGCTCTCCGCGTCGGCCTTTTGCCAAATGTCCCCGTTGACCGCATCCACTCCGTCGGCAACGCCGCATCTTCAGGCGCTCAGCTTATTCTCGTCAGTTCTCGTTGTCGAACCCTCGCCGCAGACCTTGCCAGTAAAATTGAATACGTCGAAATAGCCAACGAACCCCTCTTCCAGTCCACCTTCGCTGATTCTATGCTTTTTTGAAATGCCCGGGGGTTTCAAATCTGAAATGTGCAGTCCTCAGTATCTTCGCAATTCCACGGTCAAAACCGAATCACGTTGGCTCCCCAGGTGAGTCCCGCGCCGAAGGCGACTAAAATTACGATATCGCCTCGTTTGATTTTGCCTTCTCGGACCACCTGGTCGAAAGCAAGAGGGACCGAAGCCGACGACGTGTTGCCGTATTCGTTAATGTTGATGAAGTATTTTTCGGGCGGAAGCTCTAATCGTTTTGCGGCTGATTCGATAATGCGGGCGTTCATCTGGTGCGAGATAATCATCTGGACGTCGTCGAGCTTGAGCTTGCATTTTTCAAGACATTCGGTAACGGTCTCGACAATGCGTCGCACGGCCTGCTGGTAAACCTCCCGGCCCTTAATTTCCATAAAAATCATATTGGGATTTTCCAGGGGCCTGGTTGACGGGTGCCGCGAGCCGTACGCCTGGCAATTCAACGCTTCCCAGGAGCTGCCGTCGGAATACATAGTGCTGTATAGGATTTTGCTTTGCTTTTCGTCTTTTTTCCTCGGCTTTGCCTCAAGAACAAACGCGCCTGCGCCGTCGCCGAAGAGGATACAACTGGTGCGGTCCTTGTAGTTAGTGAGTTTAGTCAGCGTTTCGGCGCCGATGACAAGGGCGTTTTTCAACCGGCCGCTTTCGAGGAACTGCTGTGCGATTGAGTTGCCGTAAATGAACCCGCTGCACGCAGCCATCAGGTCGAACGCCCAGGCGTTTTTCGCGCCGAGATACTGCTGCACAAAACAGGCAGTCGATGGGAATACCATTTCAGGGGTGATAGTCGCCACGATAATCAGTTCGAGTTTGTCCGGCGACAAGCCCGCTACTGTCAGTGCCTTTTTGGCCGCCTCCGTCGCTAAGTGCGCCGTGCTTTCATCCTTGCCGCAGACATGCCGTCGTTCAATTCCCGTCCGTGTCTTAATCCATTCATCCGAGGTTTCGACCATTTTGGCGAGGTCTTCGTTAGTCAGAATTCGGGCCGGCGCATACGAACCGTGCCCCGTAATAACCGCGATGAAATCCGAGTGGTGCGACTCAATCGACTTATTCATCCGTGACCCTTAAAGCAGCATCCTCCGGCTCGGCGTTTTGTCCTTCATCGACTATGCTGCTGGCCAAGAGGTATTTGGCAATTTTATCGTTTATCCCTACGCTGTGATATTTTTTCGCCGCCATTATGGCGTTTCTTATCGTCCTGCTTTCACTTGCCCCGTGGCAGATAAGCGCAGTCCCGTTTATACCCAGAAGTAATGCGCCTCCGTATTCGTGATAGTCATGCTTTTTGAAGAATCGTTTCATTACCCCTTTGAACATCGGCCCGATTATCAGTCGGAACTTATGCGTTATAATTTCCTGTTTTATCGCCTTGACAAGCCCTTCGACAAGCCCCTCGGTCAGCTTCAAGATGACGTTTCCCACGAATCCTTCACATATTGCCACGTCACAGACGCCCTTGAAGATATCCCGTCCCTCGATGTTCCCGATAAAGTTGATTTTCGGGTCCTGTTTTATGAGTCCGCGCGCCTTTTTGACTACCTCGTTACCTTTGGCGTCTTCCTCGCCGATGCTCATCAGCCCCACCCTTGGGTTTTGTATCCCGAACAGTTCCCGCGCGTATATCGAAGACATAACCGCATACTGATAAAGATTGATTGGCTTGCAGGCGATATTGGCCCCAACGTCGCAAATGGTAACGGGGCCTTCGAAGGTTGGGAAAACCACGGCTATTCCGGGGCGATTGACGCTCTGGAGATTACGCATACGCATCTGGAAGGCCGCAACGCAGGCGCCGGTGTTGCCGGCGGAAATTACGGCGTCAGCCCTGCCAAGTTTGCTTAATTTGGCAAGAATCGATATTGAACTGCGGGGTTTCTTTCGCAAAGAATCAATAGGGGGGTCGTCCATACCAATAACATCAGGTGCGTGAACAACCGTCAGGACAGCCCGATGAGAGCGTTGTGGCGGCAGTTTCGGCTCAATAACATCCTTGGGGCCGACAAGGATAACCTCGTCGCCTTTCTCAAGCAATTCAAGTGCCTCAATCGCGCCGGAGATAATGGCATCGGGTGCTTTATCACCGCCCATTGCGTCGATAGCGATACGCATCTGGCGTTACCTCTTCTTTTTTTCGGTCTGTTCTGCGACTTTCAGGGTGATATTGGAATTGAGGTAGCCGCATTTCTCGCACGCGGCGTGCGGGAGCTTTGCCTGGCCGCACTTCGGGCATACCGTGTAATTCACCGGCTTCAGGGCATGATGTGACCTGCGCGAGTGAGTCCTGCTTTTACTTATCTTTTTTATTGGTAGCATTAACTGGTACTCCAAAAATTGCTTCTGATTTAAGCTGCTACGGTTGAAACGAGAATAGATAGTTTATCGCGGGTGATTTGTCAAGACGATTTTGTTGTTTTTACGGCATATCCCGCCATAGACGCATTGAAAATCAGGTTTCGATGGGTTTACGCTTCGTTGTGATATCGGGTATTTCTTGACAGGCCTGTCTTTTTCTGCGATAAAACCGGTGGTTTTGAAACCTGAACAGCCAACGAGATACTAATCGCTAAGGATGAAACGATGAAAACAGCATTTTTATTCCCGGGCCAAGGCGCGCAATTTATCGGGATGGGCAAAGACGTCGCGGACGCCTTTCCAGCCGCAAAAAGCATATTCGACGCTGCCAATAAGATATTAAGCTTCGATATCGCCAAAATCTGCTTCGAGGGGCCTGCTAAGACGCTTAACACGACGACGACATCGCAACCGGCTATTTTCACGGTTTCGGCGGCGATTCTGGAAATTTTTCGAACAGGCGAAAAGACGAAAAATATCACCGCGGACGTAACAGCCGGCCTGAGTATGGGCGAATACACCGCGCTTTACGCGGCGGGGTTGATTAGTTTTGAGGATGGTTTGAAATTGGTCAAAAAGCGTGGCGAAGCGATGCAGACCGCAGCGGATAAAAGCAAAGGCGGTATGGTCGCAATAATCGGCCTTGATGAGGAAAAGACCAAAGCCCTTTGCGCCGAAGCGAGACAAGGTGATTTACTGGAAAGCGTTAATTTCAATTGCCCCGGTCAAATCGCGATAAGCGGCACGAAATCGGCCTGTGAGCGTGCGGAGAAATTGGCGGAAAAATACGGCGCAATGAAGGCGATCCGGCTGGAGGTCGCGGGGGCGTTTCATACGTCGATGATGTCCCCGGCGGCAGATGCGCTTGGTCAGGCGCTTGCCCAGACCAATATCAAAACCCCCGCCCAGCCGAAAGTTATTGCTAATATCACAACCGATTATTACACAAGCGCAAACCAGATTCGCGAATCACTGGCAAAGCAGCTTGTTCAGCCGATATACTGGCAAAAATGTGTCGAGCGATTGATAGCCGACGGCGTTGAGACGTTTTACGAAATAGGCCCCGGCAAGGTACTCACCGGCCTGATGAAACGCATTCACCGCAGGGCAAACATAATTAACGTCTCTTCCGCGGCAGCAATTAACGAATTGTAAGGAGAACGATTATGAAACCGGCAACAACCATCACAGTGATATTCCTGCTGATTGTTTCAATAGCACATTTGCTCCGGCTGATTTTGCAGGTGAAGGTTACCACTAATCTTTTTGAAGTTCCGATGTGGATGAGCGTCCCGGCGTGCATCGTTACAGCCGGCTTGGCGATCTGGCTCCGGAAAGAAAATAAAAAATAACAACACCCTTTGCTGTTTGCTGCCAGTTAACTACCAGCTTGCATCATGTCCGAAAACTAATATACTTGCCCAAAACGATTAACATTTCGTAATCTGGAGAAATTTAGGATGTCTGAAAAAAGATTAGCGGTAGTAACGGGCGCTGCCAGAGGAATTGGCAGGGCAATCGTATTGGAACTTTTGAAGCAGGGGCGTATCGTCGCGGGGCTGGACCTCAACGCGGTGCAGCTTGAGGAGCTTGTGGCCGTATGCAAACAGCAGGGATACGAGGTCATTACCAAGTGCATTGATATTACGAATTCCGAAAAGCTCACCGAGGTGCTCGAAGAATTAGCCAATCAGTTTGGCGGGATAGGCATTTTGGTCAACAACGCGGGTATCACACGCGATAAACTGATGATTCAGATGGACGACGAGGATTTCGACAAAGTCATAAACGTAAATCTTCGCGCGGCCTTTGTGGCTACGCGCATTGCAGCCAGGTCGATGATTCGCAACAAATTCGGCAGAATTGTCAGTATCAGCTCCGTCGCCGGCGTCATAGGCCAGGCGGGCTCCACAAACTACGCTGCCAGCAAGGCGGGCCTTATTGGTATGACCAAATCAATCGCCCGCGAGGTCGGCAAAAAGAACGTTACCGCCAACTGTATCGCCCCTGGTTTCATCCAGACGGATATGACGGCTGTCCTGCCCGATGCGGTAAAGGAGGGCGCGATGGCATTCATACCCGTAAAGCGGTTCGGCAATGTCGAGGATGTCGCAAGGGCGGTGGCATTTTTAGCTTCCGACGACTCCGGCTACATCACGGGCCAGGTATTAGGTGTAGATGGAGGAATGGCAATGTAAACGTATGCCTCTGCTGAGGCGTTTACCCCGGCGAAGCCTCAGGGCGAAGCCGGGTCGATGGCGGTATGGCGATGTAGTTTTGTCTATCGTTGGTCGTATATCGTATTTCGTCGTTAGTATTTCGTGGCGAGACGGGTTCCTATTTAATTGCAGCCAGTATAGATTTAGTTTCCTGATTCCCGACAAGAATGTACTTCATATCCTTCATATTTATCAGGCGAATATGGAGGATTCCGGAGATGCGATAGGAACCGGTCCAGAGGGTTCTTTGCTTTTCATCGATGTAAGCATCAAGTATTTCGTTTTTTTGTATTTTGAAGTTGTGATGATTTTCTTTCAAGAACTCCGGGGAGCCTGGTGTCATTTCATCATAGAGTTTTTCTCGTTCTTGTCTTTTCCTGATAAGGTGGTTTGCCCAAATACGTGCAAGAGGAGCGAGAAGTTGAGCAGGAGCAACCAGTTGGCTATTTGCAGAGAATTCATCGAAAATTTGTTTGGCAAGGAGAGCTCCACACAACTCGCTTTGAGTGATATATATTTTGTAAAACTTGTCTGGGCTTAGCCAACTGGCTCTTAAGGCATAGAATGATTTTATTTGTTCCATATAGCCCAACGAAAAATTATAATAATTGAACTACCCGCTTTGCGGATGTTCCTGGTTATGCGTTCGGATAACGAAGACAGGGATGTCAATGGCGTGGCGGACGCTGTCAACAGTTTCGCCATATATGATATCGCCCATAAGGCGATGGCCGTGGGAGCCGAGCACTAAAAGGTCAAAGTCGTTCGCCTTGACGGATTTGACAAGCTCCTCGACCGGTCGGCCGAATCGCAAATCGGTGTTTACCTTGAAATCCCTCTCCGCGATTTCTTCCGCCAATCGTTCGAGATACGCCTGGTCATTTGTGCTGTGCAAACTTTCACTTTCGTTGCCATAAACCGTTACGCCGGGGGTATCGACGATATGGACGAGGGTAATGCTGGCGTCGTGGCTTTTGGCAAGGGTGATAGCAGCGGAGATGATTTTGGCGTCTCCATCGGTGTGCTCAAGGGCAACGCCTATATGCTTGATGACCATAGGCCTGATTTGTTTCGCCAACCTCTCGCCGGCTTCACCGTCCGCTGTTGTCCACGCAATACCTTTGCGGAACAGGGGCAAAAACGTGATAAAGCCAAGCGCGCCAACCAGTAACAAGGCAATCGGGCCGAGAATAAACCACAACCACGGCGACTCGCCGCACCAGACCATTAGTTCGTCGTAAACTAATTTCAGATTCAAGGCCACGATAATGGCTGCGACAATCCAGACGGCAATTTTTACAAACAGGTTATTAGCGAACGTGCACATTTTCTTTTTATCGGAGGTAAAGTGGATAAGTGGGATAACAGCAAAGGGCAGTTGCAAGCTGAGCACGACCTGCGACAAAATCAAAAGCCGATATGTTCCCGCGTCACCCGCTATGGCGATTACGATAACCGCCGGCACAAGGGCGATACCGCGAGTCAGCATCCTTCGCAGCCAGGGACGCACTTTAATGTTCAGGAAGCCCTCCATAACAATCTGCCCTGAAATTGTGCTGGTTAGCGTGGAGCTTTGGCCCGAGGCAATCAGAGCAATCGCGAAGGCGATGGGGGCGATTTTGCTGCCTAAAATAGTATCTAATAAGCTGTGTGCCTGCTGAATCTGGGTAACTTCGATGCCCCTGCTGTAGAAATTGGCGGCGGCCATAATCAGAATAGCCGCATTGACGAAAAATGCCAGATTCAGAGCAATAATTGAATCCATAAAATTGAAACTGCAGGCCTGAACCCTGCCAATGAAGGTTTTAGATATCCGGCGTGACTGCACCAAACAGGAGTGCAGGTAGAGGTTGTGAGGCATCACCGTCGCCCCAATCATACCGATGGCGATGTATAAGCTTTGGGAATTCAAACTGGGTTTAAATCCCGCGGCGATGCCTGACCACTCCGGCTTCGCGAGAAATACCTCGAATATGAAACATCCGCCTATGACGGCAACGAGCGTTACGATAAATGCCTCCATTTTGCGGACGCCTAATCGCAGCAATATCAAAAACAGGAATGTATCTCCCACGGTTACCAAACAACCCCAAAGCAGGGGTAGGCCGAACAACAGGTTCAATCCGATGATGGTTCCCAGCGCCTCGGCCAAATCGGTCGCAGCAATGGCAATCTCTGCCAGCAGCCACAAAAAGATGTTGAAGTGTCTTGGATATTCTCGTCGGCAGCCCTGCGCCAGGTCAAGGCCCGTAACAACCCCCAGCCGGGCGGCAAGGGTCTGAAGCAGGAACGCCATAAGATTAGACATCAGCAGGACCCAGATAAGCGTGTATCCGAATCGTGCTCCTCCCTCGATATCCGTGGCCCAGTTGCCCGGGTCCATATAGCCGACGCTAACTAAGTAAGCAGGCCCGATAAAGGCAAAAAGGCGACGCAGCCAGCCGCGTTTCCTGACGTCTATGGAGTCAGCAAAGTGATTGCTCGCCTGGTTGTTCGTATTGAGATTATCCATATTAACGCTATTTGGCTTATTTTGACTTTTCCCGCTCAAATCGCAAGGGTAAAACAGCAAATTTACCCTGAAGGCGCCCCTTGGTAGTTGATATCAGCCGACTGTTATACATTATCTGTCGGGAGCTTTTTCCAAAAATTTTCAAAAAAATGGTTGTCGGCAACCTATCCGGTCGTTAATATACCACCCGACCGTCATTGGATGGCGCAGCGTTGACGTCAGAATCCGCTGGTGGACAATTTATGTAAATATGTTGTTTATTGGAGGAATACCAAGTGAGTGCTGATATGGATGTCCAAGCAGTAGAGCAAAAAGTTGTTGATATAATTAGCGAGCAGATGGGCGTTGATAAAGCGGAGATCAGCCGCGAAACTTCCTTCATAAACGACCTGAATGCCGACTCGCTGGATACAGTGGAGCTGGTAATGGAATTCGAGGACGAGTTCGGGATGAGTATCCCGGATGAGGAAGCTGAGAAGATACAGACGGTCGGGGCGGCGGTTGACTACATCGTCAATGCGGCAAAGGCAGCGAAGAAGAAATAGCAGCAATAATGAGCAGACGACGAGTAGTCATCACGGGCCTGGGCTGTATTACGGCCTTGGGGGAAACCGCTGGCGTGTTTTTTGAAGCGCTTTGCCAGGGTAAAAGCGGCATCGCGACGATAGAGTCGTTCGATACCAGTGCGTACCCGGTTCATTTCGGCGGGGAAGTCAAGCAATTCGATGTTACCAAGTATATCGAAATCCGCGAAAGCAAGCGGATGGACCGATTTTCCCAGTTTGCGGTAGCAGCGGCCAGCCAGGCGGTAACGGACAGCGGGCTGGACTTCAGCAAGGAAGACCCATACCGGATGGGCGCGATAGTAGCAACGGGAATCGGCGGGATAAAAGAGATAGAGGAACAGCATCTTGTGCTTTTGAAAAAGGCGCCGATGAGGATTTCGCCTTTTACGGTTCCCCGGCTTATGGCCAATGCGGCGGCGGGCAATATCGCGATACGATACGGTCTGCGCGGGCCGAATTTCTGCGTTGTCAGCGCCTGTGCCAGCAGCAATCACGCAATTGGTGAGGCATTTTGCAATATCGTGTCGGGTCGCAGTGACGTTGTGATAACGGGCGGAACGGAGGCGGCAATGACGCCGCTGGGCCTGGCGAGTTTCTGTGCGGCAAGGTCGCTGAGTTTGCGCAACGATAATCCGGCCGCGGCGTCGAGGCCTTTTGACAGGAACAGGGACGGGTTTGTGCTCGCGGAAGGCGCGGGCATTCTGGTGCTGGAAGAATACGAACACGCGAAGAAACGCGGGGCAGCGATATACGCGGAAGTGCTGGGATACGGGGCGACGGACGACGGGAATCATATAACGGCGCCGCTGCCGGATGGGGCAGGGGCGGCCAAGGCGATGGAGTTTGCGCTTAAGGATGCGCAATTGTCGCCTGAGAAGGTCGATTACGTCAATGCCCACGGGACAGGAACAGAGTTAAACGATATCGCGGAAAGTTCCGCCATCAGGACGGTGCTGGGACCTCACGCGTATAAAGTGATGGTCAGCTCGACAAAGGGCGCACACGGCCATTTGCTGGGGGCAAGCGCAGCAATTGAAATGGTTATATGTGCCGAGGTGATTAAGAATTCGATTGTTCCGCCGACGCTTAACCTGGAGAACGTGGACGAGCGTTGCGACGCGAAGATGGATTTTGTGCCTTTGAAAGCTAAAGAACGTAAAGTCGGCGTCGCGATGAGCAATTCGTTCGGCTTCGGCGGGCACAACGCCTGCGTGGTAATCAGAAAGGTCAGTTGATAGTCGTTAGTATTCAGTGGTTCGAGGAGGGGGTTCTCGGTTTTCCGCTTTCAATTTCCTTCTGATAATTCCGGCCCAAAAAACTTCGAGCGTCAACTGAAAACCGTAGCATTTCAACTCAGATTTGGTATCGTATTGGAAATGAGGTTAAGGATATGGCTGAGGAATTTCCAGCTTAATGTATTATAGCTGATTTTTTTGGGCAATATCATGCATAACTATTTCGCCTTTTTGGCTGTATTAGTTGTTATTGTCGTTATAACCATATACCGTTTCTACGCTTCCAACAAGCGCCTAAATGAACTCGCCAGCTGGGCATTGAGCAAAGGCCTCCTCTTCAACCCTGGAAAGGATAGGTTTTTTGATTCTAAATATTCTAACTTCAACTGTCTGCAGAAAGGCGACAGCCGCTATGCCTATAATATAATGACGGGTACTCTCGCCGGCCAGGAGTTTCTCGGCTGCGACTATCATTATGCAACCGGTTCAGGTAAAAGCAGAGAGGAACACAATATCTCGCTGGTCATTGTCAAAAGCCCCATACTGCTCGAACCGCTCTTTATCCGACCGGAAAACTTCTTCGACAAGTTCGCGGAATTAGTCGGCTTCAACGATATCGATTTCGAATCCGCTGAATTCAGCAAAAAGTTTTATGTCAAGAGCCCGGATAAAAAATGGGCCTACGACATTATTCACCCGCGGATGATGGAATTTCTTCTTGCCTCGCCGATGTTTTCGATACAGTTCGATTCGCTGTCTGTAATCGTATATCGCGATACAACGTTTCCACCCGTGGAATTCGAGGATGCCGCAAATTTGGTAAACGGCATATTCGAACGCATACCGGACTATGTAATCCAGAATAAAAAGCTGCGGTCAGTATAAGGAATTTAATTATGGAACAGCACATTGGATTGATAATTGTAATCGTAGTTATTGTTTTGCCGATTATCTGGGTCATCGTTACATACAACAACCTTGTCAAGCTCAGGTTGCTCTGTTCGAACGCGTGGTCCCAGATTGATACCGAACTCAAACGCCGATATGACCTCATCCCCAATCTCGTTGAAGTTGTCAGGGGCTATGCCGGGTACGAACGCAATGTTTTACAGACAGTCACGGAGGCCCGGGCAAAGGCCGTCGCCTCAACTGGCTCGCCGGCATCGCAGGCAAGTGACGAAAACGGCCTTGTCCTTTCGCTGCGCCAGCTCTTTGGCGTCGTGGAAAAGTATCCAGACCTCAAGGCATCCCAGCAGTTTCTAAAACTCCAGTCCGAGCTTGTTAACACCGAGGACCGCATCCAGGCCGCTCGACGTTTCTACAACGGCAACGTGCGCGACTTCAATACAATGATACAGTCGTTCCCATCAAATCTCATAGCGGGTGTCTTTGGATTTAAGCCCCAGGAGTTTTTCGATATCGAAGATACGGGCCTGCGAAATGCCCCGGCGGTTTCTTTTGATAAATAAAGGAACTGGTGCAGCAATCGCTGATCTGATTTCCCTTGTTCGTCGCCGCACAAAGGATAAAATACGTTTGCTTTTTTCGGGAGGGATGAAGGTAATGGTATCAGCCGGGGCTTATGGCGAAAAAAAAGTTGACCGAACACGGGTTATCTGTTGTGGAAGCGGAACGCCGTAAAAAACGGGTAACGCTGCTCATATACATCACGCTTGCGGCAGCCACAGTTGTTGCATACGAGCCGATAAGGCACAATGGTTTTGTCGGATACGACGATACCGAATACATAGTAAAAAATCCGCACCTCACCGGAGGGATAACACAACAGTCGGTAACGTGGGCGTTCACGAAGTCATACGCATCAAACTGGCATCCCCTGACATGGATTAGTCATATACTGGATTGTCAGTTTTTCGGGCTGAACCCATTGGGGCATCATCTTGTCAGCGTTCTGCTTCATATCGCCAATTCGCTGCTGCTTTTCTGGATTCTCACGAATATTACCGGGGCAATCTGGACAAGCGCATTTGTGGCGGCGGTCTTCGCGGTGCATCCGGTGCAGGTGGAGTCGGTCGCCTGGGCGGCAGAGCGAAAAACGGTGCTTAGCGGCCTGTTTTGGCTGCTCACGATGGCCGCGTATGTGCGTTATGCGAGACAACCGGCGTTCGGACGATACATATTGGTGCTACTGGTTTTCGGCCTGTGTATTATGACTAAGCCGATTGTTGTTACGCTTCCATTAGTATTGCTTCTGCTGGATTACTGGCCTCTTGAACGGGTTAGATGGGGACAATCTATCGGGGCCGCGTCTAAATCGGCGAAATGGCTGATAGTAGAAAAAATTCCCCTATTGGCGATGTCGGCGTTTTTGAGCGTGATGACCTTCGTCTCGCAAAAAAGCAGTGGGGCGATGTCCACGACGGAGAATATGCCCTTGGATTACCGAATCGCCAATATATTCCTTTCCTATATAAAGTACATTGGCAAAATGATATGGCCGAGCCGATTGGCTGTATATCACCCGCATCCCCGCACGGGTTTTTCGGATGTCGCGGTAGTGATATGCGCACTGCTATTTGTTCTGATAACCGTCTTTAGCATTTATATGGGCCGTCGTAAAAGATATGTCACGGTCGGCTGGCTGTGGTACGTCGGGACGCTTGTGCCGATGATAGGGCTGGTCCAGGTGGGTGCGCAGGCAATAGCATACAGGTATATGTACCTTTCGATGCTGGGCCTGTTGATTATCGTCGCCTGGGCCGTCAAAGACCTCGTTGCTAATCGGTTTCACTGGGAAGTTGTAGCGGCGGTATCGGCGATAGTCGTGCTGTCCGCCTTTGTCATCCTTACGCGGATGCAGGTCAGGTATTGGCAGAATACGATAACGTTGTTTGAGCACACTCTGAATGTTACTAAGGATAACGCGGCGGCGGAACACAACTATGGATATGCGTTGTCCGAGGCGGGCCGACTCGATGAGGCAGCAATACATCTGAACAGGGCGGTCCAGCTTGTTCCGATATTTGTTGAGGCAAGAAACAACCTCGGCAAGCTTTACTTAAAGCAGGGCAAAATCAATGAGGCAATTGACTGTTTTACTGAGCTTGCAAAACGCAAAGATGCCCCCGCGGAAGTGCACTACAATTTGGCATCGGCATTGCTTATGCAAAAGAGATATGACGAGGCCATAAAACACCTTGCCAGGGTTCTGGAGTTGGACCCCGACTATGCTCACGCTCCCAGTGCGATGGCGGTTGCGTTAATGTCGGCAGGCAGGACCGACGAGGCGATTGCCTGCTTTAATAAGTACCTGCAGCTAAACGAGAATTCCGCGGAGCTGCATTACAATCTGGCAGTTGCGATGGTGATGCAGAAGAATTACGACGAGGCCATAAAACATTTTACCAGGGTCACAGAACTGGACCCAAACAATGCAGGCGCTCTTAACGGCCTGGCGCGGGTGTTGGATACTTTAGCTGTTACTTATGCCGAGGCGGGTAAATTCGACGACGCGAAAATAACGGCGGAGAAGGCGTTGAACATCGCCAAAACGGCAGGACAGGCGGAACTCGCCCGTGAAATCGATAGTCGGCTGCAACTTTACAAAAAAGGTTTGCCGTATCAGGGTAAGTAATCTTCAGCTATACTATTTGATTTTTGGAGTTTAGAGAATGGCGGAGATATTTGATGTAGCTATAATCGGTTCAGGACCGGGTGGATATTACGCGGCGATTCGATGCGCACAAAAAGGGGCGACGGTCGCCATTATCGAAAAGGCCGAGACGGGCGGGACCTGCCTGAATCGCGGCTGCGTTCCCTCAAAGGCGCTTCTGGCCTCCGCTGAGGTCCTCCTGCAGGCGAAAAACGCAGGCGATATGGGTGTTGACATTGCCGGCATTTCGCCCAACTGGGTGAAAATGCAGCAGCGAAAAGACGCAATCGTCGCCGGTTCCAGAAAAGGGCTGTCTGGTCTTTTGCAGGCAAACAAAATTAAGATGTTTGCGGGGACGGCCATTATTTCTTCGCCAAAGGTGGTCGTCGTTAAAACTCAAACAGGGCAAATCGAAATTAATG
>JBEKAT010000021.1:0-23263 GCA_050015775.1 Sedimentisphaerales bacterium | reverse complement strand
ACCCTCGAAGAGGCAACCACCGCAGACCTGCTCCTGCACGTCGTCGATGTCTCAAACCCCGACGCCCAAAAACAAATCGAATCGGTCAACAAAGTCCTCGCCGATATCGGATGCAGCGAAAAACAAATCCTCCTCGTCCTCAACAAAATCGACGTCGTCAGCGGCCTCAATACACTCGAAACGCTTCAGACGCTTTTCCCCGATGCCGTCGGCATCTCCGCGAAGACCGGCTACGGACTCAACTGCCTTCACGAAGCCGTGTTGGAAAAATACCACGGCGGCATCATCACCGTCAAAATCACCATCAGCCAGGCGGACGGGAAAATCCAGAGTTTCCTCCGCGCATACAGCACAATCCTCAGCGAAAAATACACCACTTCCAACGTTATCATCAAGGCCCGCTTAGGCCAAAACCAGCTTGTGAATCTCAAACGCCTCAAGCCGGTGAAGCTGGAATTGGTAACCCCCGGCAAAAGGGGTTGATTATTGACAATTCCAGACAAGTATCCCGCCGAGGATTAGTCCAATCCGCTCAACAGAATAGTCCATTTATCCCGAACTGCGTATCCTAAAAAACGGAGCCCGCCTTTTTGCCCGTAACTTCCTGAGAACCTCTCGGATTTTTCAGCTCACCGGTGAGTTTTGGGCCGTCCAGTTTTCCCTCAAAGTTCATCTCGAATCTCATCCTGCCGAATTCTGGAGTAACCTTGAAGCTCACTTTGTCGCCTTCGAGAGTGATTTTTTCTATCGGGGTGGTTCCGTACATACCGCTCATATCCCGGTTGATTTTCAGCCGCTGTCTGGAGTTGCCCCACGGGGCGGCGACGTCGAGAATCCAGGTGCCGATAAGTTCCGAGCCGATTAGTTTCGCTTCGGCTGGCATTTCATTACCTTCCGCCTTAAACATACCTGCAATCGTATCCGTCTTCGGCTCGATAGTTCCCTCAAAATCGCATACACTCTCAGCGTCCTGAACCTTGATGATACTCTTGAAGGCCAGCTTGTTTCCTTCGCATTTCACGTCCGTAATCTTATAGTCACCCTCTTTTTTTTGCCATTCAGCCGATAACGAACCATCTTTGCCTGCTTTAACAGCGAGTATTGCGGCGCTTTCGCCACCCCTCGCCTTGAACTTCATATTCCAGTTGCCAGCCGCTAATGGTATCATTGGGCTGCGTTTGCCCTCCATTTTGGACTGGTTCCCGCCGTGGGTCAGGGTCCCTGAAAGTTTGTTGCCTTCAATTGTGCCCGCGAAGTTCCCCTTGAAAGTATCTTTGCCGAATCGGACTGTTTGTGTGAAGGTGACACTGTTGTCCTTAAACCTTACGTCTTCCAGCTCACTGAAACCTCTCGAATTTATCCACTGCCCGATTAACCTGCCTTCGCTGTCTCCGGCAAAAGAAATTATTGAGCCGCCCATCCTGTCACAGGGGTCTGCCTTAATCTGCCAGTCGCCGTATAATTCCTTTCCGCCAATACGTGCCGATTCCGGCAATGTAGAGGCCGATGCCTGGGCAAGTTTAGTTATGTCCGGCGGCGTATATCTGGGCAATTTGCCGGTTAAGAGCAGTTCCTTCACATAAACACCAAATTCCGGCGTCGGCATATAATTCCAGTCCGCTATCAATGTCGGTCCCGCCGTCGTATGTAAGTCCCACGCCGTGAATGACCAGTTGTGGTCTTGAATTGCCTGAAGCACATGTAACAGCCAGTCGTCGCCCATTGCGGTCGAAGGACTCTGTCCCCACCATCCTGTCCTTCTATTCGGGCCGCCGGAGCCGCCGAATTCGGAGATGATAACTGGGAATTTGGCGGTGGCCTCTTCCATACTGGCAATCCAGGTAAATACACTCTGGCTCTTGTTGTCGTATGCGTGATTGGCGTAAATTACGCCGTTTCCTTTGGGGTCCTTAAGCTGTCTGCCCGCGAGGATGCCGTTGAAATCGTATGCCCACTCCAGGCCGCCCGCGACAATAACGTTTTTAGCGCCGGTAGCTCGCACCGTATCCAGCATCTCCTGCATTCCTACTGCTTCGTATTTTTTAGCCGCCAATCCCGGCCTGTTTGGGCGGTCCGTAATCATCCCGCCGTTGAGCCAGACGTCCCAGGTTACGTCATGCGGCTCGTTGTAAAGGTCAAAAAGAACCGCAGAATTATTAGCATAGACGGGAGCGAAATCCTTCCAGAAAATCACGCTGTTGCGGTCCGGCATTGAATGCTGGCCGATATTCTGACCCCATTCGTTGACATCGGACCAGTGCAGGTCCAGAAGAATGTAACAGCCCTTCGAGCTGCACAGGTCGACTACCTCTTTGACAAGGGCGCGATAGCCCTTTCCTTCGTCGGTTGAGTTGGGGTCTTTTCCGAACCAGCGGTCCTGCGACAATGGCAGACGAATGATATTGACGTTCCAGTCGTCAATGGCGACCCGCGCCGTCTCGAGGATATGTCCGTCGCCGTCGATTGTCCATTCGAGGCAGGCGGCGTTGACGCCTCGCAGCAAAACCGGCTGATTTTGGCTGTTGAGAACCTGATTCCCTTTTACCTTCAGAGGCAGCGGCGGGGACAAAGGTCTTGCCTGTATACATAAAACCGCCTTTGATTCCGGCTTCTCCGGCACCGTCGAACACCCGGCCAATACTATCGCCGCACACAAACTCAACGCAACCAATTTCACGTTCATACTTCGCGCCTTTCATTAATCCTTATTTACCACCGGCCTAATATATCCGCCCCCGCCACGGTTTTCTACCAATTTATTATGTCTTACCACGTGCAAAGTGCGGGGGCATCCGCTTCTAGCGGGTTGCTGGGTTGGATGTTGGATGTTCTATGTTTACACGCCGTCCGTGGCAATTTCCATAACTCAAAACTCAACACTTAAAATTCAAAACCCCATTTCTGCGTTACTTCTTTTTGGTGGTGTCTTCGAGGAAAATATTGCCGACGTATTTGAACTTCTGCCCGCCTAATGAGGCATCGACCATCAGCCCCTTATCAGTGGTGATAAATACGGCCATACCAGCTTTGTAATCGGCTTTCACAGCGGCACCTGCGGTTATCGCCACACCCGTAACCTGGGCGGAGAAGGTGTATTCTTCTGCCTTGAACTTGTCGAGGTCGGATTTATCCCGGAAGAAAACAATCTCGCGGAAATATTCGCCGCCCAGCGAAAAACCCAGCGTCGCTTGCTTCATATCGCAATAGCCGACCTTTGTCCCCTTTTCAAAAACTTCCCCCTTGCCGTATGCCCCGCCAACCCATATTGCCCCCTTGCCTATCTTCGGCAGCACCGCATAGCCGTATGACTTGTCGAAGAATTTTTGTATCTCGGGGTCCTTCTCCTTGAATATCGCGACCGCCTCGTTTACCTGCGCTGTCAAAACATCTCTTCCCTCCATCTTCTCAGGAGCCGTCGAACAACTGGCCACTACTATCACCGTACACAATACCAATACTGCCAATTTAGTATTCATAAACAACTCCTTTCGTTTGTCCCCATAAAAACAGCCGACGTTATAGGTACGCCGGCTGTTCATCCTAATAAACAGTTTTTTTACGATTTATCGTACTAATAATAAATATCGTACATTATATAACGCTCAGTCAATAAGGGATTTGCTTAATTCCAATAAGGCTATTACTTAACGCAATCCCACTCCATCGGGTTTACCCGCCGCCAGCGGGCCTGCTTCGGAGTCTGCCTGCCCTGCATAGTCCCTTAGGAACGAAGTAGGGTCATTCGTCCGGTATTTTCAGGCGACCGTTGCATTTCGGGCATTTACCCGTCTTGCCCGCGTATTTTGCCGGCATCTTGAGCCGCTTGCCGCACGAACAGGCAAACCGTATAAATTCGTCTTTAGGAGTTTGAGCTTCCAACGGTATCGTTTGCGGCTGCTCAGGAGGGTCTAATGATATGGTCTTGGGCACAAACGGAACCGGCGGTATGGGGACCAGCAGCAGTTCCGGCTGTTCGTTTGCCGTCCCGTTTAGATAACTATAATATCCCGTTGGGGACTCCCCAATTGCCGACGGATGTCTGTATTCTTCGATTATCTGCAAAAGCGATTTCTCATATCGTTCCATTGTCACCACCTTGTATTTCAGCATTAAAAACGCCAGGACAACGCCCCCCGCAAAACCTCCCAGGTGCGCGAAATACGCCACGCCTCCCCCGCCGCCCAGCATTGCCCCCAATATATCGAACACCAGCCAGAATAATATCATCCACGCGCTGCTTACATTGAACCCTCTTATGTAAGGAAAAAATACCAAATAACAGGTTATTTCATTTTGCGGGAACAGCACTAAAAACATTCCTACTATGCCGTTTATCGCCCCGCTTGCTCCAAGCACGCTGCCACCGGCAAATACCAGGTGCGAAATCCCGGCGATAAGACCCATGCCTATGTAAACCGGAATATAACGAAGATTGCCTATTTTGGCGCAAATGGCATTGCCGAATATCCACAAAAAAAGCATATTACCCAGGAGGTGCAAAATGCCCCCGTGCAGCCACATGTGCCCGAACAATCCTTTTAATGTCAAGCCGTCTAAAATATAAGGCCTTATTTCCCCCCACAAATAATACCGCCGGAGTATTATTTCCTTGATGAGCCCCTCTTTGAATTGTTCCCGCTGGCCCTCCTTCTTAAAGGGAACCGCTTCTTCAAAACTTCTGGTGGTTTTATCTACCGATTTTTCAATCTCTTTAAGCCGCTCATCCTTCACCCCGAAATCTTTGGCCATGTCCTCTATCGACTTGTTCTCATACTCCTTCGTCTTGGCGGGCAGTTGGGCCTTGCGTTCCTGGATACTTAACGTCTGCAAAACAAACACCGCGATTGTCCCCGCGATTATCAGCCAGTTCACAATCGGCAGTCGGTCCTGCGGAACATCAACGTGCGCTGGTATTATCAATCCGTCGCCTCCTGACAACCGCCTCTCTGAATATGGCCCATTATGCTCTCCTCTGTTGCCTTGTCCCCTCCCCGCCAAAGCTGTTTTTATTATAACCTTTTAAATCCTGTTTTCAAGTATTCGCCGCTCGCCCCCTCGGCTACACCTAAGGGGTGTGGGGGTGGCCAAAAATTATTCGCTGTTGAAAAATCCGTGTAATCTGTGTAATCTGTGGTTGATGTTCAAAAACATATCCATAATCGGCGACGGTGCGATGGGCACCGTTCTTGCGATGCTGCTGGCGGAAAAGAATACGCCTGTTCGCCTCTGGGGCTACGATGCCAAACAATTGCAGGAGATGGTTGGTGCCCGCGAAAACATAAAATTTCTCCCGGGCCACAAACTGCCCAAAACGATTATTTTCGAGCCCGACGACAGGCGGATTATGACGGACGCCGACCTGATTGTCTCCGCCGTCCCCTGTCAGTTTATGCGAAGCGTCTGGACACGCCTGCAAAAATACACGCCCAAAGGCGTCCCCGTTTGCTCCGTCGCGAAGGGAATCGAAAATAAGACGCTGTTTCGCCCCACCCAAATCATCGCCGACGTTCTCGGCAGCAACGCCTCCCGGGGCCTGGCCGCGTTATCCGGCCCAACAATAGCCGACGAACTCGCCGCAAGATTACCCGCCACCGCCTGCGTCGCCTCTGCCGACGAGGAACTCGCCCAGAGAATCCAGCATACCTTCAGCTCTCTTTGGTTCCGCATCTATACCAATACCGACGTGGTTGGCGTGGAATTGGCCGGCGCGATGAAAAATATCATCGCCATCGCCGCAGGCATAATCGACGGCGTCGGCGCGGGCGACAACGCCAAGGCCGCACTCCTTTGCAGAGGTCTTGCCGAAATCTCCCGCCTCGGTGTGGCTATGGGTGCAAACCCCCAGACATTCGCCGGCCTGACAGGCCTCGGCGATTTAGTTACAACCTGCATATCCCCCAAGGGCAGGAACCGTTCCTTCGGCGAAAGAATCGGCAAGGGCCAAACACCCTTGATTGCCCAATCCGCCACGGAATCCGTTATCGAGGGTATCGCCACTTGCAAGGCCGTCATCGAGGGTCTCCTCCGGCAATACAAGGTCGAGATGCCCATTACCCAGGCCGTCTATGACGTCCTCTTCAAGAACAAATCCGTCCAAGCCGCCATCGCCGACCTGATGACCCGCCAGTTAAAACCCGAATCTTCAACCAGCCAAAAAAGCCGACCGCCTAAACTTTCATAAACCAAAGGGATTGACTCCCCGCCAATTTCCGTTAATATATCAATGACCGGGGCGGTTAGCTCAGGTGGCTAGAGCGCGTGCTCGACACGCACGAGGTCACAGGTTCGAATCCTGTACCGCCCATTACATTTGATCCACGTTATTGTATTTAACCCGCTTCGCCAAGAGGGCTCGTTATGATTCGATTTTTTTCGCAAAACGGCCGAGAGACAGCCGTGCGATTACTATTTAATCTTTTGTGGCAAAATGGGCGATATATAAACAAGGTAAAACCGCACTCATAGTATGCGCTTAGGAGTAAGTTTTTATTAAAAAACAGATGAAAAAACACGGAGTTAGCATAGCAATCCTAACAGGGATTTTCTGCGTTTTGATGAGCGGCATCGCGTCAGGCGCGGAGACGTTTACGCTGTATTTGGAAAACGACGGGACATTTATCAAGCCATTATACCGGACTGACCGGCACTATACCGCCGGGGAAAAACTGGTTTATACTAACCAGCCCGACTGCAATTTTCTAAAAGAATTTGCGCGATGGAATGATTTTGGTCAAAACGACGGCCAGGTTTCAACGGCGCTGGGGTATTTTGTCGGTCAAAACCTATATACGCCTGACCATGTTGACGCCCCAGAGCTTCGAGCCAGACATGACCGGGTATTCGCGGGGTGGTTGTATGGGGGTATATTCGCGCAGCGGGCCTCTGAAAACCAGATGGAACATCTGGAACTGAACCTAGGGGTGATAGGGCCGGTAGCGCAGGGGGGTGAGACTCAAAGTTTTATTCATGACCATATCGGGGCGGCAGAGCCGAAGGGATGGGAAAATCAATTAGGCGATGAGTTCGAGACGGATGTTACGTGGCTGAAAAGGCAGCGGGTCGCGGAGCAGTATTTCAAGCGGACGGAGAATTTCGATTCGCATCTGGAATACGGGGCGACGGTTGGAACGCTGCATCGCAACGCGAACCTGGGGATAGTTTTCAGATACGGGATGAATTTGCCGAATGATTTTGGGCCTGGGCGACTTGAGGCGCCGGCGTCGGCGTGCATTGATAAAGCTACAGAGGTCCAAACGGCGTATCTTTTTACGCGGCTTGGGGGCAAGCTGGTTGAGTATGACCGGTTTTTGAGCGGACTTGACACGGAGCCAGCGGTTGCGCAGTTACAGGTGGGAGCGGTTTACAGATATAAATCGTTTGAGATAAGTTATTCGGAGACGTTCCTGACGAGAGAATATAAGGAACAGGGCAATACGGATTCGTACGGGGCGATAAATTTGACGTGGTGGTTCTAAATCAATTTATGATTTATGATTGCTGATTGCTGATTTAAGAATCAGCGTTCAGCGTAAAGCGGGTAGCGGAGAGTTTCGCCGGAGGCGGGGGATAAAGATTTGAGAGAACATGGATTCCGCATCACGTGCGGAATGACAGACCCCGAAGCAGGCTTCGGGGCTAACCAATGAGGAAGTTTTCACTGCAATTCGAGAAATCAGTCCTTTTCAACGAGTTGATCATCGAATTTGTCGCGGTTGGCGTTCCACCATTTTTGGGCCTGGTCGTAGGTATCGAAATCCTGAGAAATGAGAAAAGTTATCTCTGATTTGACTTCATCGCGAAAATCAGGATTGGCGTCTTTGAGGCCCGTAATCAGAATATCCACAGCGGCGGGGCTGGAGATATCGACAAGCGAGGAAAGGACAGATTCCTTGACGTCTTCGTACTGGCTGGTGATGCCGGCCTTGAGAACCTCCAGGCGGATAGCGGGTTCCTTCTGGTCGGCAAGCTGAATGGCGGCGGTGCGGACATCCTCACTCGAATCAGCGATTGCTTCAAGAAGAACATTTTCTACTGCCGGGTCCGTTACGGCGGTGCAGGCCTCAATAGCGCTTTGGCGGATTTGGGATTCGCTGTCTTTCAGCGCCTTAGCGGCGACGAAGACGATATTGGGGTCGCTCGACTCTTTCATCGCGAGCATTTCCATAGCGGCGGTGCGAACCTCGACATCGTTATCGTCGAGGACATTATAAACCATAATAGCCGCGGATTCGGGGTGTTCGTCGGCATACTCTGATATAAAGTCGATTTTTTCATCGGCGGTTTTCAAGGATTCGAGGGGTTTCAAATCCGCCGGCTCTGGCATCGGAGGAGCTTTGAGCTGAGAAGGCGAGGGGGCTTCTTGCTGCATAGCCATTTTCGTGTCAGCGACTTTGGGCGGGGTCTTGTCAGCGGTCGTCTCTTTTTTATCCACAGCGGGTTCGGTCGGCGTGATGACCACACCGGGGCCATTAGCTTCAACCGGAGGCGTTGCAATTTGTGTATCCTGCTTAGGCAATTTTGTGTCGTTTGAGGCCGGAGTTTTGGCCGGCTTATCCTGTTTTTTCGGGCACCCTGCGGCCATAACCACAGCCAAAAGCAACGTAATCATCAGTCCCGTTCTAACCGCTATCTTAAACCTGAATATCCGATTCATTTTTTGTGACCCTCTCAAAAATATGCCAACCAATGAAAATATATCGGCAGGTTGGTTTGATTGCAACAGGCATTTGGGGCGATGCGGCCCGACAAGCAAGGCAAGACAGGCCAATTGCGTTATTTGGTGAGCCAGAGAGTAAAGATGGTATTCGCGATATCGGTGTTGTCGATGTATGGGCCGCGGACAGGGTCATTGCCATCGACGGTCTTTCTGAACTGCTCGGCGCCAGCGCCTTTGGCAAAGAAGGGGACGAGGGAATTGGTGTGATCCTTGCTGTGCCATTCCATAGCGGGGAGTTTGCCTGGGCCGTTACTGATGATGTCATTCCAAACGAGACCTTTATCTGTCTGGCCTGAGCCGGGGCCTGTGATGTGGCCTGTTTCGTGGTCGGCGGTGATGATGACAAGTGTTTCGTTCCAATTGCTGTTGGTATCAATCCAACGGATGACGGCTTCGATACTCTTGTTAAAGTCGTCCATTTCCTCTATAAGGCGACCCGATTCGTTGGCGTGGGCGGTCCAGTCAACGGCACCGCCTTCAATCATAATGAAGAAGCCATTGGGGTCATTATCGAGGACGTTCAGGGCGGCATTTGTCATTTCCGCGAGCGTTGGGACGGTTTGAGTCAAAGGCACCTGATATGGGTCTGCTGAGGCGTCGCCTGAGCGTTTTTGCTGGGTAGTATCATAGACCTGTACGAGACCGAAGACGCGTTTGGGGGTCGGTCCTGTCGCCAACGCCTGAACTTCAGCGCGTGTCTGGACGAGTGTCCAGGAGTTTGCGCTACCGCCTGCCGAACCATTCTTCAGATTGGCCCAGGTTTTCTCACTAATATACTTGTAGTTTGGCTTTTGTGCCTGCCTGCCGTCGGAATCGTAAAAGGGGTGGCCTGTGCCTATAATACAATCGACGGAATTATTGTTGAGCATATCATCGGCGATTTGGGTCAGATTGCTCCTTGCGCCGTTGTGGACGACGAAACCCGCGGGAGTGGCGTCATCGAAGAAGACAGTGGTAATTACACCCGCGGCTTTGCCAAGCTGTTTGGCCCGCTCAGAAAGATTCAAAACCGGGCGGCCATGGGTATCGAGGCCGAGGGTTTTGTTACGGGTTTTGACGCCTGTGGCCATAGCGGTTGCGGCGGCGGCTGAATCAGTGTAGCCCTTATCAACGTAATCGAAGGAAGCCCAGGCGAGGTTAGCATCATAGGAGCCGCCATAAGGATAGGTGCTCATCGCGAAACGGACGGGAAAATCCTCGTAGGGCTGACAGGGTGAGCGACCGCAGTTATAATAGTCGGCAGATTTATAGTGATTGAATCCGCCGCCATCAGCAATCATAATGATGACGTTTTTGGGGCCGCTGCGATGAACGCAAGGAGATGTTTGTTTAGAGCATCCGCAGACGCCGCCAAATAAAATCAAGCCGAGCAATATGTTTCTAATCAGCATCTTCATATCTGAATGACGATTATAATAAAAGGACGTTAATTTACCAGCGGGGGCTTCTTTTCCCCCGTAAAAAGCATATAATCTTATGGTTTGGAGTATGTTAGGTATGGGTTACTTTCGTGATAATATCGAGCAGATGAAGGGTTACGAGCCGGGGTTTCAGCCCCCGTCGCTTGATGTGGTAAAGCTCAACACTAATGAGAACCCTTACCCCCCTTCTCCGGAAGTTTTGAAGGTGATAGCGGAGATTAAGCCGGAGCAGTTGCGCAGGTATCCTGACCCGATGGGTAATGTGTTTCGCGAGGCGGCGGCGAAAATCAACGGGGTTGAAGCCGACTGGATTATGGTCTGCAACGGCGGAGACGAGCTGCTGAGTATGGCGTTTACGGCTTTTTGCGATAAAAAGAGGGCCGCAGCGTATCCTGTTCCTACCTATTCGCTTTACCCGGTGCTGGCCAATATCCAGAACTGCAAGGCGATTGAGGTGCCCTTCGACGAGGAATTTAACCTGCCTTCAAAATTAGCAAGAACCAAAGCGGCGCTGACAATTGTATGCAATCCGAATGCACCGAGCGGGACACTTATAGAAACGGAAGAGCTTGCGGAATTAGCGGCGGAGATAAAAGGAGTTTTACTGATTGACGAGGCATACGTGGATTTCGCGGAGCAAAACTGCACCGAATTAGTCAAACAGTTCGATAACGTAATTATACTTCGCAGCTTGAGCAAAGGGTATTCGCTGGCGGGATTGCGTTTTGGATATGCTATTGCTAAGCCGGCATTGATAGAGGGACTGCTGAAGGTCAAGGATTCATACAATGCAGACACGATAGCAATAACGGCGGCGACGGCGGCAATTAAGGACCAGGGTTACTTTAAGGAAACAGTTGAGAAGATAAAAGCGGAACGCAGCCGGCTAAGCGAGCAATTGAGGGCAATGGGATTTACGCTGCCCGACAGCTCGTCGAATTTTGTTTTCGCTGAGCACACGACGCGCAAGGCGAAAAGCATTTTTGATAAATTAGTGCAGCGCAATATTTATGTGCGATACTGGGATTTGCCCAGCATCGAGAATAAGCTGAGAATAAGCGTGGGAACAAAAGAACAGAATGATACGCTTTTGTCGGCGTTGAAAGAAATCGTATCCGCGTAAAGGACTATGCTATGAAAAAGCGAACGGCGAAAATACACAGAAAGACAAAAGAGACCGACGTTAATATCTCGCTGAATCTCGACGGCGCCGGTAAATACGAAATCGATACGGGCGTCGGGTTCCTCGACCATATGCTCACACACCTAAGCAAGCACAGTAAAATCGATACGACTGTAAAGGCCAAAGGCGACCTCGACGTTGACAGCCATCATACGGTCGAGGACATAGGGCTTTGCCTTGGGCAATGCTTAGACAAAGCGCTGGGGGACAAGAAAGGCATCAACAGATACGGCAACAGCTCGGTGCCGATGGAGGATTCGCTGGCGAATGTGTCGATTGATTTGTCGGGCAGGCCGAGCTGCGTTTATAACGTGGAATACCGGACGAGCAAGATAGGCGATTTCGACGTCGAGTGCCTTGAGGAGATGCTGCGGAGCTTTTCAAACGCGGGCAAATTCAACCTGCATATAAACGTCCCCTACGGCACAAACGCCCATCACACTGCGGAAGCAGTATTCAAGGCGCTGGGCCAGGCGTTAGGAGCGGCGGTTAAAATAACAGGCAAAGATATCCCCAGCACAAAGGGAACGCTGTGATTGAAGCAGAACCAATTGAGTTTCGGGCGGGCATAGGGACGGACATTCACCGCTTAGTCGAGGGCAGGAAGCTGATGTTAGGCGGGGTGCAGATACCGCACCCGATGGGCCTTCTGGGACACAGCGACGGCGACGCTGTGCTGCACGCGGTGATAGACGCCCTGCTTGGAGCGGCGGGCCTGGGCGATATAGGGACATTTTTCCCCGATACCGACCCGAGATGGAAAGACGCGGACAGCAAGGAACTACTGTTTATAGTCAAAGATAAAATCGCTGAGAAGAAATGGGACATTATCAACGTCGATGTAACGATTCACGCGGAACAGCCCCGGCTGGAACCATTCAAGGGACAAATTAAGCGGGTAATCGCCGGGCTATTAGGAATCGACTTCAACGCGACAAACATCAAGGCGAAAACGAATGAGGGATTAGGCGAAATTGGCGAAGGCACGGCAATAGCAGCAACGGCGATAGCAATGCTGAGAAAGAAAATCAAAAGGGTTTAATAAATGGGTTTACAACTTTACAACAGCTTAACGAGACGGACAGAGGAGTTTAAGCCGGTAAATAAGGGCAGGGTCGGGATATATGTTTGCGGGCCGACGGTTTATGGGCACGCGCATCTTGGCCACGCGAAAAGCTACGTCAGTTTCGATATTCTCGTCCGCTACATGCGATACCTCGGCTACAACGTAACATACGTTCAGAACATCACGGACGTGGGACACCTTACCGATGACGCGGACCAGGGCGAGGACAAAATCGCAAAGGCCGCGGCAAAGGCACACACGCACCCGATGGCATTAGCAGAAAAATACACGAAGAGTTACTTTGACGATATGGACAAGTTAAACTGCGTCAGACCCGATATAAGCCCGCGGGCGAGTGGACATATCGTCGAGCAAATCGAATTAGTCAAGACGCTTATCGAGAAGGGTTACGCATACGAGGCAAACGGGTCGGTGTATTTCGACGTTTCAAAATTCGCCGAATACGGGAAACTGTCGGGCAGGAACGTCGAGGATATGATTGCGGGGACAAGGGTGGAGGTATCGCAGGAAAAGAGAAACCCCGCGGATTTCGCCCTTTGGAAAAAGGCGGACGCAAATCATATTATGCAGTGGCCAAGCCCGTGGGGACAGGGATTCCCCGGCTGGCACCTTGAGTGTTCAGTGATGAGCACGAAATACTTAGGACAACCATTCGATATTCACGGGGGCGGGCTGGAAAATCAGTTCCCTCACCACGAATGTGAGATAGCGCAGGCGGAAGCAGCGACGGGAAAGCGATTTGTAAATTACTGGCTGCATAATAATATGGTTACGGTCGATGGCCAGAAGATGGGCAAGAGCTTGGGCAATTTTATTACGCTAAAAGATGTTTTTATAGGGAATAATCCACGACTTAAAAAAGCTTACAGGCCAATGACGATAAGACAATTTGTTTTAAGCAGTCACTATAGAAGCCCGCTTGATTTTTCGGATGAGGCGCTTTTTGCAGCACAAAGCGGATACGACAAACTAACGGACGCGGTCATCGCGGTAAGAAAGCAAATCAAAAACGCACCAGTTGGTCCCGTTGATAATAATGTTACGAATCGCCTGAAAGAATTGAAAGATAAATTCGAGTCGGCGATGAACGACGACCTCAATACATCAATTGCGTTATCGGTTTTGTTCGAGCTGGCAAGTTTAGCTAACGAACAGATTGCTAAAAACGCAACAAAAGAAACACTCGAAGCTATCCATAATATGTTTAAAGAGCTTGGTGAGAATGCGTTAGGTTTTCGGTATCAACCGAAAGGCGGGAGTAGCAAAACAGTTATAGAAAAACAAAATGAAGCCGCTATAGATAAAGAAAATGAAGACGACGAGACAACAATAGACAAGTTGATGAGTATTTTAATCGAGCAGAGAAAAACGGCGAAACAAAATAAGGATTTCGCGACAGCAGATACACTGCGGAAGAGGATTGAGGAAATCGGTATTGTTCTCGAAGACAAACCCGGCGGAGTAACCGGCTGGAGAATGAAATGAGGATTCTCGGCATAGACCCAGGATTACAGGTTTGCGGGTATGCGTGTATTGAATCGAAATCAGGCGAAACAACGCTGATTGAGGGCGGAGTGATTCGGACAACGGCCAGCAAGACAATTGAGAAGAGATTAAATCAGATAGCAGAGGATATTGATTCGATACTGGATAAGTTCAAGCCCGACGTCGTGGGGGTAGAGCAGTTATATTCACATTATGCTCATCCGCGAACAGCGATATTGATGGGGCACGCGAGAGGCGTTATATTGCAGAGGTGTGCCGGTGCGGGTGTTGAGGTCAAGAGTTTCGGCGCGACGCGGATAAAGAAATGTATTACCGGCAACGGGCACGCATCAAAGGAACAGATGCAGAGAACAATCAAGACGCTTTTGGGATTGTCGGCTGTGCCTGAGCCGAATGACGTGGCGGACGCGATTGCGGCGGCGATGTGCTGTGCGGAAATGATGAGAACCCCGGGTAAAACCCGGGGCTAAATATAATTATGATAGCGAGATTGGAAGGAAAACTTGTTAAGTTAAACACCGAAAGCGCACTGGTGCAGGTAGGCGCGGTCGGCTATGAGGTTTTGCTGCCGGGGTATTGCATAAGTGCGTTAGCGGGCAGCATCGGCTCAAATATTACGCTTTGCACGATGGAATACTACGAGGGGTCATTGGGCGGGGGGAATCTTATCCCCAGAATCGTGGGATTTTTAAGCGATGGCGAAAGGGAATTTTTCAACAAGTTCACCAGCGTCAAAGGCATCGGCGTGCGAAAGGCGCTGCGTTCGCTGACAATACCGATTGCCAGTATCGCATCGGCAATTGAAAACGGGGATGACAAGACACTGACCGCACTTGACGGCGTAGGGAAAAGAACTGCGCAGCAGATTATCGCGGAGCTGAAAGGCAAACTCAGCAGATTCGCAATAGGCGTTGGGCCAACGGGTGCGGTTGTTCCGGCGTTTAAGCCATACCAGGCGGAAACACTTGAGATTCTGATTGCCTGGGGCGAGAAACGAAATGAGGCGATGGAGCTGATTGAGCTTGCGTGCAAGAAACACCCGGATGCAAAAACCGCGGAAGAGTTAGTGCCTTTGGTGTATAGAATGAAACAAGGAATCGAAGTATAAGGACTGGATTCCCGCTTTCGCGGGAATGACAAATGGCGATAGATAGAGTCATAACGAGCGAATCGAAGAACGAGGCGGAGGAAAATTTTAACGTCTCGCTTCGGCCAAAGCAGTTGCGCGAGTGCATCGGACAGCAAAAGGTAATCGACAAGCTCAAAATCGCGATTGAGGCGGCGAAAAAGAGAAACGAGCCGTTGGAGCATATCCTGTTTTATGGCCCGCCCGGTTTAGGCAAAACCACGCTTGCAAACGTCGTCGCGAATGAGATGGGCGCAAATATCAGATGCACGTCGGGACCCGCGCTGACCAAACAGGGCGACCTGATGGGGCTTTTGAGCAATATCAACACGGGCGATACACTTTTCATCGACGAGATTCACCGGCTGAGCACGCCTGTCGAAGAATTTATGTACCCGGCGATGGAGGAATTCAGGGTTGATTTCACAGTCGATAGCGGGCTGCACGCAAAAACGATAAACTTCCCGCTGAAGCGATTCACGCTAATCGGGGCAACGACACGGGCGGGATTGCTGAGCGCGCCACTGCGAAGCAGATTCGGGATGCTGTATCATCTCGAATTTTACAACACGGCGGATTTGACTTTAATTCTCAAACGCTCGGCCAAACTACTGCAACTAAATTGCGACGAAGGGACATTGAACCTGATTGCGACGCGGTCGCGCGGCACGCCGAGAATCGCGAACCGGCTGCTGAAACGCGTGCGCGACTACGCACAGGTAAAAGGACAGGGCAAACTGACGACCGCGATTGTTGAAAGCTCGCTCAAGATGGAGCAGATTGACGGGCTTGGTCTTGATGAATTGGACAGGTCGTTTTTGCGGGCATTGGCGGGGGTATATGAGGGCGGGCCCGCTGGTATTGAGGCAATCGCGGCAACATTAGGCGAGGAACGAGACACGCTGGAAGACGTCGTAGAGCCGTATCTGCTGCAAATCGGCTTTGTCCGCAGGACGAAAAGGGGCAGGGAGATAACCAATGATGCTTGCTCGCACCTCGGCCTGAAATATCACAAAAAGACATCAATAGATCAGCCGGAATTGTTTGACGCCGAGCAACAATAGCTTTATCAGGCACAATCCGCAGCACCAAGCGATGGTTTTTAGCGACCGTCAATAACCATTTTTTTGTTGACAGACGAATAACAGCAGTGGTATATTATTATCAGTGCCTCGGCTGCACCAGCCAACACGAATTTCATCAAACGAGGCGAGAGGAGATTATAGTTGCTAAAAAGGTAAGGAGGAATAATATGAGGACCGGGAAAAATTCATCGCTTTCCACAATAGTTGTCTGTCTGGCGGTATTTGCTATTTCAGGCATATCTACGCAACAGGCCTGTGCCGACTATCTTAAGATGAACCCGCCACCCGACGTCGATAAGGTCGATCACAATCATTGGTATGATGGCAGCTATAAACCCACCTGCTGGGTCGCCACCGCCGCAAATATGCTCGCAGGGACCGGCTACGGCGATGGCAACAACGTCCAGGAACGCGCCGACGAAATTTACGATGAAATGTGCAATGACATTCTCGACTGCAACCAATGCGGCTGGACCGATACCGCACTCTCGGCCTGGCTCAATTCTGCCGACAACAAATGGAAGAACACAAATCCTTACAAAAATATCACTGTCTTAGGCGAGTCGAACTGGAAAAACACAAGAAATCCCTGGCTCAGACCTGATTTGCCTGAATTTCTCGGCAACCAGTTGCGCAACGGCGCGACCGCCCAGCTGAGCATTGACAACGTCAGCAAGACCATCGGTCATTCCATTACCGCCTGGGGCGACGACGACAATGACACTGAGTCCATCAGTGAAAATCCTACAAAAGTGAAGGTGACGGATTCGGACTACCCGGTTTTTACCCAACACGTTCAGACCTACACTTACGATGATTACAACAATCCCAATCCAGGCGGCGGCAACCAGGGTATCGGCTGGTACTTCAACTACGGTTACAGCAACGACCATCGTTACATAGACGACATCACGTTTTTGAGTTCCTGTCCGATCGGGTTTAACCTCTCCGGAACCTGGGGATTAACAATACAATACGTTGGTTCCTACAAAATTCTCCAAGATAACCAGATGTTTGCCGCCCTGGGCCTGCGATACAAAGTAAATTCAGATAAGATGTTCTGGTACCGGACCAATATCGACTGGGACACGAATAATGTACCCAATATCACCGAGGTCAATAACCCGCCGACACAACTGAAAGTGTTCTGGGACCTGACCGATCATCCCGTCCCTTATAACACGAACGTTACTATAACGACGAGAATACAGGTCCCGTGGAATCCCAACGCCGTTCCTTTGAACCCCCTCACCTACCAGGACGTGAATTTCTCATACGGCGTTGCAACCGTTTCCAAACCTGGATTCGGCTGGCATATTGGACACACCCCAATGGGTTCGCCGATTCCCGGGCCAAACGCGACGGGCGGCAACGTGGTCGGGTCTTTTGAAATTTACACCAACGTGAGTGGCACGCAGAAAATCGGTGAATACCGCTTCATGGCCGGATACGACTATAACAATAACCCAGAACTCCATCAGTTCTTCCTTGATTCATCGCCCCAGACATACTATGTGGGCAAATTCCAATTCGGCCACAGTTACGCATCGCTGGAAGATAAAGACCTTTGGCAGTTTAACCAGTGGATGAGCAACGCGTATATGTATCCGCCTTACCCGATGCTGGGAAGCGTAACACCAATCACAATCAACTGGATAGGTATGGGCTTGCTGCCTTATCCGAAGGGTCAGGATTCCATCCCGCCGACTCCGAAACGGTGCGGCGACCCAGGTACCCAATATGCCAGCGCTGACATCAACAAGGACTGCAAAGTCGATTGGCAGGATTTCGTCGAATTTGCCTATAGCTGGCTGACATGCACCGACCCGAATCGGGCAAATTGTCAATAAACTGAATTCCAAAGGCGATGCGGATGCATTATTCGCATCGCCTTTTTTATACCTGAGATATATCTGCAATCTTCAACTGCAGAACAGTTTTGGTTTCACCGGCAACTCTGGTTTGCTCGCTTATTCTGATGGGGCATAGCCAGATGATTTTTTCGGTGTCGGCGATAACGAGCAATTTTCGTCGCAACGCCGAGGATACCTTCGCGGCAGTCAAAAACTTGCCAACTTTTTTTTCGCCTGCCAAACCTAAGGGCCAAAATTTGTCGCCGCGTTTTCTCAGGCGAATTTCCAGCGGTAGTTTTAATTTTTCGCAATCGAACCATTCGACAAGATTTGTTTTGGTCTTTTTGAAGCCGGCCAGGTCCTTCTGCTCTATTTCTATGATATCGGCATTGACCGTATAAGGGCCGAATTGCGTTACCCCCGGCACTTTTAACACAACTGGGTCTATCGTAACCGATTGGGCCGATTTAGTTTTCAGATGTTCCTCAAAAACGATTTTGCCCCCCCGCCGATGCACTGTGATGCGATTTGGAAGCTGCAAACATGAATCGTCCGGCAATCGCAATATGCCTGTATAATGACGTTCAGTAATATCCTGTTCGTGGCAACCCAGATGAGCCAATGCCCTGCGAGCAATCTCGATTTTTACTTCAGCCGGCTGATTGGCAATTTTGTCGGAATCCACAATCACGTTGTTTTCATTCATAGTTGCTGCGTCAGGCCAAATCGTGTCGGCTGTTCGGCAAATCATCTGATAAAATCCGCGAGACGCTTTCGATATAACAGCAAGGCGCTCAACGATGTCGCCTTGAGAATCATTCTGTAACGCCGGCAGCAGGCGATAACGGATGAAATTTCGCCTGTACGCAAAATCCGTATTTGTCCTGTCTATACACCACTTCAGATTCTTATCATTCATATACCGAATAATTTCATCGCGAGTGGCACAAAGCAACGGCCTTATAAATGTGATTCCATCAGCAAATTTTTTCGCGGGCCAGATACCGCACAAGCCACGAAGGCCCGTTCCGCGAATCAGCCGGTCAATAATTGTTTCGGCGTTGTCATTTTTATGATGGGCGGTGGCGATACAGGCGCAGTTCTGTTCTTTGGCAATCTCAACCAGCTTTTCGATTCGCAGATTTCTCGCAGCTGTCTCGATTGAGAGTTTCGATTTTTTAGCATAATCACGCACGTCGATTTTTCTGGTAATGACGGGGACTTTGAGCTTTTGGCACTGTTCAATCACAAAATCCTCGTCTCTTTGTGCCTCATCAGTTCTCAACTGATGGTTGATATGTGCGCAGTGAATATCGAGCCGAAGCGCAGCCAGAACGTGTAACAACGCCGAGGAATCCGCACCACCTGAAATCGCGAGCAGAACTTTTCCGCCAGCCGGGGCAAGTTGTTCGGCTGCAATAAAGTCCTCTGTTTTTTGTTCAAGTTTTTTCAGCATTAATCGTCAAAAGCAAATGGGCCTGACTGTCGGTCAGGCCCATAATTACGCGAAGTATCCATTCTAACAAATTCAAGCCGAGGTTACTGCTGTGGTTTGACTTCCCCGGTTAATTCCTTGACCCGTTGTTCGGCATAGACGACCCACTGCCTGTGCTCATTCGATTTGGTTATCTTCGACAGGGCCTCCTGATAAATCTGCAGCGCCTCGGCTCTTCTGCCTAACTGGGTATCGAGAAGATACGCCGCCTTGAACCTTGCCGTAGTGGGTGTTTGCGGGTTCCACTGGTAAGTTCTCTGGTAATTCTTAACGGCGTTAGTGTAGTCCTTGAGGTACTCATAAATTCCGGCCATTCTGAAAGCAGCATCGTCTATTTTGTCGCTTTTAGGATATTTGTTTATAAACTGGTCATACTTATCGAGCGCCTTTCTCAACAAGGCCTCGTTCTTGATCAACGGGCCTGCCTGCTCTTCGAGACGAACGGCCTCGGCATACAGGGCGTTGGCATCCGAAGTGGTGCCGACCCCCGTAGTCAACGTCTGTGATTTGCCCGAATCCTTACCGTTACACCCTACAAGAACGAACGATAACGTTATAACCGACACAATAACAGCTAACCTTGCCATAATGGCCTCCTTTCAATTTCATAATACCGCCGGTACTCCGCCGGCGACTCTCAATCACTTTACAATTTACCTAAACCACGTCAAGAGCAATCCGGCAAAAAATCGAATACCTAATCAATCTCCGGCCCGCCTGACGATAATTGCCGTATAACTCCCATCGCGGTCAAACATATCGGCTGACGGCAAAATCAACCTTTCGGATTCGAGTTCGAAACCCGGATTTCCCTCAATAAACCTGCGCACGAGCAGACCGTCTTCTTCGGGCTGAATGCTGCAGGTGCTGTAACAGATAACGCCTTTGGGTTTCAGCATACCGGCGGCCTTGGAGAGCAGCATCATCTGCGTTTTAGCAAGTTTTTTAACATCGCTCTTAGTAATTCGATAGCGAACTTCCGGCCTGCGTGCCAAGACGCCAGTATTCGAGCAGGGCGCATCAACTAACACGCAATCAAAACCGCCCTGCTTTTCAACATCATTATATTCGATTGTCGTGACGCATCCTGCCGACCCGAGGCGGGCGATATTTTCTTTGACCTTTTTCAGCCGGCCGGAGTCAATGTCGGTCGCGACGATTTTAGCGCGTCCGCCGGTCGCTTCCGCCAATTGCGTTGTCTTTGTGCCCGGTGCAGCGCAAAGGTCAAGGATGGTCCAGTCCGGTTTTGGCTTCAACGCCCGAACCACTTCCGATGCGGCCAAATCCTGAACGGTAAATAACCCATCATTGAAGCCGGGCAGAGAGGTTATCGCCTTGGGGCTTGTCAGTTTTATCATTTGCGATTCGGGCTCAATCTCGCACTCGACGTCCGCTGACTTGAGCTTCTCCGCAAGTTCTCCCGCCGTGGTTTTAAGCAGATTAGGCCTCAAATAAACGCTCGGTCTGCGATTGCTCGCAAAGCAGATATTCCGCGTTCGCTCGGGGCCAAATGCCCTTAACCAGTCGCTCACCAGCCATCTCGGCAGCGAGAACGCACAACCAAGATACTCCAGCGGCGATTCTTTGGGGTCGGGAAGTATCTCTAAATCAAATTCGCAACCTGTGTCCGGCGTTTGCAGTATGGTTTCGCGCAGCTGGGATTGCTCAATCGTTTTTTGACGACCGCGTATGTGCCTTAACACCTGCCTAAGGACCGCGTTGACAAACCCCGCCTGTTTGGCGCCTGCGACTCGCTTTGAATAATCAACCGCCTCATCAACTATCGCGTACTCCGCGGCCTGGGGACAATAGACCAGCTCATAAACGCCCACTCGCAGGATATTAAGTATTTTGCCTGAGATTCTTCCGACGGGGACAGCGGAGACCTTCTTAATCAAATTATCAATCAGGCAGTTATTTTTCAGGACACCGAAAACAATGTCAGTGGCCCGCTGCGGTTCTTTTGTCCGCCTGAGAAAATCGGCCAGCGTCTCGACGACATCGCCCTTTTTGGGGTCGGCCCGCGTCAAAACGGAGGCGGCGACGGCACGTGCGGTTAGGGGGACAGAGGAAGACATATCATTCTTCGATTCTGATAAACATATCGCCGGGGCAAACATGCCGGCCGTTGACGAAATCAGCGAAGTTCATCAATCGGGAATTTTCCGGTTTCAACTGCATAATCTGTAAGCGGTCTTTGCCGCAGATAACGTTAAGATTTTCGTCGATTGTGCCGGGAGGCAGATTCGCGGGATTATCCATTCGCAGGATATCCGCCTTGGCGAAAATGACTCGTTCCGCCCGGCTCGATTTTTGTGACTTGTAAAGAGCGGACACACCCGGCCAGGGCCATAAACCAAGCATCTTTCTATGCAGCAATTCCGCCTGCTCAGCAAAATCAAGAAAACCATCGGCCTTTTGCAGTTTTGGTGCGCGGGTGGCCTTCGAGTCGTCCTGTTTTACGTATTTGGCTGTACCCGCAGCAATCTGGTCGATGGTCGTAACGAGCAATGGCGACGCCAGTTTCGCCAGCCGGTCGTGAAGTTCGCCCGCTGATTCCTCGCCGTCAATCTCGGTCCTGCATTGCGCGAGTATGTCACCTGCGTCCATTCTTTCCGCAACCGTGATAATACTGATGCCCGTTTCGGTGTCGCCATTGATTATCGCCCAGTTTATCGGGGCAGCGCCACGGTATTTCGGCAGCAGCGACGCGTGAACGTTTATTGCCCCTTTGGGGACGATATCGGTTACTTCTTTGCTGATTTTCTGGCCGAAGGCAATGACAACTAAAAGCTCAGGTTTGCAGGATTTTATTTTATCGATAATCTCGGGCGAATTGACATCAGGAGCTTCAATGACGGGTATGTTATTTTGGGCTGCCCATTCGGCGACGGGCGTCGGCTTTTCTTTACGTCCCCTGCCCGCAGGCTGTGCCGGCTGGGTAATGACAAGAGATATTTTATGGTTCGATTGAATAATCGCGTCGAGACAAGGTAAACCGAATTGGCTGCTTCCGAGATAAACGATGTTCATTTGTCTTTCAGAATATAGAGATGTCAGGAGCCAACGTCGTTGTGCTCTTCTTCGAGCATTTTCAACTGCTTTCGATGCGCAATCCGTGCGGTCGTCGGCATACGGTTGACTATCGTAACGCCCTCAATGTGGTCAAACTCATGCTGCAAAGCGCGGGCATACAGTCCTTCGCCCTTTTCGGTAAAGGTTTTACCATCGAGGCCGGTGGCGGTAACGGTCGCCTGACTGTACCGTTTGATTTTTGTGAATATGCCCGGGACAGACAGGCACCCTTCTTCATTTTCCACAAGCGTACCTTCGGGCTTAACAGTAGGGTTGACATAGGCGCGGACATTATTCCTGCTGCCATCGAGAGAAATTATAAACAGGCGCAATGGAACGCCCGCCTGCGGCGCCGCAAGGCCGATACCTTTTTGCTCAATCATTATGTCGAGCATCTTCGCGGCAAGCCGACGGATATTGTCGTCGATTTTCTCCACCGGCCGCGAGGCCTTGCCCAGCACCTGCGCCGGGTAATGCGTTATATGACAGTTTTCAACATCAATCGTCATCTTGATTCTTTAATCAAACTCATTTCCCTTGAAACTATTACCTAAATAGGCCTTTTTGACGATTTCATTCTGGATAACCTGAGCCGGGGTGCCTTCCGCCAAAACCTTGCCGTGGTCGATGATATAGGCCTTATCGACCACCTCGAGCGTTCTTTCGACGTTGTGGTCTGTAATCAGGATGCTGACGCCGGAGGCGACAAGATGACG
>JBEKAT010000020.1:0-23723 GCA_050015775.1 Sedimentisphaerales bacterium | reverse complement strand
AAAGTCCGAAAGTATAGCAGAATTGCTCCCAAATGACAATGCCATTTTTTTTGCTATTTGGGGGCTATTTGGTGTCCATTGCGTGCATTTTCCGCAGTTCCATCTGTTCGTATCGTAATTTGATTGGGCGGAAGAGAAACAGACACAGGATTGTGGACACCACACCTAACGAGACGCCGATAATAAGCAGGGGATACCAAACTGCATATGGCTGAGAAAAAGCCAGGGCCGCCAAACCACCCCCCAAACCCAAAGTCATAACAATCAGTCCAAAGACGAACATAATGCCCAGCAGCCAGAGACATATCCTCCGGCCGGTACCTAACCCAGTCAGTATCCCTATAATGAGCCAAATTATGCCGATGATTGAGCCACCGACTCCGCCGCCAATGCCGCCGAATAACCAGCCGGCGGTCCGGTCATTCCACCAGACGTTTGCAGCGCCTGTGGCGGATTGTCCTTTCTCGAATTGAACGAGTTTAAGCGGGCCAAGAAAAACGGTTCCCCGCCCGTGCAGCACAATGTTGAGCTCCAGCTTGACCGGGCGCATTTTGGTAGTATCCCCGATGTAGAAAGGCAGCGTCAATGGCCGCCAGCCGGATGAACCGGTCAATGATTGCATTTGGCCGGAATCTCCCAGTGTTCGGCTAAAATACATCTTGCCGTCGGGAAAATGGCTCCACATTTCAAGATAGCCCATTTCCTCAACGCGTTCATACCTGACCTGTCCTGTTATCGCATAACTTGCCGTTGTGATGCACGGGTCATTGATAGTCAAAATGGCGAATATCTTCTTTTCGTTTTGCGAGTTTTGCATCCTCAGTTGTGCGAAGGGACAATCGGCGTTTGGCTCGATGACTTCACCGGCAGTCAACTTACCTCGCAGGTTCGGGTCCGACCACTTGATTTCGCGCAGGGTTTCCTCGGCCAAGCAAACCGATGTTAGAACGACCATACTAAGTATTAGCGTTATGTGTCTCATTTTTGGCCTCCAATTCTTTCTTGTGGGTTTCAAGTAATGTCTTGAATGTTGTAATATCTATTTTGCCTTCTGCGTAGAATGAGCGGATAAGCAACTCGAATTTGCTTGCTTTTTCAAAGGCGTCAAAAACCTTGATTTTTTCAATCAGCCGGTCCAGCCGCAGTCGCACCGTCGGGTAACTGATGTCGTATATCCCGGCCAGCTCTTTTAATGAGCCGGAGGCGAGAATGAACCTTTTGATGAATCCGATGTCTTCTTCCGTCAGAAGTTGCACCCAATTGCCTTCCTTTTTTTCCTGTGTCATAATCTCGACCTTTCACTAATATTCAACTAAATATCAAGTATAATATTAACATTATTAAAGTCAAGCTCAATTTTGTTTATTTTTAGAAAAATTTTCCCCTAAGAATCTGTGGTCAGAATGGGTTAGAAAATCAACTATGACCTGTGTTTCACGTGTAAAGCATAACCGTTTATGAAAATGGCGAACAGGGCGGGGTCAACTTTTGCGTCGTCGGCTATTTTACGCACCTGTTCATCGGTAATATTCGCGGCTTTTGCCTTCTCGTCAGCCGTCATAATCGCCACTGCCCGGCGTAATTGCACCAGTTCCTCCGCGGTTGGACTGGCTAACATACCAAGTTCGCTTATTTCAACGTCATCTTTGAATTGCTCGCGCACAATTCGGCCGTATTCATTGCCGGCAAACTGTGCAAGCTTATCGAGGTACTGGTCGATTGAGATGTTTTGGGTTACCGCCGTATTTTTTTGCCTCTGCGGATTATGACTTGTTTTCTTCTGGAGCGTTGCTTGATTTTTTTACCCGATGCCATCGCCGCGCTCATCGATTCGAGATTAAGGCCGCCCGAAAACAGCGCCTTTAACCCGGCCATTTTCCCTCCCGACAGCGACTTGAGCATATCCCTGCTTCGCACAAACTGTTTTACCAGTCCTGATACGTCGTGCGGCTGTGTCCCTGAGCCGGCGGCAATCCTCCTGCGTCTCGACGAGTCAATAACGTCCGGGTCCTGGCGTTCCTGGAGCGTCATCGAATAAACTATTCCCTCCATCTTCTTTAGTTCATTCTCGTCGAAATCCATATCGCCCAGTTCCGAGGCGCCGGGCATCATCTTCATCAGGTCTTTCATTCCCCCCATTTTTTTTACTGCTTGCATCTGCTGGAGGAAATCATCGAACCCAAAGCTGCCCTTGGCCATTTTTTCCTGCAGTTTCACGGCCTCTTCCACGTCAAACTGCTCATGTGCCCTCTCTACCAGCGTAACAATATCGCCCATCCCCAGGATTCTGCTTGCCATCCGGTCTGGGTGGAATTCTTCGAGCTTATCGAGCTTTTCGCCTACGCCGATGAATTTTATGGGTTTGCCGGTTACTGCCTTTACGCTAAGCGCCGCTCCGCCTCTGGCGTCGCCGTCTAATTTGGTCAGGATGACGCCGTCTAATTCCAGGCGGGCGTTGAATTCCTTCGCGGAATTGACCGCGTCCTGTCCGGTCATCGAATCGCATACAAGGTAAATCTGGTGCGGCTCGACCGCTTTTGCGACGTCGCTTATCTGCGTCATCATTTCTTCGTCGATGTGCAGCCGACCCGCCGTATCCAAAATCACAACGTCAACACCGCTTGTTTTGGCGTGTTGAATTGCGTTCTTCGCAACCCTCACCGCGTCCGTGCTTTGCTCGCTGTAAACCGGGATATTCAACTGCTGGCCAAGGGTGACCAGTTGGTCGATAGCGGCCGGCCTTTGCAGGTCGTCGGCAACAAGCATCGGCTTCTTGCCTTTATCCATAATGTATTTGGCCAACTTCGCGGCGGTGGTCGTTTTGCCGCAGCCCTGCAACCCTGCCAAAAGTATCAGCGTCGGCCCGGGCGAGACGTAATAAATCTGCGTATCCACAGGCCCCATCAGCTTGGTCAGCTCATCGTTGACTATCTTGACGAAAACCTGCCCGGGGTGCAGTGACTTGATTACCTCCGCTCCGATGGCCGCCTGTGTAACGTCCTTGCAGAATTGCTTGACCACCTGGTAGTTGACGTCCGCTTCAAGCAGCGCCTTGCGAACGTCGCGCACCGCGTCCGAAACGTTGGCCTCGGTAATTCTTCCTCTGCCCGACAGCGACCGAAACACCGAACCGAATTTTTGCGTTAATGCGTCAAACACGAGTTTCTCAAACTTTTCTGATTAATAAAACCATACAGGGGAAACCATCCCAGACAATTATATTATAGGTTCATCCGCCTGTTTTTTCAACGTCCAAATCCTGCTGTTCGGTTAAGTCGCAACTCAAAAGGACAAAACGCCGCAGTTCAAACTCTCCGAAGACCAGCCCCAGTTGACTGGCGCCCTCCGCTACAACGCACAGGTCGAGCAGGGTGGCCGGCCGCGAGGCGATATTAACGTTAAGACCTATTAAACATTTTCCTGGGATGCGCTCCCTGTCAACTGACTCAAACCAGCATTGTGCGATGTCTTGCACGTTCATCAATCCTCCAGTATCATATCTCCTAATGACCCGAACCCCACAGACAAAACGAAACTCCAGGCATACTTCGACCTTAATGGATGCCGATGTTATGAACATTGACAGGATTCCGGCCTCATCCCAACATGAACGTTTTATCATCGCCGGGCTTTGTCTTGCCGCGGCAATTCGCGTCTTTGCTTTCAGCGCCGCGTTTCCCTTTTTTAATAATGTTGACGAACGAGCGCATTTTGATATGGTCTTGAAATACTCCAGGGGGCATCTGCCTGCCGCGCCGCTGGAATACGGCGACCCTGTGGCTGCTGAAATCATCGCAAATTCGGAGACGGGTGAGTTCATGGATATCCAGGTTGACAAGTCTCCCGATATTTTGGCACAGGCTGTTGTTATCCTGACAAACCACTACAATCCTGAGACATGGGTCTGGCCGGCTTACTATTTCCTGGCGGGGCTGTGGTGCCGGTTAGGCGAATCGCTGGCGATAAAAGGCACCGAATTGCTTTATTGGATTCGTTTCCTTAACGTTCCTCTTGCGGCTGTCTTTGTGTGGTTGTCCTGGCTGTTTTCCCGCAGGTTCTTTTGCGACAATTTCCAGGAACGAATCGCTATTCCCCTTCTCGCCGCGTTTTTCCCGCAGGATATTTTTTACGCAATTACAGGCGACGTTCTTTCTCCGGTTGTCTTTGCGGCGGCGTTCTTTATGCTCCTCGAAATCGGTTTGAGCGAAAAATCCTGGAAATACCATTTGTTCGCAGGCCTGCTCGTTGCCGCAACTTTCCTCACCAAGGCGTCCAATATTGCCATCATACCGCTTGCCGCCCTGGTTATCCTGATTAAAATTGTACGCGCATCTCGCCGAAAACAGATTAAGCAATATTTGCCGGCCCTTATCACCTTCGCTTCTGCCGCAATTGTTCCCATAGCAATCTGGCTCGGTCGCAATTATATACTCTTCGGTGATGCCGTCGGGGCGGCTGCCTCGATTAAGTTGCGTACCTGGACGATTAAACCTTTAAACGAAATACTTAATCATCCCATCCTTACTCCTTCGGGATTTATTTATTTCATTTCCGATCTGACAAAAACCTTCTGGCGGGGCGAATTTATCTGGCATAACAAGTTAATAGCTTCGGCGTTTATGGACTGGTTTTATGTAATCTCGTCCGGTGTTTTCCTGTTTGCCCTTATTTTTGGTAAAACCAGGTCTGACGGGTCTTTTCGCGCTGCCCTGGCGGGGAGTTTGTTTGTTGTTATCTTATCGATTGCTTTTCTTGCGTTTATGTCAATGCGATATGACTTTGGCACTTGCTTTTATCCTTCTGTTAATGAGCCCTATTTTACCTCCGGCCGGCTGATTGCAGGCATAATTCTGCCCTTTATATTGCTATACGTTGATGGCCTGCATTGTATCCTCTCAAAACTGCGATGCGGTTCGTATCTTTTGGCTGTGGTCGGAATAATCACCGTCGCCATAACCATATCAGAGATAGTACTTAGCTGGTCTGTTTTCGCCAGTCCTTATAATTGGTTTCATCTGAAGTAAAAAAAGGGGCGTCCTGTGGTCGTAACCAAAAAAATCCAGGTCAGCACAAATGGCAATAGTGAAGTCCTTGATATAACCCCACAGGCTGTAAAGGCGGTTGCCGAATCAGGCGTTTCGGCGGGGACAGTGACACTTTTTGTCGTCGGCTCAACCGCCGCAATCACAACCACCGAATACGAGCCGGGCCTGGCCAAACACGATATAAAAGCCGCCTTTGAAAAAATAGCGCCGCAGGACGCCCGTTATGAGCACGAGGAAACCTGGCACGACGACAATGGCCATTCACATGTTCGCGCATCGCTGCTCGGTCCCTCGTTGACCGTCCCAATCGTTGATAGCAAACTCACCCTTGGCACCTGGCAGCAAATCATTCTTATCGATTTTGATACCCGCCCCCGCACCCGCCAGGTCATCTGCCAGATTGTCGGAGAATAATCGGCGTTTTTCTTGCGGCTGGTAGGCGGGTTCTATAGAGTGGTAATGGAGCGGGCTTAAACGCAGCTATTGCCGCCCTGCTCGACGAAAAGTACCATCAGTATTTTAGCCAGGCCTTCGATTCCAGGACCGAACCCGATGACCCTGCATTCGTCTCCGCGGACCACAGGCAGGTACGGACAAATCTTCTCAGGGTTAAGGAATTTATAGCTGCCTGCCGCATATTATGCGATTGAATGCTGTATCCGGCAGTGTTTGGCCGATAAATCCATTGACGAATTTTAAAAAACGGGTTAGTATGCTTCGGCAGGGATAACCCAAATTGTGCAGGAGTTAGGCCTTGTTTATGAAAATTTACCTCAGAAAAACGTTGTGGTGCGTAATTTTAGTATCGCTTCTGGCTGCATTCGGTTGTGGCGGCTCCGGCAGGCAGACCGCTAAGAACAAGTCCGCCGCCGACAATAACGGGGTAGACGATACCATCGGTATGTATGCGGAGATATTCGCTTCCGATGCCATACCCATAAGCGGCTATGGTTTGGTAGGGGGGCTTAACGGCACAGGTTCCTCTGAATGCCCCACGCAGATTAGGACTTACCTTCAAAAATACATCCTTCAGCGCCTCGGCGGCGCCAAAGTCAATGTCGATGACCTTATCAGCAGCCCCGATACCGCCGTCGTAATCGTCGAAGGTATGATTCCGCCCGCCGCCTCAAAAAATCAGCGGTTTGACGTCAGGGTTACCGCGTTGCCCGGCACACAAACGACCTCTCTCGAAGGCGGCTGGCTCTATGGCGTGGACCTCTTTGAGGCACGTCAGGTCGGCACGAGCATCAAACCCCTCGCCGCCGCCGAAGGCCCTGTATTCACCGATTCCGCAATTTCCGGCTCGCAGGACCCCAGAACCGGCTACGTCCTGGGCGGCGGCACGGTCGTCGAAGAGTACAAAGTCAATCTTGCCCTTCGCCTGCCGGATTACCGCATCGTCAGTCAAATCCGGAATCGTATAAACGAACGCTTCGGCTACGAAATTGCTGTGGCGCTGGCGCCGGGCAGTATCGAGCTGCGAATCCCGACAAAGTATCTGGAGGCAAAAAGCAGATTCATCCAGCTTGTCAGGGCCACGTACATTGTAGAATCGCCCGAACTTACCGAGAAAAGAATAATGACCCATATAGAGAAGCTCGCGGGCTCCAAAGATAAAAACGCAAGCGAAATTGCCCTCGAGGCCATTGGTAACGCCGCAATGCCGAAACTTGCGGCACTGCTTAATTCTTCCGACCCGGAAGTCCGCCTTCGGGCCGCTCGATGTATGTTCAACCTCGGTGACCAGAGGGGCAGGGAATCGCTCTGGGGTATTGCCACCGACAAAAAATCTTCCTATCGCATAGAGGCGATTGACGCCCTGGTCAATATTTCCGCCGGGCAGGACGTCACCTCAATGCTTCAATCGCTGCTGCGAGATGATGATTTGCCCATTCGTCTTATTGCCTATGAGAATCTCGTTCGCCTCAAAGACGTCACCGTCTCACGCAAACTGATAGCCAACAGCTTCTATCTTGACCAGGTAACCCAGACCGGAAAACCCGCAATTCTGGTCTCTCGGCGAATCCAGCCCCGCATTGCGCTCCTCGGCTCTCCCATATACTGCCGAAGCAACATTTTTATTGAGACGCAAGACGGAACTATTACTATAAATGTGCCCGCGGGTGAAAAATATGCCACGATAATACGCAAGCACCCCAGACGCCCCGATACAATTATCCAGTTGAAAAGCTCCCTTGACCTTGCCGACGTCATTGAGACATTGTGCCGGGAGCCGTTAACTCCAACAGCGCAGGGTGGCCCGGGACTTGGTGTCCCCTACTCTACTCTCGTCGGGCTCATTAGCAAAATGGTTGACTCAGGCGCCGTCCAGGCCGAATTTTACGCCGGCCCACTCCCAAAAACCCTGCCAAATATAAAGAAATAACATCCCTTCGACCGATAATGTTAGAACAAAATGTAAGAACCGAATTGAAGGGCTATGATCAAAGGCAAAAAATATCGGGCTAAGTTTGCTTCGCTGGTCGGGTTTTGTAATAATAATAACTTTGGAATTATAGGACTATACGGTTTTGAGTTTTCTGGTTTTTCCGCCAGAAGATCGCAAGGGCAGGAGGGTTTCCGATATCCTTTGCTTATACCGGCTTGTGCCTGAATCTTAAGGATTTATAAATGCGACTTGAAAAGGTTATTCTCGACGGCTTCAAAAGCTTCGCAGACAAAACGGAATTTGTGTTTTCAGCGGCGGTAACGGGAATCGTTGGCCCCAACGGCTGCGGCAAAAGCAACGTCGTTGACGCCGTGAAATGGGTGTTCGGCGAACAAAGCGCAAAAAGTTTGCGCAGCGGACGAATGACCGACGTTATCTTCAGCGGCAACGCCAGCCGAAGACCCGCCGGCTGCGCGGAAGTCAGCTTGTTCCTCGCCAATACCGACGGCTCTGAAACGGGCCGGCTGCCCATCGACGCCGACGAAGTCCAGATTACACGACGCATCTACCAGAGTGGCGACAGCGAATACCGCATCAATAACAAACTCTGCCGACTGAAGGACGTCCGTGAATTATTTATGGATACCGGCGTCGGCGTCAGGGCGTATTCCATTATCGAACAGGGGCAGGTCGAACGCCTCCTCTCCGCCTCCTCCGTCGAAAGGCGCGTGATATTTGAAGAGGCGGCCGGCATAAGCAAATACAAGGCGCATAAGGAAGAGGCCCTCCGCAAGCTCGAACGCACCGAACAAAATCTTCTTCGCCTTGCTGATATTGTCAGCGAGGTCGCCAGCCGGCTCCGCAGCGTCAAACTCGCCGCGGGCAAGGCAAGAAGCTACGTCCAGTACACTCAACGGCTAAAAGAACTTCAGGTCAATTATTCGCTCGCCGAATTCGACAAAATCTACAAAACTGCTGCCCAGAAAAAGGCCGCTCTCGATGAAGCGGAGAAGAACTTTGCCGTATCCGCCGCCGAGGTCGCCAGACACGATGCCCTGCTCGGCGAGATAGGCCAGCAGATAATCGATACGGAAAACAGCATCAACCACACCGACAATTCGCTTGTGGCCGTGCAGAGCAAAATCGAACAGCAGATGCAGCGGATAGAATTCCTGCGCACCAGAATCAAAGAGCTTGAACAGAGAAAGGCCGCCGCAGTCGCAAGGGCGCAACAACTCGCCGAACAAAAAAGCGAGTTCACAATAGACCTCGAAAAGTACCAGGCACAGCAGCAGGAAAACGAACAATCCTTCGAACAGTGCAATCACGATGTCGAGCAAACCAGTCGGGAAATCGCCGATATTAACGCCCAGTATTCGTCGCTCGAAGCCGAGCTTGAAGATGAGAAATCCGGCATAATAGATATTGTCCGGCATACCGCCCAGCTTCACAACGAGCTTCAAAGCATATCCGTATATCGCACCAATCTTTCTTCTCAGAAAGACCGTCTCGCTGGCCGGGCCCAGGTCGCGGGCGCCGAGCTTGAAAAGCTCCTGACAGACAAGGCGCAGTGTGACGCGCGATTAAACGATATCGAGACCGTTATCGCCGACCTCACAAAAAATCTCGATGCCAAACGTAAGGAATCCGATACGTGCGTCGGTCGTACCGAAGCGGACAAAAAACGTTTAGCCAACAGCAAGGAGGCCAGAAGCGCACTGGCCAGCGAGCTTGCCGTTCTTACCGATATGGAAAACCGCCGGGAAGGCGTCAAGGCGGGCGCAAAGCGCATTCTCGAAAACCAGTCCCAGTTCGATTATGTCGAAGGAATTCTCGCGGATATTATCACCGCGCATATCGACTATGCCGCTGCGGTTGAGGCGGCCCTTGAAGACAAGACCGATGCCGTCGTTATCGCCTCGACTGAGAAGCTGCTGGCGGGTAAAGATGCCGTCGATAAGCTCGATGGTCGGGTCCACTTCATAAGCGCAGACAAAATCGAGCCATTTGTAAGTACCGATGACCTCTCGACGCTGTCGGGCGTGAAGGGCCGTCTTGTTGAGTTCGTAAACTACCAGCCCAAATACGCGTCGCTTGTGTGGGCTTTGTTGGGCAAAACCCTCATCGTCGATTCAATCGATAAAGTTGCCCAGTTATCCGAAACGCTTGGGCCTGATTACAAATTCGTTACGCTCAAAGGCGAGTTCGCTTCGGGTGACGGCTTCATAAAACTTGGCCCTCTCGGCCGGGCAGCGGGGCTTATCTCCCGAAAAAGCCGGCTTCGTCAGTTGCAGGACACCATTACCAATATCACTAATGAAATAGACACGCTTCAAAACCAGATTGACGAATCAGTCCGCACGGGCGACCATCTCACGAAGCTCTGCAAAGACCTTCGCACCGCGGTTTACGAAGCGAATACCGAAAAGACACAGATAAACTCGAAGCTGGCAGCGCTTGAAGAAAGTATAAAACGGCTCAGGGAGGAACAACCCCTCATCACAGGCGAAATTGACCAGCTCGAAAAGCAAATCGCGCAGTCGGTGCAAAAGGAATACGAGTCAAAGCAAAAGCTCCAGGAGCTTGAAACCGTCAACAACCAGCGCAATGCCCGAATCAGCCAGCTTCAGGGCGATTACTCGAATCTCAAGGGCAGCCAGCAGTCGCTCACGGAGAAACTGACCAACCTCAAGGTATCGCTTGGCCAGATATCTGAGCATCGCCAGTCATTGATACAAACAATCCAGTCGCTCCAGACCCAGCTTCAAGCCAATGCCGGGGCGGTTACGGCTGCCGAATCCGAAATCAAAAGTTGCGCCGACCAGGCCTTGGCTGCCCAGACCGACATCCTCGCTTCCGAATCGGCTGTCTCTGAGTTGTTCAGCGAAAAAGACCAGAAGCAGCAGAGTAGTTCGCAACTGCACAATCAAATCGAAGGTCTGCTTGCCGAGCAAAAGAGCAATGAACAGACGCTCCGCGACAAGCGCGCTGGGCAAAGCCAAATCGAACAACAGATAAACGAACTGAAAATAGAGCTTGGCCAGCTTGATGTTCGACAACAAGACCTCATCGCGAGGGTCCGCGACGAATTGCAACTCGACCTGCTCCAGTCCTACCAGAATTATCAGGACACCGCCGTTGACTGGGAAAAGGTGCGTGAGGAAATTGCCGAGCTGCGAGGCAAAATCGAACGACTTGGCAACGTCAATCTCGACGCCATCCAGGAGCAGCAGGACCTCGAACAGCGACACAGCTTCCTTTCGACGCAGGTCGAGGACCTCAATTCCAGTAAGGGCCAACTCCAGCAGCTAATTAATCGTCTCAACAAGGTCAGTAGAGAAAAGTTCCTTGAGACGTTCGAACTTGTCCGCGGTCATTTCCAGCAGATTTTCCGCAAGCTCTTCGGCGGCGGAAAGGCCGACATTATTCTCGAAGCGGCCCCCGATATCGATGTTCTCGACGCGGGCATCGAAATAGTCGCGAAGCCCCCCGGAAAGGAAACCCGGAGCATTTCGCTATTGAGCGGCGGCGAAAAGGCAATGACCGCCATCGCGCTATTGTTCTCCGTCTTCAAGGCAAAACCATCCCCGTTCTGCTTCCTCGACGAAGTTGACGCCGCCCTCGATGAGGCCAATAACGAACGCTTCGACGCTATCGTCAGGGAGTTCCAGAAGGAATCCCAGTTCATCATAATCACGCACTCCAAGCGAACGATGAGCGTTACCGATATGCTTTATGGCGTGACTATGCAGACGCAGGGCATCAGCAAGAGAATATCCGTCAACTTCGACCATTACAGTTCCGAACCTGCCGCCGCGTAATTTTTTACGTTCGGCGCTCAATGTTGAATGTTCTTTGTTCGATGTTTTTCTCGCCTTTGACTATCGTTCCGCCTGAATCTATAATATCCCTGTCTATTTTAAGGACCCGATTATGGAAACGATTTTGCTGGTTATAGTGGCTGTTCTGCTGGCGATAGTTCTGATTCACCAGTTCAGCACCAGTTCTGCCAACAGGGACAAGCTCACCCAGCAGCAAACCGCTGTAACGTCTCTCCAGCAGCAGCTTGATTCCATTTTGAAGTCGGCTGATTCCACCCGAAACACCCTTCAGGATTCTCTTCAAAAAGGTCAATCTACGCTGACCCAGGGCCTGCAATCTTCTTCAGATACGCTCAGCAAACTGAATAATCAAATCGGTCAGTTAATTACCGCCAGCACGCAGATGCAGAAAGTTGGCGACGATGTGAAGCGCCTTCAGGAAATCCTCGCAAGCCCGAAACTTCGCGGCGGTCTCGGGGAATGGTCACTTGAAAATCTGCTGGCACAAACCCTGCCGAAGGACAGTTTCGAGATTCAGTATTCCTTCAGGGATGGTCAGAAGGTCGATGCCCTGATTCATTTGGCCGGCTATAACGCCCCAATCGACGCCAAATTCCCGCTTTCGAGTTTTGAACTGCTGCTCAAGGCGGAGAAGGACGATGAGCGGATTCGTCTGCGAAAGCAATTTCACAATGACGTAATCAAGCACATCGATAAAATCGCGGCAAGTTACATAAGGCCCGCCGAAGGCACTCTTGATTTTGCCCTTATGTATATTCCCGCCGAAAACGTATATTACGAGGCGATTATCAAATACCCGGACGACGCAAAGGATATTCTTCAGTATTCGCTTGATAAAAAAGTTGTCCCCGTCTCGCCGAATCTGCTTTACGCGTATCTGATGACCGTTGTGATGGGGCTTCACGGGCTGCAAATTGAAAAACAGGCAGCCGAAATACGCCAGAACCTCAAAAAACTCAACGCCTCTTTTACCGATTTCACTGGAACATGGGACGTCCTCGGCAAACATCTACGCAACGCCTACGTCCAGTTTGACGAGGGTCATAAAAAATTAGACAGGTTTGGTATGGAACTTACTAACATTCAACAGGAAGATAACAAATGATTTGCGATGACAGTAGAATGATAAAATGCCGTGTACATTCCTTATTAATTTTCTCATTGTTTTTGGTTACCCCCGTTTTGTCCGCGGACAATCTTTACGACGGGTTCAAGAAACCGCCAATGTCCGCCAGGCCGATTATTCGGTGGAACTGGGACACAAACAGCCCGGCTGAACAGGAAATCGTACGTCAGCTTGATGTCTTCAAAAAAGCGGGCTTCGGCGGCGTCGAGATAGTCCTTGGCGAAGACGTAAACGGACAAATGCTCAAGTTTGCCGCCGATGCCGCAAAACAACGGGGGATGATTGTGGATTTGTCGCTTGGCTCGACCTTGGGCGGCTCGTTTATCTCGCCTGCCGAGCAAAGCCATAAAATCATAATAGGCAAAAAACATTTCACAGGGCCGACAACGGCTGTTGTGAACGTAAACGATTTAATTAAAGTTTCTGACCCTAATCAAAAGTTGATGTTTCTGCGTCTGGTCCCAACGGGCCTGCTAAGTTTCAAGCCCGGCGAAGAGCTAATCGAAAAAATAAAGCCCGACGGGTCAGTGGCCATCGATATTAACGACACCAACAGCTATACCCTTTATGCTGGCGTCCTGCAATCCGGTACAAATGCCGCTGGCGTTCCTGTCCTCGACTTGCTCAACAAACAGGCCGTGGAAAAATATCTTAACAATATCTCCGCCAAACTTGGCCCCGCCCTGGGCGGTAAAATCGGCAATTCCGTCCATGCGATTGTATGTCCTCCCGTCGAATTATCTGCCGCAAACTGGACAAGCGATTTCATCCAGCGTTTATTTAAGCGATATGGTTACAACATAAAACCCTACCTGCCGATTATTCTCGATGATGACTTCCCCAAGGCCAGGACCCGTTTCTACGATACTATCCGCCGGGCACGTTATGATTTTTACGCGACTCTTGCTAGGTTGTACCGCGAACGTTTCGCCCTGACCTTCCAGAACTTCTGCCGCGATAATGACGTCCTGTCTTGTGCCCCAGCAGGCCCCGTTGATATCCTCGACAGTTGTTCTGTGCCCTCCGATATAATTCATGGTTATGTCTCACCGGACCGCTTTAGCCATAATGCCTGGGACAAAATAGCTTCCTCTGCGGCGCATCTTGCCGGCAAGTCCCTCGTAGCCGGCGAAGTAATAACAGGCGTTTCAGACAACCTTGAATCAGTAAAGAGAGACGCAGACATTGCTTTTGTTTTGGGGGTCAATCGCTCAATTCTGGCCTGTGGTTCTTTTCTGGACGAGCACAACCCCTGGTGGCCATACGCGGGAAACTGGACCGAGCGTGATGCCCGGTTGTCTTATTTGTTTCAGAACGCCCGCCATCAGGCCAGAATCGCCATTATTTATCCGGCCGGCGACCTCTGGAGTGATTGCGGCTCATCAGAATCCAGGATGGTCAACTATTTCTGGTACCTGTTCCCGCTCGGGCATGCCCTCAATCAAAATGGCTACACCGTCGATTACGTCAGCGAGAAAATCTTCCCGCAAACGACCTTCGAAGATGGCAAACTTCACTTTGGCTCACAGACCTACGATGTCGTAATAGTCCCCGATGTATTCTCAATAGAATTCGTTACCGCCAAGGCCCTGCGTTTCTTTGCTGAGAATGGCGGCAAAATCGCCTTCATAGGCCAATCGCCGCTCACCGGACCTGGCTTAAAAGACCTCTTCCAGCGCAGCGTCTCCATCGAGATAACAATGGACCATATCAAGAAAAATGACCCCAACCGTGTCGTATTCCTCCCCGCCCCTAACAAGGACAAGGACAACCTGCTCTTCTGGACGTCCGACCTGATGAATAAAATCGGCGTCTCGCCAACCGTCAAAATTTCTCCGCCGAGCGATAAACTTCTTTTCGTCCATTATCTTGCCGAAGGCCGTGATATATTCTTTTTCACCAACACCGATAATTCCGCCCACATATCTTTCCACGCGGATTTCAATACCGCCGGCAAAACTCCCTGGCTCTGGAATCCCGATACCGGCGCTCGCGGCGTATTCGCCTATGGGGACAAAAAGAATGCTCTCGATATCCGCATCGAGCCGGCGGGTTCGCTGCTTCTGGTTTTTGACCCGAATATGAAGGCGAAACCTGCCAAGCCGCAGCCCGTGGTCGATTTCAATGACGGACTCGAAATCAAAACTAATTGGCAGGCGGAATTTAGCAACTGTATGACAGGCGAAAAATTCACGCGTAAAATCGACGAGCTAATCGACTTTGGCCAGGACAAAGACCCCCAGCTAAATACCTTTACGGGAACAATTTTGTATCGGGCCGAATTTAACGCCCCCGACAAAAAGCGAACATTCCTTGACCTTGGCAAATGCAGTGATATCTCGGAAGTGAAGCTGAACGGCAAATCGCTTGGTATGTGCTGGTATGGGCGACATACCTACGATACCGCCGATGCTCTTAAAAAAGGCAAAAACACCATCGAAATAAAGGTAACAAATTCACTAAGCAATTTGAAAGCAAAGCCCGTCTCCGCAGGCCTGATTGGCCCTGTGTGGTTATTAAAAACACGGTAAAAACGTTTGCTTTATGAAGATAATCGCTTCTGGTAAGCAATGATGCCGGCGGACGTTATATGCGTGCCAGAACAATCCTTGAAAAACACACATCTTTCTGATACACTCTGTCTGTAAGTCATCATTGCGATTAAGTCGTGAAATATAGACGGGACTGTATCTAAATGCGAACTTCTGCACGGACGCAAAACAAATCATCCGCCAGTGAGCCGCTCTACAAGAATCATCGGCGTGCCAACTCCGCGGATAAAACCTGGATTATATCGCCTGCCGACCCGCGCGCAGACCAGCTCGCCAAATCACTCAAGGTTTCGCCTTTGCTCGCGCAACTGCTCATCAATCGAGGTGTAACCGACCCGCAATCCGGCTCCGCTTTCCTCAGGCCCAAACTAACCGACCTTATCAGCCCCGAACTGCTTCCGGGTGTTCGTGATGCCGCACAAAGGATTAAACTGGCCGTCACACAAAAACAAAAAATAACAATCTATGGCGACTACGACGTCGATGGCATTACGGGCGTCGCTATCCTCTGGCAAATCCTCACGCTCCTCGGCGCAAACGTCGATTACTACATCCCGCACCGCATCGACGAGGGCTACGGCCTCAAAGTTGACGCCGTCGAATCAATCGCCAAAGCCGGCACGCGGCTTCTCGTCACCGTTGATTGCGGCATCACTGCTCACGCCGCCGCCGAATTAGCGAAAAAACTCGGCCTCGACTTGATTATCTCCGACCACCACCAATTCGCCGACACGCTCCCGCCCGCGTTTGCCATTGTTCATCCGGCGCTCGATAAATCCTATCCCAACCCCGACTCTTCCGGCTCTCTCGTCGCCTTCAAACTTGCCTGGGCCGTCGCGGACATCTTCAAAACCGGCGCCAAGCTCAGCCCCGAAATACGCGACTTTATGCTTAATTCCACGTCCCTGGCGGCAATGGGGACTATCGCTGATGTTATGGAACTCCGCGGCGAAAACAGGACACTGACCAGCTTCGGCCTGAGTTTGCTTTCCGACCCCAAATTGCCCGGCCTGAAGGCGCTCATCGAATCCGCCGACCTCACCGGCAAAGGTCTCGACAGCTACCATATCGGTTTTCGCCTCGCCCCTACGCTCAACGCCGCCGGCAGAATCGGTCACGCCCGCCTCGCCGTCGAGCTTCTTACTTCCACGAGCCATGCCCACGCTACGCAGGTCGCCGATTATCTCAAGAGCCAAAACGCCCAGCGCCAGCGGTTCGAACGAAAAATCTACAACCATGCCTGTCAGCTTATTGCCGAACAAAACCTCGACAAGCCGGAAAGAAAAACCATTGTGCTGGCCGACTCCTCCTGGCACAGCGGCGTCATTGGTATTGTCGCCTCCAGAATCGTCGATAAATTCTTCCGCCCCGCGATTATGATTAACTCCGGCTCAACACCCGCGCAGGGTTCCGCTCGTTCCGTCCCCGGCTTCGATATCCTCGCTGGAATCGCCGCCTGCTCAAAACACCTCGTTACCTTCGGCGGTCACAAAATGGCCGCGGGAGTAACAGTTCTGCCCGAAAATATCCAGAAGTTCGCCGATGACCTCGAAACCTACGCTCAACACCACCTGCTCGATGAACAACGCGTCAGCAAGCTCAATATCGACGCCCTCGCGTCGTTGTCCGAGTTCAACTATGAAAGTGTTACCGAAATGCAAACCCTCGGCCCGTTCGGCCAGGGCAACCCCGAACCCATGTTTGCCACAAAAGGCGTCCGCCTCTGCTCACCGCCTCGCAGGGTTGGGACAAACGCCGACCACCTCCAGCTTGCCGTCACCGACCACACCAATTCAATCCGCTGCATTGGCTTTAGGATGGGGCTGCTCGAAAAGAAACTCCTCGAACACGATTGCTTCGACATTGCCTACCATGCCGCGATTGATGCGTTCAACGGCAGCCGCGCCGTTCAGTTGGTTATCGAAGACATTCGTTTCGAATGATGAATTCACTTTCCGGGTTCGACTGTAATTTTTTCTATCCTGAAATTACCTAATGTCGTTGCCATGTTGAAAAAGTTCACCGGCTCGCCGTTGCCCGATGCCAGTGCGATATGTCCCGCGTCGAATTTTCCCAGGCCGCCCGCTTTGAACGCCGAATCAAGCCCGACCCATTTGTCGCCTATATACGCCTCCGTCCAGGCGTGTCCGCCAAAGCCGGTTTTGCCCTCAAAGTCATTCACGTATGCCACGCCCACTGTTACTTTTGCCGGTATTCCCGCCGCCCGGCACATCGCCGCGCACAGGACCGCGAATTCCGTGCAGTCGCCTCTCCTGCTCACAGCAACCTCTGCCGCCGAGGCGTATCCAACCGACAAGCTTATATTCTTTACGTATTTCGCCACGAACTCCTCGATTTTCCTTGCCGCCTCTGCCGAATCCTTTGCGTCACCCACCGCCTGTTTCGCCAATGCGATTATATTCGCGTCGTCACTCTGCACAAATCTACCTGGCTTTATCATCTCTGCGATGTTCGCGTCCGTCCCCTTATATGGTAATGTTCCGCCCGCCGGCATACTCACTGGTTCGACTTTCACTATCACCGTTCCATCTTCGAGCTTCTGAACCTGCTGATTATCGCTTGACGGTATCTTGAGATTCGTCGTTTGAGCGGTCGGCTTCAGGTAATACGTAATCGATTTTGCCGACCCGACGTTTTCCAGCGGCTCAGGGCTTGCCAAAAACATCTTATCTATTATTTCAGCGGGTTGGTTGTTGCTCATTGCGAATTCCTTCTCGCAGGCCAGCATTTCCACGTTCATCCCCGCCATCGGCATTATGCTCTTTAACGCCCGTAACTGCCCGTCCACATAACCTGTCGAAGCAATCTCGCCCGTCCCGGGCATGCTCATAACCGTTTCAACTTTTGTCAGCGGCACTATCCTGCCCAGCAAATCCACATCCTGCTTTGCGCCGACTTTCACGCGGGTATTAACAGCGGCCATTATTCCAGGGCTGAACACGTTTACATCGTAACTTGTGCCTTCGTTCAGTTTTTTCTCCAGCTCAATCAGGCGAAGCCCCTCCGCCATAACCGCTCCCTTAGGCCATACAATAGTGCCTTCCTGCACGGCTCCTATTCCCGTTGTCCGCGTCCGGACCGTGCCGTCTTTGCCTACAATCCCCTCTGTTTTCATCGTTACCATTCCCATATCCTGCTCGGTGTCAAATGATATCGGCTCTCCCTTTACTGTTTCAACACAGGTTTCCTTTGTTTTCATTAAAACTGTCTTTCCCATTCGATTTAGCGTCATATTGACCGTATCCGTTGTTGTAACCCGTTCGCCTGCCACGACCCTGCTGTGTATCGCGTGCCCGACCTTTGTCCCATCCACGAATACGGCGTAATATTCGACGTCATCCGTCCGTGCCCACGCCAAAACCGTTAATTGCAGAACGATAAGCCCAATCCCGAAAATTTTTGCCTTCATAATCAACTCCAAAAATGTCATCCCGTTTCAAATATGTTCCGATTAGTATAAACCATCCGTTGCATCCGGCAAGTTATCATTCTAAAATACTCGGAACGCTATGAATTTTGATGAACTGTTGAAACTTGTTCGTTCGGGCAATTCACCCCGGCTGTGCGATGATTCCCGTATCATCGAAGCCGGCGATATTTTCGTCGCCGTCAAAGGCCCTGATGTCGATGGCCACGACTTTATTCCACAAGTCCTCGCCAAAGGCGCAAAATACATCGTCTGCCAATCACCTTCCTCTGTTGTCATTCCCGCGCAGGCGGGAATCCAGGTTATCACCGTTTCCGATTCCTCTCTCGCCTTGGCCACTCTTGCACAGGCCGCCAATGGCGACCCCGCGTCCAGATTGACAAATCTCGCCGTCACGGGAACCAAGGGCAAGACCACTGTAACCTTTCTCGTCCGCTCCTGTTTTCAGGCCGCCGGGCAAAAATGCGGCTTAATCGGGACCGTTATCTATGATAACTGTATTGATGTCTCGCCTGCACCTCTCACCACTCCTGATTGCCTGACTATCGCAAAATCGCAGGCACAGATGCTCAAAGCCGGCGCAAGATATATGGTCATCGAAGCCAGTTCGCACGCCCTTGACCAGAACCGAGTTGCCGCGATTAATTTCAAGGCCGCGGCCTTTACCAACCTCACAGGCGACCACCTCGACTACCACAAAACCACTGAAAACTACCTGGCCGCAAAATCGAAAATCTTCGAATTGCTTTCTCCCGACTCAACCGCTGTTCTTAATAAACAATCCCCTTACTCAGAACAAATCGCCGCAGGCACTAAAGCCAAAATTCTCTGGTTTGCCGTTGATGAAAACGCAGACCTTTCCGCGGATATTCACTCAATCGGTGACTCGGGTACGGCGTTCACGCTTCGATATCAGGGGCAAAGTATCCGCATAAAAACGCCTTTGCTTGGCCGATTCAACGTTGCCAATCATCTTGCCGCCGCGGGCCTGTGTCTCGCTGCTGGTCTCGACCTCAAAACCGTTGCCCGTGGCTTATCCGCCCTCGATGCTATCCCCGGCCGACTTGAAAGGGTAAAATCAGACGCATCTTTTACCGTTCTTGTCGATTTTGCCCATACCGATGATGCTCTCGATAACGTCCTTTCCACTCTAAAGTCGCTCTGTAAAGCTCGACTCATCGTCGTATTTGGCTGTGGCGGCGACAGGGACAGAACAAAAAGACCCCGTATGGCCAAAGTCGTCGAAAAGTTCGCCGACCTCGCAATCGTAACAAGCGATAATCCCAGAACTGAAAATCCTGATGATATAATCAGTCAAATTATTGCCGGTTTCGCAGACCCGAACTCTCCCAAAATAAAAAACGAACCTGACAGAAAAAAAGCGATAGCTCTTGCCATTGATTCAGCCAAGAAAAACGACGTTGTTATCATTGCAGGCAAAGGCCACGAGAATTATCAAATCATCGGCAAACAAAAATTCCCCTTCAGCGACCAGCAAATAGCCCTCGATTTGCTAAAAACTAAAAAATGAAGAAACTCTCAATTGAAAACTTGGCTAAAATAATAAAGGCGAACCATAGGGCGTCGGGCACAAGTTATGACGTTACGGATGTAAGTACTGATTCACGAACCGTGAAGCCCGGCGGCTGTTTTTTCGCAATACCGGGCGAGAATTTCGATGGTCATAACTTCTTAGCCGATGTTTTTGACAAAGGCGCATCTTGTGCAGTGGTAAGCAAAGATATTCCCGCAGGCGAATTTTCAGGTAAAGCTATTCTTAAAGTACCCGACACAATAAAAGCCCTCGGCGACCTCGCTCGCTGGTATCGCCTGGACTGCAAATTTAAGGTCGTCGCAATCACCGGCTCAGCCGGCAAAACGACAACAAGACAAATCGTTTACCATGTTTTGTCGCAGCATTTCAAAACGTATCAGTCGCCCAAAAGTTTCAATAATTTCATTGGTCTGCCCCTCACCTTGCTGGGGGCCGATCCGAATCAGCAAATTGTCATTGTTGAATTAGGCACCAGCCACCCCGGCGAAATTGAGTATCTAACCCGTATCGCCTCGCCGGATATCGCCCTGGTTACCAATGTTTATCCCGCCCATCTTGTCGGCTTTGGCTCCGTCGAAAAAATAGCAGAGGAAAAATTGGCCATATCCAAAGGTCTTGCCCCCGCCGGAATACTCATCATCAATGCCGATTGCCCGCCATTATATGATTTTGCCCGCCGAGCCGGCTTAATCTTCAAAACCTTCTCTTGCAGAGAGTCAGCTGATTACCTCGCGAGCGATATCTCCATCAGGCCGCTTACCAGTGAGTCGACTATCAATGGCATTTCCGTAGAAATCCCGTTGCCCGGCCGGGGAAATGTTGAAAACGCCCTTGCCGCATGGGCAATTTGCTCATCCCTTGGCATCTCCGCCCGCGATTTTGCCGATGCCCTAAAAACCATCAGCCCCGTCTCTATGCGAACTGAAATGTTACAGCTTGGGTCGATTACCGTCATATCCGATTGTTACAACGCCAACCCCGCCTCGATGAAAAACGCCCTTGATATCCTCGCAAACCTCGCCGGCAGTCGAAAACGTCGCGCTGTTTTTATATGCGGCGATATGGCAGAACTCGGCGATTCCGAACAATTTTTACATCGTCAACTTGGCGAACAAATCGCAAACGCAGGGGTAAATCTCCTCATCACCCTTGGCAATCTCGCTGCCATTGCCGCCGATGCCGCTAAAACCCAAAGACCCGACACCCAAACCCGCTGTTTTGCCGACCAAACAGACCTTTGCAATAACTTGCAGCTTATGATAAAAGATTCCGATATAATACTTGTCAAGGGCTCACGAATTAATAAGCTTGAATTGGTTGTTGATAAATTGAAAAAACTCTTCAGTGAACCCCGATAAATGGGGATTCGCTGGTCACGGAAGACGAGAATAGAATGATTTATCATCTTCTTTGGTTTTTCCGAAATACTGTTACGCATCGACTGGGTTTTTACGCGTACCAGGAGGTGATTTTTCGCGCCTTTGCGGCCCTGTTGACGGGTCTTGTTATCGCGCTTGCGCTTGGCCCGCCGCTTATTCGCTGGCTTATGCGAAAAAAAATCGGCGACCGCCCGGAATTCCACCACGTGACGCTCAACGAGTTGACCAAGCAAAAAGCCAATACCCCGACTATGGGAGGTCTCATCATTATCATCGCCGTCTTCGCCTCTACCATTCTCTGGGCAAAACTTAACAACCCCTTCGTTCAAAAGGCAATCATCATCCTTTTCTGGTTCGGCGCTCTCGGCGCCGTTGACGACTGGCTTAAACTCACCGCCGAATCACGCCATCGCAGCAGAGACGGCCTCAAACCATGGGAAAAAATTCTCTTCCAGTTCGGCGGCGCGGTACTCATCGCCTCCTTTCTCTATATCGACTTCGCCAATATCGAAGATGGTCGAAAATTCTGGCTGCCTTTCTATAAGCACGGCCTGCCCCTCGCCAACTGGATGTTCATCCTCATCGCCATCCTGTATTTGTCCGCCACCAGCAACGCCGTCAACCTCACCGATGGTATGGATGGTCTCGCCGCCGGCTGCACCGGTATCGCCTCATTCGTCTTGGCCGTCCTCTGCTACGTCGCATCCGAAACGATGAGCCGAACCTCGACGGCCACCTGGTCGAGCTACCTGCTTTTGCCTGCCATTCCCCAGGCCGGCGAACTGGCCGTTTTCTTTTCCGCCATTCTCGGCGCAGTTCTCGGCTTCCTCTGGTATAATTGCCACCCAGCCCAGGTCTTTATGGGCGATATCGGTTCACTGCCCCTCGGCGCAGCTATGGGATACGGAGCGCTTGTTACCCGAAACGAAATTCTCCTGCTCATAATCGGCGGCGTCTTTATGATAGAGCTTTTCAGCGTTGTCCTCCAGGTCGGCTACTTCAAATATACCGGCGGCAAACGTCTCTTCCGCTGCGCCCCCATCCACCATCATTTCCACCTCGCCGGCTGGTCCGAACCCCAGGTCGTCGTCCGTTTTTGGCTTGTCGCCGCCGCCTTCGCCGCACTTGCTTTGGCAACCCTCAAAATCCGTTAAATTCGCAATAATCAATTATCAATAATCAGTCATCAATAGTAGATAACAAATCTTCCTGCTATAATACCTTACCCCGCTAAGGGGGTTTTGAAAGGTAATTATGCCCGACGAGCAAATTGCGTCTGATTTAGAGCCGGAGGCGCCCAGGCCGCCCAGAATCGCCCTTATCGCGTCGCGACAGACGCTTGCCGAATATCCTTCATATCTTAAGCACCTGCTCGTAGGCTTGGCCGATGAGTCCGTTCCGGTTATTTTGATATGCCCACCGGGCAGCGACGCCGACTCTATTATCCCGCCGGCTGTCGAGGTCGTCCGCCACCCCGCAATCGACATACCTTTTATGCAATATTACAACAGCCGCCTTCTCCTCGACAAGGTCGGCAAATTCAAACCGGAGATACTCCATTGCCTCTGCGAAACCTCGGCTTCACTGGCGCGATGGCTCGCCCGAAACCTTAATGTCCCCTATCTGCTCAATATAAATTCAATCTCTTCGCACTGGCCTGCTATTACGTTTTCTGCGACTCGTTGCGCAAATATCATCGTGCCCGCCAGGACCATTGCCGACCATTTCATAAAGGCCCACCCCAAAGTCGCGGACCGCCTCCGGCAAATCGATATCGGCACCTTCGTTGACGACTCCACCGCCTGTTTTGCCCATCCCGAACACCTGCCCGGTATCGTCGTCTCGCCGCCCATCGATAATCACGCCAATCTCGATAATATCTTCCAGGCGCTCCATCGCCTCACTGTCGATGGTTGCCAGTTCATTGTAGCGATTATCGCCGCCGGTCGCCCGGAAGGGCCGCTCTGGAAGCAGCTTCGCTCCCTTGGCCTTCTCCACGCGGTTACTATTGTTCCTCCTTCGCTGGGTCTCTACTCCGCCGGCTCCGCCGCCGACATATTCATTGTGCCCCGGCCGTCAGGCAGGTTCAATATGCTGCTGTTGGCCGCGATGAGCGCCGGCTGTGCCGTCGCCGCTTCCAAAGGCGGCGTTGATGACCTCATCATCGAAGACAAAACTGCGTTCACCTTTAACCCCGATGACCAGCTTAGTGTTTATAATTGCCTTAAGCGACTCTTCGATAGACCCGATGAAGCCCGGCGTTTGGCTGCCGACGCCCAGCAGTTCCTCCGCCAAAACCACCACGTCAGTGGTATGGTTTCCGCTACTATTTCCCTCTACAGGCAGGCCGTTTGCTCAAAGACCCGGGCAAACGCCTGATATTTGAA
>JBEKAT010000019.1:0-24262 GCA_050015775.1 Sedimentisphaerales bacterium | reverse complement strand
AGCTCGCACAAGTATCGGCAATGTAGTCCCCATAAGAAAACAGGGCACAAGCAATATGGCAAAAGACAACCCGAATCGCGCCAAGGTGCTGACCAATAGCGAATCCGGCGATAACGGCACAAGCGTCGGCACAATCGCTCTTAACCAGTCAAGCAACGTCGGAATCGCCATTGCCCAGATTGTAACTATCGCGACAGCCGCTCCATAAACGATTGTACGCTGCGTAACCCTGTCCGCAAGCCAGCCGCCGAAAAGCCCACCCAGCCCCAGCCCCGCCATATACGCGCATAACACGATGCTTATGGCGTATGAACTATTGCCGAAGACGGTTACAAACTGCCGGCTCCACAGCATCTCGAATAATAGCGCAGTGGCGCCGGATAAAAAGAAGCAGGCGTAAATCCCCCACCGTATAAACACAATGTGGAGTTGCCGAACCGTTGTCACGGGCAACTTTGTGCTCATATGGCTAAACTCTCCTCGCAGCAAAAACGGCTTTTTGTAAAAACCCGAAAACTTCCGCTTGTTTTTCACTTTTGCCGACGAAGCTACTTTCCTGCTCCTGTTGCTTATCCTGATACTCAGAATATCTTTATTTCCCTGATATGTCAAGCCGACGCATTCGGCACAACGGATAATCGATACCTTTTCGAAACCGGGTCGCAATAAAACCGCACCGCCGGACGTCTATGTTTACGAACTATGAACTCACAAGAATCTGAAAGGGGTCAAATATGACAAGAAAAATCATTACAGGGGTAATAGCGGCCATTTTACTGGTAACAATAGCGGTATTCGCCGCGGAAAAGGCGAGGGAAAAGGCAATGGAAAAAGCAATGGCCAGCGAACAATTCGGCCCACACGAGCGCCTTTTGGACCAGTTGGTCGAGGCCTATAAGGCCAACGACAGAGAGAAAATGGGCGAAATCATCAACAAGATGCAGGAACGCAGAGAAAAAATGCGGGAATTCGTAAAACTCAACAGGTGGCATCAATGGGCACATCGCCGAATGATGAGGCAGATGGGTCCCGGCTGGTGGCAGGGTCAGCAAATGGCCGGACCGGGCTGGAATCGGGGCTGGGCAATGCGAGGCCCGGGCCCGAATCAGGGTTGCCCAATGGCTGGGCCGCGCTGGGGGCAGTTTCAGGCAATGAATGGTTGCTGTCAAGGCCCGTGCGGTGGTATGGGCAATTGCCAGGCGATGGCGGGCAGATTCGGACAGATGCCCTGTCAGCAAGGCGGTATGGGTATGGGTAACTGTATGCCGCAGCAAAACGGCCCCGGACAAATGCCCGGATGGGGTCGCGGTTTCCAAAGAGAATGGACTCCTGGACCCGGCGCAGACAATATGTGGCAACAGGAATGGAATATGCCTCGCCGTGAAAGAATGAACGTCCCGCCCCCGGAATGGGGCTGGTAACCTAATATACTTAACCTCCTCCATGAATCATCCGCTTGGAGCATTGGCTGTGCGTCTCTGAGAGGCGCACAGCCAATTTTTTTACCTATTCTGCAACATTTTCTTTTACTTGCCGAACAATACTGGATTTGATATTGTCGCAAAGAACACATTGCTCAAAAGTCAGGTAAGTAAATTAACAGGAGATTTGACATGCGGACAAAATGGGCGATTGTAAGTTTGGTATTTGTTGTCGGCCTCTGCATAAGTTGCCAAAAGTCACAGCAATGCGGCAAGACGTGCGGCACTGGCGAGATTAAAATCAGCAAGTCCGTTATTGAGGACAAGATAAAAGGCGGCTGGCTCGGCAAGACCGCGGGCGTCTGCGTCGGCGGGCCGACCGAGTTCAAGGCCAAAGGCAAAATGTTCACAGGCGCGGTCAACCTGTATCCAAATCTGTCCGGCGGCTTTTCGCAGGACGATATCTACGTGCAGATAACCTTCATTGCTGCGATGGACGCGAAACTTGCCGACCCAGACGGAATCTTCGCGGCGACTATGGATGATTATGGCGAGGCGTTCAAAAAAAGCGGCTACGAACTCTGGCACGCCAATAAAGCAGGCAGGGACAATCTTCGCAAAGGCATCAAGCCGCCTCAGTCGGGTATGTGGGCGGGGCCGGAAAAACGATTCAACAAATGCGCCAATGACATCGACTGGCAGATTGAGTGCGACTGGATTGGCCTGATGTGCCCCGCGATGCCGATGACCGCGGCACAGCTCAGCGACCGCGTAGGCCACGTTATGAATTACGGCGACGGCGTTTACGGAGGCCGCTACGTCAGCACGATGATTGCGCTCGCCTTCGAATGTAACAACGTTCACAAAATCGTCAGCCGGGCAATCGAATCAATGCCGCGAAAATCGCAATACTACCAGACAATCAAAGACGTAATCGACTTCCACGATAAAAACCCCGACGACTTCAAGGCCTGTTGGTCGTTCATCAACGACAAATATCTCAAAACCGCCGTTGATTGCAATAGTAACAGTGAAGGCGATAACTTCAAAATAGCCGCGTCATTCAACGGCGCATTTATCACAATCGGACTGCTTTACGGCGATGGGGACATCTTGAAAACCATCGAATACGCCACACGCTGCGGCCAGGATTCCGACTGCAACCCCGCCAACGCAGGCGCAATCGTGGGGACAATGCTCGGCTACGAAAAACTCCCTAAAGCGTGGAAAGACAGTATCGAAAAATACCCGCTCAACAAATACAGCCACACCAATTACACGTTCACCGACCTTATCAATAGCTCATTCAAACGCGCCGAAAAAGCGATTCTGCAATCAGGAGGCCGACTCGAAAATAATGACTACATCATCAAACAAGAGCCCGTCTGCCAGCCAAAAACACTCGAACAATACGGCCAAAACCCCGTCCCCAACCCCGATTTTAAGTGTAAACCTATGTAGTTAAACTGGACAAAAATTGTTTTTACCTGCCGGCAAATATGGTATAATGCTGCCGGTTTTGGAGGACATTGATAAATAAGGGAAAATCTTAAGGATTTTTGGCGGAGGACACACTTGTGAAACGCGTAATTTTTGCACTTCTGGTCATCGCGGCTGGTTCAATTCCCGCTCTTGCCAAATACTCCGGCGGCTCAGGAACTGCCGATGACCCGTACCAAATCGCCAACGCTGCTGACCTGATGACATTGGCAAACGATGCCAACGATTACAATAAGTGTTTCATAATGACTGCTGACATTGACCTTGACCCTAATCTCTCTGGTGGACAGGTCTTTACCACTGCTGTCATCGCAAGCGATACGAACGGTGCAAATTATTCTTTTGAAGGGACTGTATTCGGCGGCATTTTCGATGGGGCGGGGCATAAAATCACCAATCTGACTATAAATACCAACGGCGATGAAAACGATTATTTGGGCCTGTTTGGATACGTTTCCGGCGGCGAGATAAAAAATCTCTGCCTTGAAAATTCTAGTGTCACGAGCGGTAGAATCGGGGATTATCTTGGTGGACTGGTGGGATACAACGATGGCAATATCAGCGAATGTAATTCCACAGGTATGGTCGACGGCCTTGAGGAGGTTGGCGGATTGGTGGGGCACAACACCGGCAATATCAGCAATTGTAATTCGACAGGTTCGGTCAGCGGTTATGAAACTGTCGGCGGGCTGGTGGGATACAACTCCGGCGGTGACATCAACAATTGTTATTCGACAGGTTCAGTCTCAGTCGTCAGTAGTTCCGGCGGTGCCGGCGGCCTGGTGGGATACAACGACTACGGCGGAAGTATCAGCAATTGTTATGCGACTGGCAATGCCAGCGGTTCTGAGGGAGTTGGAGGCTTGGTGGGGGAAAACAACTACGAAGCTAATATCAGCAGTTGCTATTCGACTGGCAATGTAAGCGGTTATAGGTATGTTGGCGGTCTGGCTGCATTAAACAACGGTAATATCAACAATTGCTACTCAATAGGTAATGTCACCGGCTCAAATTCTCCAATCTACCTGGGGGGCCTGGTGGGATTCAACATCACTGGTAGTATCAGCAATTGCTATTCGACAGGAAGCGTCACCGGCTCGAATTCTTCAAACTTCCTCGGCGGGTTGGTGGGAAGCAACTACAACGATAGCAGTATCAGCAATTGCTACTCAACAGGAAGTGTCACCGGCTCGAATAATTCAAACCACCTCGGTGGATTGGCGGGGGATAACTCCGAACACAGTAGTATCGGCAATTGCTATTCGACAGGTAATGTCACCGGCGGGTCTAATTCAAGCTACGTCGGCGGGCTGGCGGGATATAACTATGGCAGTATCACTGACTGTAATTCGACGGGTGCGGTCAGCGGTTATTCTTATGTCGGTGGGCTGGTGGGTGATAACTATAATAGCAATATCAGCAATAGTTGCGCGGCTGGTGCTGTCAGCGGCGCTAACGGTAATATCGGCGGCCTAATTGGATACAGTAGCGGCGGCAGTATCACCGACTGTAATTCGACAGGTACTGTCAGCGGTTCTTCTAACGTCGGCGGCTTGGTGGGATACAGTAGCGGCGGCAGTATCAGCAATTGCTTCTCGACAGGTGCTGTTGACGGTGGCTACTATACCGGCGGGCTGGTGGGTGACAACTATGGCAACAGTATCAGCAATTGCCATTCGACAGGTAATGTTGATGGTGGTAGCTATGCCGGCGGGCTGGTGGGTGCCAACGATAATGGCAGCAGTATCAGCAATTGCTATTCGACTGGCGATGTTAACGGTGTGGATTATTCAACGGGCCTCGGCGGGTTGATAGGAAGAAGTGTCGGCAGTATCAGCAATTGTTATTCGACAGGTGATGTCAACGGTGGTTATCTCTCAATAGACCTTGGAGGGCTGGTGGGATTGGGCAACGGTAATGTCAGCAACTGTTATTCGACAGGCGCCGTCACCGGCGGGTCTAATTCAAGGAATCTTGGCGGTCTGGTGGGAACCGCCATTGCGACCATTAATAATTGCTATTCGATTGGTTCGGTAAGTGGTTCTTCCAATTCTCAATATATAGGCGGGCTGGTGGGATATGGCGGCAGCAGTATCAGCAATTGCTATTCGACGGGTTCGGTCAGCGGTTATCAGTATGTCGGCGGCCTGGGGGGGTACAATGATGGAACTATCAGCAAGTGCTATTCGACTGGTGTGGTCAGCGGTTCTTCTTATGTCGGTGGGTTGATAGGAAAGAGTTCTAAAATCTTAATCTTCAGCCATTGCTATTTTCTTAACACCAGAGGACCGGCTAATGGATACGGGACACCGCTGACAGACCCGAATATGAAACATCAAAGCAGTTTCGTCACCTGGGACTTTGTCTGGGAAACCGTCAACGGCACGGAGGATATCTGGGCAATCTGCGAAGGCGTCAGTTATCCGAAACTTGCGTGGCAGTTCATCGCCGGAGATACGGATAATGATAAAGATGTCAATTTCATTGATTTCGCTGCTATAGGCAACAAATGGATGCAGGCAGATTCAAATCTTTACTGCGGCGGGGCAGACCTCACCGGCGACGGCTTAGTCAATTGGAAAGATTTGGCTGCACTTACAGAAAACTGGCTTGATGCACAATAAAAATCGACATTCGTCAATCGGCAATCGGAAATCTTAGAAGGGCTTACCGCCAGTTGGTGGGATAGAAGATTTTAGTCGCGGGGACGTTGAACTTCATCGACAGCGACTCAACCAGCGCCTCGGCCCTTTTAATCTGCGAATCGCTCAATCGGACGCCCCTGCCGTCGGCCACAAGGCACACTCGGATTGTCCTGCTTGAGCCATACCAGGTATGGTCCGGTATTACCGACCACTGTTTCTGCCATTTTTCGGTGGTTTGTATCTGGCCGTCGCTGCCGCCTAAGCCGTTGCATACGACGAAGTGGCAGTTGATGTCATCGGAATTGGCTAAGCCGCTGAGGGACGCTATCTGGTCGATATTGCCCGCCTTTGTGCCGCTGTAGTAAATCTCGATGCTCTCCCATCGGCCCGGCGACTGGGCAACGCGAGAGCAAATTGCCTGCTGGACTGGGTCAAGCCGATAATAAGTCGAAAGACAGAACGGGCCTGCTGACGGCGGATGATTACCCAAAGCCATCAGCACAACCGCGCCTGTCGTCATCGAAACGAGCAACACCACCAATACCTTCGTTACTCGCGGCTGATTCGACATAATTTTTCTCTGACCGTCAAAAATCTCTCGGATTACCCGACCAGCACAAATACAATCGGTTACACAGTGATTCATCGGCACCTCCAAGCCCATAGCTATAAATTTTTATACGCAAATTCACTAAATTATTGAAACTAAAACCGACCTTTCCAACTTCTATCTCGCTACAGACGGAAATTACTTGACCTGGCCCCCGCCGGCTGTTAAACAATCAACTTTGTTGCGGTTGTGCTGTGCAGCCAATTGCCCGGCAATCGCTCGGTGCTGACGCAGTTACCACCGGCATAGTCCAATAATAAAAAGAGGCGAAAATGGCTTCTAAATGGCGACCCCTAACGCCCGCTGAAATATCCAAACTGACCTCTCAGGGTTGCATCTGCCCCGACTGGTCAAAAGTGCAGGTGGCCGACGGTTTCAACCCCGAACGGGTAAAAACAACCGGCTTTTCAGGCGATGTCCGACTGGGACTGTTCCAGAAAGACGTTCACTTTAAAGGCGGCCTTACCAGGCCCTCGGGAATCTCCAACGCCACCATTCATAACTGCTGTATTGGCAACAACGTCTATATAAACCAGGTCAAAAGCTACATCGCTAACTATACAATCGAAGATGATGTAATTATCGAAAACGTGGACCTGCTGGCGCTCGACGGCCAGACAAGCTTCGGCAACGGAACCGATGCCGCCGTCATAAACGAAGCGGGCGGCAGGGAAATCCCCATATACGACCACTTATCAGCTCAACTGGCTTATGTAATCGCTCTCTATCGTCATCGCCCAAAGCTCATCGAAAAATTGCGGGCGATGATTAGCCAGTATGCCGCCTCTGTCGCCTCATCGATGGGCATTGTGGGGGCAGGCGCGAAAATCTTCAACAGCAGAATTATCAAGAACGTCAGGATAGGCCCCGCCGCAACAATCGAGGCCGCCAACCGGCTCGAAAACGGTTCCATCAACAGTTGTCCACAGGACCCCGTCTATATCGGACCCGGCGTCCTGGCACGCGACTTCATTGTCTGCTCCGGCTCAAAAATCACTGAAGGCGTCTCACTCTACAAATGCTTCGTAGGTCAGTCCACCGAACTTGGCAGGCAATACTCCGCCGAAAACTCTGTCTTCTTCGCAAACTGCGTCGGCTTCCACGGCGAGGCCTGCTCAATCTTCGCTGGCCCCTATACCGTTACCCACCACAAATCAACCCTGCTCATCGCCGGCCTCTTCAGCTTTCTCAATGCCGGGTCTGGGACCAACCAGAGCAACCATATGTATAAACTCGGCCCCGTCCACCAAGGCATCGTAGAACGCGGCTCAAAAACCGCGAGCGATTCCTATATGCTCTGGCCCGCGAAGGTCGGCGCATTCACCGTCGTTATGGGCAGGCACTATCGCAACAGCGACACCTCCGATTTGCCTTTCTCATACCTCATCGAGCATGAAGACGAAAGCGTTCTCGTCCCGGCCGTAAACCTCAAAAGCGTTGGAACCGTCCGCGACGCCAAAAAATGGCCCAAACGCGACAATCGCAAAGACCCCAAAAAGCTCGACCTCATCAATTTCAAGCTGCTCAGCCCCTACACCATTCAAAAAATGCTCAATAGCTGCAAGCTCCTGCGAAATCTAAAAGCCACCGGAATCGAAACAGCCGGCTATTTCACATATCACGGCGTCAAAATAAAACACGACTCCTTAGACAAAGGTCTCCGTCTTTACGAAATCGGCATCGATAAATTCTTGGGCAACTGCCTCATCCACCGCCTTCAGGATAAACAATTCACAAACATCCAGCAATTGCGGGCCGAGCTTAAACCACAAACTGATATCGGGCCCGGCAAATGGGCTGACCTGGCGGGATTGTTCGCACCAGAAGAAGCCATCGCCAAAATACTCGACGACATCGAATTCGGCAAACTGGCAACTCTCGACCAAATAACGGCGGCTTTTACCTCGGCGCATGAAAATTATCCGGCCTACGAATGGGCATGGGCAGCAAACGTCCTCCAGCAGCAATTAGGCAAAACCATCGACGCGATTGACTCCAAAGACATCATTGAGATGATTAACAAATGGAAGTCCGCGGTAATCGAGCTTGATAATATGCTCCTGGCCGACACCAAAAAGGAATTTGCCGAAACCGTCCAGACCGGCTACGGCATCGACGGTAATTTCACCGAAAGAACCGCGGACTTCGCCAACGTTCGCGGCGCATTCGAGACAAATACGGTCGCCGCGGAAATCAAACAACATATCGATGAAAAATCCCGGCTGGCGGATGAGCTTATCCACCGACTGCAAAAAATACGTTAAAAACTTTTACCACAGATACCGCAAAACCAGCGGAGATTAATTTGTGTTTTCTCTGCGTTCTCAGCGTGCTCCGCGGTAAAAAGAGGGTTTTATGCGAGTGATAATTCAACCGGATTACGAGCTCGCCTCAAAATGGGCGGCACATTACGTCGCGAAAAAAATAAATGATTTTGGGCCGACTAAAACAAAACCTTTCCTTCTCGGCCTGCCGACCGGCTCATCGCCGCTTGGTATGTATAAAGAGCTGATTAAGCTCAACTCGTCAAAGAAGGTGACGTTCAAAAACGTTATCACTTTTAATATGGATGAGTACGTCGGCCTGCCCGAAGAACACCCCGCAAGCTATCATTACTATATGCGGAACAATTTTTTCAACCATATCGACATCCCCGCCGGAAATATCAACATCCTCGACGGCAACGCCAAAAATCTCGAAGCTGAATGCGAACGTTATGAGAAAAAAATGAAGCGGCTCGGCGGCATCGAGCTTTTCATAGGAGGCGTAGGCCCGGACGGACACATCGCCTTCAATGAACCCGGCTCGTCGCTCGCAAGCCGAACACGCGTCAAAACCCTCACACAAGATACCGTCATCGCCAACTCACGCTTCTTTGACGATGACGTAAACAAAATCCCCAAAACCGCGCTCACCGTCGGCGTCGCTACCGTGATGGATTCAAGAGAGGTGCTGATAATCGCCTCAGGCCACAGCAAGGCACGCGCTTTGCATCACGCAATCGACCAGGGCGTAAATCATTTGTGGACGGTCAGCGTCCTTCAGTTGCATCCCAAAACAATCATCGTCTGCGACGAAGATGCCGCCGTAGAGTTGAAATACGGCACCGTGAAATACTTCAAGAATATCGAATCCGCTAATCTCAACCCCGCATCACTGCTGAAATAAAAACGAAATGCCAATAAAAAAGCCGGGTTCCCATTCACTGCGGGAACCCGGCTTATTTTACGCTTACATCTGCCGATTTACTTCGGCGCTGGCGCCGCTGACCCGGACTGTGTCTGAGGCGCCTGTGTGTTTGGTCTCGGCGGCCTCTGCATCATCGGCATCCTCGGCTTCGGTTCTTTGCCGGGGGGATACTCAATCTTGGCCCCTGCCTTTACCTTCTCGATTAGCTGCCTGAACAACTCGTTTTTCTTTTTGTCCTGAAGCGATCTGACGATATCCGCTTTTGCCTTGTCGAATGACGTCAGGCCGCCCTCTTTGCGGTCGGTAACCTTTATTATGTGGTAGCCGTACTGCGTCTCGACCACGTTGCTCACCTGTCCAACCTTCATCGCAAACGCCGCGTCGGCAAACTCTTTGACCATCGTGTTTCTATCGAAAAATCCGAGGTCGCCGCCCATTATCTTCGAGCCTGGGTCGTCGGAATTCTCCTTAGCCAGCGCTGCGAAGTCCCCGCCCCCCTTCACCTGTTTGAGCAAACCGTCTATCTTCGCCTTGGCCGCCGTCTTTTCCTCAGGCGTTGCTGTCGGAGCAACCTTTACCAGTATATGACTGGCCTTGACCTGCTCGGGCTTATTGAAATCTTCTTTGTTTTCATCATAAAATGCCTTCGCCTCGGCATCATTAACCTCGACTATGCCGAGAAGCTTCTCGTAACCAAGCGTCTTTTTAATCTGCTCCTTTACCACATCGAACGACTGCCCCTGTGCGGCCAGCATCGCCTTGAACGACTCCATTGTCATACCACCCGGCTGGGCAGCTATGATTTCGTTCAGCTTGTCGTTGACGTCTTTGTCCGTGATATTAATGCCCTCTTTCTTTACCTGCTCAGCCAGAAGCTGTTCTACAATCATACTTTCAAGCGCCTGACCCCGAATTTGCGTTCTATACTGCTCGACCATATTCGGCGGAATCTGGGCCGCCATCCTCTCCATATAAGTGCTTACCTTCGCGTCAACATCAGCATCCTTAATGACAATTCCGTTGACTGTAGCCGCTATGCCGTTATCCTCCGCGGCAACCTTGCCCGCGTTCGGCTCCGCAACCATAGCTTTCGCCTCCGGTGCTGCCGGCTTGGTCTCCGGGACCTCCGCTTTGGCCTCTGGTTTGACTTCTGGTTTGGCTTCCTTAACTTCCGCTTTGACCGCGGGCTTTGCTTCTTTAGCTTCAGTTTTCACGCCTGTGGCCGGTGCGTTGGATTCCTGGCAGCCCAGATATAAGACCATTACAGCCAGCAAACAAACTACCGATAAAACCATCTTCACGCTAATTCTCATTTGGATATCCTTTCGTGGCGTATAAATTCGGAACATTTCCGTTAAAACACAAGGCAGTGATTCTCCCACAATAACACCTAAAAGTCAATTGAATATTTTGACAAACCCGTCCTGATTTTGGTATCCTCTGTGTCCGTCAGACGTTACTAAATATGATATATTCAGGGCGATAACTTGATGACTTTCCCAGACCATACAAAGATTAAATCCTGCACGATAACCATCCAGCCGCGATACAGCGAAACCGACCAGGGCGGCGTCGTCCATCACGCGGTCTATCCCGTCTATTTCGAGATGGGCCGAACCGAACTGCTTCGGGCAAATGGTCTGGCCTACAAAGACCTCGAAGCCGCGGGCGTTTTCTTCGTAATAGCCGAGCTGCGTATCAAGTATCGCAGGCCCGCTTTTTACGATGAAAAGCTTAATCTCGAAACTACCTGCACCAACGTTACCGCCAGCAAAGTTGAGCACTCTTACAAGCTAATTCGTCCTTCCACCGGCGAACTATTGGCCGAGGCCGAAAGCGTGCTCGCCTGCGTCGATGAGAATGGCAAAATCCGCCGGATGCCCGAATTTATGTATCCCGACGCGTAAACCTTGGGCCAAATCGCCCTCGCCGGCGTAGATATTAAGTTAGCACCGCTCTTGACGTAAGGGGCCGGCTCAGGTAAACTATTTTTTTACCGTCGTGAACTTTGCCTGCCGGCGAGGTGGGGGCGGTATCCAGGGGTAAATCTTGATGCATTACGAAAGCGAACACTGTCCGCATAGCGGTGAGGTTATCGGCCCTGTCGGTGCGGATTTTACATACGATAAGAAGGAAAACTGCGGCCTGTTCGGGATATTCGGCGACCCGGAAGCTGTGCAGAAAACATACTACGGGATTTTCGCCCTGCAGCACCGCGGGCAGGAATCCGCAGGCATCGCCTCCAGCAACGGCGAAACAATCAACTGCTATACGGCAATGGGCAACGTCCAGCGGGTCTTCCGCGCGGGCACCGGCATCCTCGAAAACCTTGCCAACCCCATCGCCATAGGCCACGTCCGCTACTCAACAACCGGTTCATCCAAAGCAGCTAACAGCCAGCCGTTTTTCGTCGAGTATTCACGAGGCCAGGTCGCCATCGCCCACAACGGCAACCTCATAAACGCAGGATTGCTCCGCGACGAGTACGAGGCATACGGCAGCATATTTAAATCCACAACCGACACAGAAATAATCGCCCATCTTTTGGCCAAACCCACCCACGTCTCCAAACCCGACCCGCTGGGCCACGTCCTCAATCATTTACAGGGGGCATACTCGTTATTATTCCTTTTCCCCGACCATATCGAGGCGGCACGCGACCCTTATGGCATTCGGCCTCTGTGCATCGGCCAAACCGACGCCGGCGCATACGTCGTCGCGAGCGAGACGTGCGCACTCGACGCCATCGACGCGAAATTCATCCGCGAGGTTGAGCCGGGCGAAATCGTTACGCTCGACAAAAAAGGCCTGTCCAGCCGATTTTTCATAAAACCGGGCACTATCAAGCCCGCCCACTGCCTGTTCGAGCACATTTATTTCGCAAAGCCAAACAGCAACATATTCGGCGAGAATGTTTACGAATTTCGGAAAAAACTCGGCCGACAATTAGCCGTCGAGCATCCCGTAAAAGCCGACGTCGTCGTCCCGATTCCTGACTCCGGCACATCGGCGGCCATCGGCTTTGCTGAAAAATCAGGAATCCCGTTCGATATGGGTATGGTGAGAAGCCATTACGTCGGCAGGACGTTTATCTCGCCCGACCAGAATACGCGAGAGCTGACCGTAAAAATCAAGCTTGCGCCAATCAGGGAAGTTATAAAAGGTAAACGCATCGTCGTCATCGATGATTCCATCGTCCGAGGCACCACCACCAAAGGCAAAATCAAGGCGTTCCGCGACGCAGGCGCAAAAGAGATTCATATGCGGGTGAGTTGCCCACCGATTCGTTTTCCCTGCTTCTACGGCATTGACTTTCCGACCAAAGAAGAGCTTATCGCCAACAACCGGACGCTCGAACAAATACGCGAGTTCCTCGAAGTCGAATCGCTTGGTTATATGTCCCTCGAGGGCTTATTATCCTGTGCTACTTTACCGCCAGACCATTACTGCACGGCGTGCTGGGTAGGAAAATATCGGATACCGGTTGATGTGGCTATGACGAAATTCGCGCTCGAACACTACCAGTTGAGGATGTTCGAAGGAACGCAGTAATTCTGGATACTCGATACTTGATACTTTAAAAACAGAGGACAGAGAACAGATGACAGCAGAAAAAATCAGTGTAATCCTCCTTCGCTAAAGCTACGGAGGACAGGTCTGTGGAATCTGTGGTTAAAAATGGGTAAGCCAATTACATACGCACAATCAGGGGTCAACATCGACGCCAGCGACGAGATGGAAGACCTGATTTACCCGCACATCGCGAGCACGTTCAGCCCGCGGGTGATGGCGCTCAAGGGCGGGTTCGCGGGGTTATTCCGTCTCGATTACGATGAACGGCTGTTCAAAAGAAACTACAAAAGCCCGGTGCTGGTCGCCTGCACCGACGGCGTGGGCAGCAAGGTGCTTCTGGCCTCGACAATGAACCGCTTCGATACCGTGGGTATTGATTTGGTCGCGATGAGCGTCAACGATATGTTAGTGCTGGGGGCGGAGCCGTTGTTCTTCTTAGATTATATCGCGCTCAATAAGCTCGACCCGCACGTCGTGGCGGAAATGGTCAAGGGCGTCGCGAAGGGCTGCCGAATCGCGGATTGCTCGTTGATTGGCGGCGAGACAGCCGAGATGCCCGATACATATAAAACGGACGATTTCGATATGGCGGGTTTCGCGGTCGGAATCGTAGAGCGGAAAAAAATCATCTCCGGCACCAAACAGGTCGGCAAGGGCGACGTTATCCTCGGCCTCGCGTCAAGCGGCCTGCACAGCAATGGTTATGCGCTTGCACGTAATATCTGCTTCAAGACCAATCAATACCAGCCGACGGATAATATCCCCGAACTTGACGGCAGGATTTTAGGCGACGTGCTTCTTGAGCCGACGAAGATTTACGTCAGGCCTATTATCAAACTGCTTTCACAATACAAGGTCAAAAAAGTCATTCACGGTATGGCGCATATCACAGGCGCAGGATTGCCCGGCAATATCCCTCGCGTTCTGCCTCGCAATTGCGACGCGGTCCTGAAAAAAGATAGCTGGCCACTGCCCGCGATTTTCAAATTCTTAGCTGAAAAAGGCCCGGTTGAAGAAGAAGAGATGTTCCGCGTCTTCAATATGGGGATTGGCTACGTTTTGGTCGTCGCGGAGGACTTCGCCGACTCGATTGCCGGGAAATTGACGAGCTATGGCGAGAAGGTCTATAAGATTGGCCGAATCACATCGGGGACAGGCAACGTGGTTATAAAAGAATAGCGTTCAGCGGGCAGCGTGTAGCGTATAGGTCGAAATCCTAAATTCTAAACCCTAAATCCTAAACAAATTCTAATTATCCAATCCCTAAATTCACAAAACAACAACCCTTATTTCCACCTTTACGAGCATCGAGGAACAAGCATCGTTTTTCCTTTGACAAACAGGACGGCAATTGGGTATAAAGCGGGCAAGACAAAAACGAAAGGTAAGATATAATAGAATACGGAAAGGAAGAACACATGCCGTCGAATACACCGATAATTAAGGTAAAACCTGGTATAAGCGCACGCGGATACCGCGTCGCTATCAAAGACTACAATGAACCCGCAGTAATAGAAGAACTCGCGGCTAACAGCTACGATGCAGATGCTTCTACAGTACTCGTCCTTTTGGACACGAGGAGACAAGAACTTCATATTTTGGACGATGGCTGTGGTTTCAGCAAAAATGCAATGATGCAATCTGGAATGCTTGGGGGTGGTGATAAACAAGATATTGCTACATCCGAATCGCAACGACCTTATCTTGGCGCCTATGGATTTGGACTGAAGGCATCAGCGAATATTGCAAACAAAGTTATCATAAACACGGTTTCCGAGGAGGGACAATTTAAGATCGAACTCGATTGGGCCCATCTTGATGAAGCGCTCAAACCTGATTTTGATGGATTTGACCTACATCATAGACCAAAACCAAGACAATTGGGCACCGGTTCACATATTATTCTTGGGCTAAAGAATCCAACATCTACGGATATTCTCGACAGTTACGCTTCGGCGCTTGCGAATCTACCTCAAGATAATGGCAAGTTCAAGTGCTACGTCGGCGATTATCAAAAACTTCATCGTGAGCTAGCGCCAGCAACTGATGACTTTGCAAAGTTGAATGCTGTGGCGAAATCTTTATTAAAACGCAAACTCCTCATGGTCGGAGATCCGTCTACTAGTCTCGATTTGAAGGATTGCGGTGTGATTGATGGCAAGGATCGCCAGGATCCAACTGTAAAGTATCGTATATATTTCACAGGCATAAGGGAAGGCAAAGTCCTCCCAATGAAAACAGGGTTACGTGGAATCTATGTTCGAATTCACGGGCGCCTTTTAAAACAGAGCTTTACAGAGCAAAAATATGTCTACCCTATAAGTAAGTGGAATAAATTTGCAAGTGGCATACGTGTTGAGTTGAGTATCGACTGGTTACGGGGCGAAATATCCCTTGCTCGTGACTCATTGAAATTCTCCAACACTAAACTGGAGGAGCAGTTTCGAACCACTGTAACACGTGTGGTATCGGGATTTATAAGACCTCAACTTAAAAAACTAGAACAGAAATCGGAGAAGAAAGCCACGAAAGAACACAACCAACGAATTGAGCTTGCAAACAAGCGGGTCCAAGAAGGAAAGGATGTATGCGTCCCAGAGATCACAACGGGATTTCGCTTTATACCCGAAACAGACGGAGAGCTTGCTCTCTTGATCGCCAATGAGAATGTTATGAAGAGAATCAACAGTTCATATAAATTACTTGATTACAATGACAAGGCACCGTTTGATTGCTTGATATACGATGCTGGGAGGCGCGAATTCGTATTAGCAGAACTTGAGCCTACACTAATTGAATTTCTGCAACACAAAAACATTCCGGAGAACCTGGCAGTAATCATAACGTGGTCGCTTGGGAAGTGGCGAGTTGGGGCAAAGAAAAAAGGCTTGCGATTTCATTTCCAACTTACAGCAGAACAAGGAGCAAAATCAGGCCATTATCGTCTTCTTGCCTACAACAAAGCATCTAGCAAAAATCCAACAACGGAATTCCCAGTTGTGGTATTAGATCAGATTCTGAAAAAATAACGAAACTCAAAAACTTAACATATGCCAAACTCACTGCAAGGTCTGGCAGGAGGAAGTTTTTCATTTTGCAATAAAGAAAATCACGGCATCACGAATTGTTTTATTTCTGGTGAGGACTCAAAAATAGTTTTGAGTTTTGAGTAAAGAGAACCCCGCCACTCGCCACCCCCGACAAAAACATTCGAGGGCATGAGGGCGGAGATGGCGGGGCTAATTATTTTTAAGGAAACAGTGTTTGTCCGCCGTTATTTTGTTTTTCGGGCGACAACGAGCCAGTCCCAGGGGTAAGGATGTTTCATCCAGTGGGGAGGAGAATCGAATTCGGTATCCCACGGGTACTCGATTTTACTGATTTTAATAACGCGCAGGTTCCTTCGCTCCAGCAGCGAGACAAGCTCCTCTTTGAGGTAGTGCTTGGTAGGGACGTTATCGATGGGGACAATACCCTGGCGCAGACGATAGTGACCGTTTTTTTCAAAGCCAGCACGGACGGCCGATGCGGGACTGAAGCCGTTACGCAGATTCGCCTGTATAAGGCAAAAATCGGTCAGCATGGCCGACTCCAGCGAGGGGACAACGAGGACCAGGTGCCCATTTTTAAGGATGTGGCCGGCCATAACGTCGAGAATGCGCAGCCGGGCGGCCAGCGACGGCATAATGAGCGTGTTTACGCTGAGGATAAAATGGGTATTTGCAAGCCGAAGGCCGTCGGCGGCGAGGTCGGCCGTAATATACGAGACGTTTGTCAGGTGCGAGCATTTCTTTTTGGCCCTGGTGATTAAGTCGCGTGAGATGTCTATGGCGAATACCTTTTTGAAACTCGCAGAAAGATACGGGAGAAAGTGTCCTATTCCACAACCGTAATCGCCCGCGATTTTCCCCGGGGCCCCTAATTTGCGAATCTGCCGCAGGACCAGTTGTTTTCGGTCGTAATGCAGCACGCTGAAAATTTTGTCTTCGTAGCAACACGCAAGATTGTTCCAGTATTCGCGTTTCATTTCACACAGCATAATATCAGAAGTCAGCAGGCGAAAGATAAATTGTCCGCCTTCTTAATATTATCGGCGACGCGGTAAATGTCTAAATGATGACTTCTTTAGCGTCGAAGACGGGGCCTTTGGCTTTGCAATTACGGAGCGCAGAAGAGTGGTTTTATTTGTATTGGCACAAAAATGGCGTTTGAAGCAAAGACAGGCAACGTGTATAATGTAAATCAGGCAAGGATGGACGCGAAAAATGCCGACGATATTTAGATGGAAAGGTTACAGGTTTTTCTTTTATTCCAACGAAGGCGAACCTTCCGAGCCGATGCACGTGCACGTAATAAAGGAAAGGAACGTAGCCAAGTTCTGGTTAGAACCCGCTGTCGGCCTTGCAGAGTCATACGGAATGAGTCCGCAGGAGCTTAACAAGCTGCAAAAGGTGATTGAGAACAATGCAAAGATTATCAAAAGGGCGTGGTATGAATACTTCGGCGATTGAAGCTAAAGCAACCAGCGTTTCCTTCGATTCCGGCAGTATGTGGGTTGAGTTGGCTGACGGCAGAAAACTCGGTGTGCCGCTGGCTTACTTTCCGAGGTTACTGCACGCAACAGCCCAACAACGCAAGAACTATATCATCAGCGGAGGCGGCACAGGCCTGCACTGGGAAGATATTGACGAGGATATCAACGTCAGGTCGCTGGTTATGGGTATCGGCGACAGAACAAAACCTCGAGCACATCGAAGACCTGCAGGCAGAAAAATATCCCATTCAAATCGATGGTAATCCTTCCTTAAACTTTAGCTGGCAGGTCCGTGTCTAAAATACAACATCTTTTGCATCGAAGACGGGGCCATCTCTACAGCAGAGTTTGTATGTCGCACCATCCGGCGATTTGTCCCCTACGGGGGCTACGCATTTGACGGCGCAGGATTGGCAAAGGCCTATGCCGCAGGCCATCATCTCTTCCATACTAACCTGGCAGTCGATTTTTTTATCGCGGGCAAACTTGGCGATACTCGCCAGCATAGACCGTGGGCCGCAGGCATAGATAATCGCCTCAGCGGGATTAAAACTGATGCTGTTCTGCGAAAGCTGCGAAAGCCAGTCCAAAATGCAAGTGCTGACAAAACCCTTAAAGCCCGCGGAGCCATCGTCTGTGGCGACGAATGAGCTGATGCTGTATCTGCCGAACTCTTTGAGCCAGAAACCAATCTCCCGCGAAAGATTATCGAGGGGTTTTTCAAAAGGCAAATCCTCTTTTGTCTTTGCGCCGGCGAATGCAATCGCATCCATAGTCGGGTGTTCCGAGGTAAGCACCTGCGCAAGATGCTCCAAAGGAGGCGAACCCATACCGCCCGCGACCAATATCGCACGCTTCTTGCCCGCCGGGACGGTGAAACCATTACCTAAAGGCCCGATGATATTGATTGAGTTGCCCCTGGCCAGCGTCGTCATACGCAGGGTCGCGGGGCCGAGCACACAATAGACGACCTCGACGATTATTTTGCTAACACCAGAAGATATCGGTTTGGGATGAGCCGGATGGCCCGGTGCGGGATGAGCTGAGGGAATCACTTCTTTGGCGACGCGGGCGAAGCTGAAGGGTCTTCGCAAAAGTATCTGCCTTGCCGCAGCGTCCTGCAAGTCATCCGGTATCGCCTCTGTCGCGGGCAGCGCGACATTCGAGAGGTCAAACTGGGCGAACTGGCCGGGCCTTGTTTTGGCGAACGCCTCTGCACCTGGGCCGGCAAATTGCAGACCAAGCCGATAGAACTTCTGATGCAGGGGCTTATTGAATACTACCGTGGCCTCGAACGGCCCTTTGAGGTTATGGCTCGGCGCGGTTATTGGTTCGGCTGCCGCGGCACCCTGGCCGGGATTGGTTTGTAAAATTGGTTGTCCTTCGGTCATAATCAATCGTCCTTAACTTAATGCCATTTCTAAAAAGATAATATAACTTAAAATTGAAGCATTACATAAGTTTTTCATTTACACAATGGATTCCCGCGTTCGCGGGAATGACAAAAACGACGCTTTATTGTTAGAAACGGCACAAGCACCAAGAGGGTATAAAAAAATCGGCCGGTATGCAATCGCAAACCAGCCGATTGTCATTGATTATATTCTCTTAACGAGAACTATTACTTGTTCTTTTTGGCCGCCCGCCACGCCATAATCAGCATAAACGCACCGAAGGCAAACATCACAAGCCCCCACCAAAAGTTAATGTTGATACCAAGTGAGCGTTCATAAATAGCCGGGTCAGAAAACCGGCCGTAAACAGTAATTATCGCCCCGATTAAGGTAAACATCCCGCCTATGGGGAGTCGCACGTCAAGTCTCATTCCGTCGCTCATATTTTTCTCCATTACCAAAAGATAATATTGAGGGCTATGGCGGCTATCAGCACAATAACGCCAAGGACCGCCGGCTGCTTATACCAAACCAATCCCTGCTCTTTGATGCGCGGGGTCAGCGAATAAACCAGGCCTCGCAATTCGTCGTCGGTTTTGTTTTTGGCCGTGGCCAGCGAAACGACGATTGTAACAACAAAGCAGGTGCTCCATGCGTAAATGGCAGCCCAGAAGTTCTGTGCCATATCAACGGGGTAGGTATGCAGGACGTGGCCGCCGCAGAGCCAGCCGCCTTTGATTCCCATAGTCGCGCCAACCGGCAGGGTCAGGCCGTGGTGAAGCGCCGCGGCGAGGGTGCCTGAAATCAGGCCGAAGAACGCGCCGTGGCCCGTGGCTCTGCGCCAGAACATCCCTAAAAGGAACGTCGCGAACAGCGGCGCGTTGACAAAGCCGAAGACAAGCTGGAGCATATCCATAATATTGTTGAAGGCGCTTGCGACATAAGCGCAGGCGATACTTAACAGGATACCGACCACCGTGATGATGTGACCCATACGCAGATAATGCTGGTCCGATTGGCCGGGCTTGATGTAGCTTTGATAGAGGTCATAAGTCCAGACGGTGTTGAAGGCCGTGACGTTGCCCGCCATACCCGACATAAACGACGCCATAAGTGCCGTGATGCCGATACCGAGAAGGCCCGACGGGAGGAATTTGGCGAGCATTGCCGGCACCGCCATATTGTAATCCACGTTACCGGCTGCATCTTTTGGCAGGAATGTGCCTCCGTCCTGATGCAGGGCGATGGCAATCATACCGGGCAGAATCACCAGTGCCGGGAAAAGCATTTTCGGGAAAGCGGCAATCAGGGGCGTGCGTCGAGCAGCGGACATCGAATTTGCCGCCATCGCCCTTTGCACGACCAAGAAGTCCGTGCACCAGTAGCCGAATGAAAGAACAAAACCCAGCCCCATCACCATTCCGAACCATTCGACGCCCATCGGGTTTGCGCTTGCGGAATTCATGTGCGCCCAGGACTCCGTCCAGGCGCCGGGAGCGAACGCCTTGCCCGCGGGGTTGGTTGGACTGGTTGCCACGACGTTGAGCTTAGCTACCAACCCGTCCCAGCCGCCAACGCTTTTGAGACCAAGGAATACGAGGGGGCAAAAACCGAGGACAATGAGGAAGAACTGCAAGACCTCGTTGTAGATTGCGGAGGTCAGGCCGCCAAGGAAGATGTAAATCAGCACAATGGCTGCTGAAACGATAATGCAGAGGTGATAATTGAAGCCGAGGATTTGTTCGAGAAGCTTTGCAAGGACGTGCATTGAAATGCCTGATGAGAAAACGGTCATCACAGCAAACATTACAGCGTTAAATGCCCGGGTTTTTTCATCGAAGCGAAGTTTGAGATATTCGGGCACCGAACGCGCCTTTGAGCCATAGTAGAAAGGCATCATAAAGACGCCCACGAAGACCATCGCGGGGATAGCGCCCACCCAGTAAAAATGGCTGGTCATAATGCCGTATTTCGCGCCGGATGCGCCCATTCCGATAACTTCCTGCGCCCCGAGGTTGGCGGATATGAAGGCAAGCCCCGTAATCCACGCGGGAATCGACCTGCCTGAGAGGAAGAAATCCGTGCTGGTTTTGGTGTATCGCTTCAGCGCGAAACCGATTCCAAGCACGAAGGCAAAATAGATAAACAGCAGCAAATAATCGATGGAACCCAATTGAATGCCGTGCATATTTTCCGTCTCCTAAAATGCGCACAATCATAAATGGCGATAATTATAGTAACCGCGACACAGAACGCAACCACTAAAGGCCGGCATTAACCACGTATGAGTTTTTGGGGATTTTACAAAAAAACGGAAGGGTCGGCTGTGTCCGCCCCCGATACCATATCGAGTCACGCCGACCCTTCCTTCGACCTCGGCGGGAACCGTCGAGTCGCAGCGGGTTCTCACCATTTATTCGCTGGTCGCCGAAACTGGCGATAAATTTGGAAGCAGGCTTGGGTGTGGACAGCTGCTTCTATAAGATAAGTCCGAGAACCTCCCATTGCGTTACAGGAATTTTGCGGAATTTCTCAGTTTTTTGAAAAAATCGTAAAAAAATGTGTAACAAACACCGCCCTTTATGGACAATATATGCAGGATAGACGTATGGCGACAATGCTGCAAAATGTAAGCCCGGGGCTGATTCACGAGGCCAAACTGGGCAACAAGGATAGTATGAACCGGCTTGCCGAGTTGGCCAGTGAGCGACTTTATGCCTATATCTACCGGCTCACGCTCGACCAGACCATCACGCAGGATATCCTGCAGGAGACAATACTATTTATGATCCAGTCAATAAACCAACTCGAACACGTGGAGCATTTCTGGGGGTGGCTCTTCAGAACAGCGATGGGCAATGTCCAGCATTACTACCGGGACCTGAACCGCAGAAAAACCGTTGAGCTGTCCGAAAACGAACGGCTGTATATCCATAACCGCGTCAGCACTGATTTTAACGACGGGCTGACCGAGCTTCTGCGAAAAGAACTATCCGACGCGGTCTTTATGGCGATGAAACGACTAAAGCTGAAATACCGTAACATTCTCATCCTTCGCTGTTTCGAGAACATGGATTACGCCCAAATAGGCACGGTGATGAACTGCTCCGAATTGCGTTCAAGGGTGATGTTTTTCCGCGCAAAGACATCACTGCGGAGAGAACTCGCTATGCAGGGTTTCGGCAAATACTACTTCCTCATCGCCCTTGCCCTGTTCGGCGTCGTTACGACCTCCGCCAAGGCGGCATCTTCCGCTACTATTACCGCATCATCTCTGGAAGTGGGCTTCACCGCGTCACTGATTGCCATTATATCGAGCAAAATCGGTATTACCGCGACAGCCGTTGCGACGGCGATTGCCTTTGCCCTCCCTACCCATACCTTCATCTATCTTATCCCGATTGCCTGCTTCGCCGCGCTTTTCATTTTCTTCATCTACCTCGCCAGCATCTACAATAATTAAGCCCGGCCAAAAATCACTTGAAGCCGATTCCCTTTTCGGATAAACAAGTCATCTTGAACTGCAAATGGTTCTACTATCCTGAACAAAGTCGAAATAAGGAAAACAATATGGCTGACGTATCGAAAAAAGTGAAAAAGCTTCATAGCCGGGCGTCGATGGCAACAAGGGCGATTCACGCGGGGGAACCGAGGCAGAAATACGCCGACTCGCTGATGACACCCATCGTCCAGACCGCCACATTTACCTTCAAAAACAGCAAGGCAATCGAGGATTACACCAAGAAGGGCAAGGCACATTACGAATACGGCCGATACGGCAACCCGACCGCCAAAATCGCGGAGCAGCGATTGGCCGACCTCGAAGGCGCAGAGGACTGCGTCGTCTTTTCATCGGGGATGAGCGCAATCACCACCACCATTCTGTCGCTTGTGCATTCAGGCGACCACATCGTCATCACCGACGACAGCTACAAGAAGACGCTGGAGTTCTGCAAGTTGTATCTAAAGCAGTTCGCAATCGACTGCACTATTGTCGCATTCGGCGACTATGACGTTATCGACAAGGCCATCAGGAAAAACACCCGCTTCATCTTTTCCGAATCACCCACTAATCCGTATCTGAACATCTTTGACCTTGTTAAAATCAAGAAAATAGCCGACAAGCACAAAATCCTTACCCTCATCGACTCGACATTTGCAACGCCTTATAACCAAAGACCCATCGAGTTCGGTATGGATTTGGTACTGCAAAGCTGCACCAAGTATTTAGCGGGGCACAACGATATTTTGGCCGGCGCGGTTTTGGGCAAACAGGAACTCATCGAAAAAATCCGCGATTTGCACAAATCAATGGGGGGCACTATCGACCCGCACTGCTGTTATATGCTTTTGCGAGGGCTAAAGACGTTCCCGCTTCGTGTCCGCCATCAGAACGAATCCACGTTGCGAATCGCGGAATGGCTCGAGGCACATCCCGCCATAAGACGAGTGTATTATCCTTTCCTTCCAAGTCATCGGCACTACGAGGTCGCGACACAGCAGATGGAAGGCGGCGGCGGCGTTGTTTCGTTCGAGGTCAAGGGGACTCTTACCGACTCCAAACGGCTACTCGACCGGCTGAAGCTGATTAACATCGGGCCATCACTGGGCGGCGTAGAATCGCTGATTACCCACCCCGCCCTTGTGAGCTATTACGACTACAGCCGAAAGGAACGCTACAAATTAGGGATTACCGACACGCTGTTCCGGCTGGCCGTGGGCATTGAAGACACCGACGATCTCATCGCCGACCTCGACAGGGCATTGCGCAAATCCTGAAAATACGACTGTTAGCTGCTGTAAGCAACTTTAAAAGTCGTATTCGAATTTCCACGATTTATAGGTTGCGTTATCAGCCATTATCCATTCGACGTGCCAGTCAAGGAACAGATAATGACATCCCGGCTTCGCTGTCCCCTTGCTATGCCTTGTCCTCGCAACTCGTCTTTCGTACGGCGTAGTGATATTATTCGCCAGGTGAGCAATACTCCACACATCACACATATCCCATCCCGGGTCCCCTTCTTGTGTTATGATGTTACGCCCCGGGCCGTCTTCATTGTCCACCAGGTAAATTTTGGTGTCTAATTTTTTAAGCCCGAATACCCTTGTCGGCTCATCTATCGCCTGTCCGGTCGTGTCGGTCGGACTTGTAAATATCCAGCCATTAACCACAAAGCAAACCGTTTGGTTCTTGTTGGGATAACCCGGACAACGATACATCCTGACATTGCGGTAGTCATTGCCTATCGAGCGCTCCGACAGATACGGCATAAATAACTGAAACCAAGTCTTACTCAACCCACTGGTTCCACGCGGGATAAAAAAATTCCATGCTTCGGCATAGAAATTTACCGCAAGGCCAATCTGCTTCAGATTACTTCTGCACACAGTTG
>JBEKAT010000018.1:0-24354 GCA_050015775.1 Sedimentisphaerales bacterium | reverse complement strand
GCTGTCTGAAAAATGCTGCGTTTGGGCAATAACGGTTAGTACCTGCGACTCGGGCCGCCGCGAGAGCCGCCACCGCCGCCGCCACCACCATATCCGCCGCCACCGCCGCCGCGTCTGCCGCCACCGCCGCCGCCACCGTATCCGCCACCGCCGCCGCGATGCTCGGTCTTCGGCCGGGCCTCATTGACGTTCAGTGAACGTCCTTTGAGGTCCTTGCCGTTCATTTCGGTTATAGCCGTCTGTGCTTCGGCCTTAGCCGGCATCTCGACAAATCCGAATCCTCTGGACTCGCCGCTGAACTTGTCCTTTATTATCGTTGCCGTTTGTACCTGACCGAATGCCTCGAACGCCTGTTTCAGTTCGTCTTCGGTTACATCAGGTGCCAGATTGCCCACATAAATGTTCATTTGCTTTCCTTTCTTAATCTCTAAAGCCGATTTTGACGGTGCTAATGCCGTCCGAATACACTTGCCAAAACTTGCGATATTCTATTATCTCTGCGGTCTGTACACAACAATTATCTTGTATTTTTGTCAAAATGAATTTTGTCGCGGCAACCCTGTTCCGGCGGGTAATCCCCGCCTGCGTATTGCAAAATAACCCTTTTGGGCGTATAAAGTTACCTTACATATGGCAGCGGATATTAAAAAGCGAATTGAGCGGTTGCGTGCCGAGATACGCGGGCACGATTACCTCTATTACGTCCTCAACCAGCCCGAAATAACCGACCCGCAATACGACAAGCTCTTTGCGGAGCTAAAATCGCTTGAGGAACAACACCCCCAACTTATTACTCCTGATTCGCCTACCCAGCGGGTATCCGAAAGGCCGATTGAGGGCTTTGCCCAGGTTCGCCACGCTGTCCCGATGCTGAGTATGGATAATACCTATAACGCTGAGGAGTTGCGTGCGTTCGATGAGCGGGTGGCAAAGGGACTTGAAAGCAAAGATTACGATTACGTCGTCGAATTGAAAATCGATGGCCTCGCTGTAAGTTTGAGATACGAAAAAGGGGTGCTTGTGCTTGGCGCCACAAGGGGCGACGGCTCAAAAGGAGACAATGTTACGCACAATATCAGAACGATAAAGGCGATTCCGCTGCGACTGACGGGCGATGCGCCGGATGTCCTTGAGGTCCGCGGCGAGGTCTATATGCCGACAAAGTCATTCGTTGGCCTCAATAAACAGCGCGAAAAAGAGGGCGAGCTGCTATTTGCCAATCCCCGCAACGCCGCCGCCGGCTCATTAAAGCTCCTCGATTCGAAAATCACCGCCCAGAGAAACCTCTCTTTTTTCGCGTATGCCACCGGCGAGGTTTCAAAGCCGTTGGCAAAAGACCATTATGAAGCGTTGCAGGTTTTCAAAAAACTTGGTCTGCCTGTCAATCCGCATATCAAAAAAGCCAAAAATATAGATGAGGTCATCGATATTTGTAATAGCTGGGACAACAGGCGAGACAAACTTGAGTATCAAATTGACGGTATGGTCGTAAAAGTCAATAATCTCGAACAGCGTGAGATTCTTGGCTTCACGGGACGTTCGCCGAGATGGTGCATAAGTTATAAATTCGCCGCCGAGCAGGCCGAAACAAAAGTCGAATCAATTGATGTCCAGGTGGGCAAGGGCGGCACACTGACGCCCGTGGCGAATCTGACGCCGGTGTTATTGGCGGGGACAACTGTCAAAAGGGCGAGTTTGCATAACTTCGACCAGGTCAGTCGTCTTGATGTCCGCGAAGGCGATACCGTCATTATCGAAAAAGCGGGCGAAATCATCCCGCAGGTCGTCGAAGTCAAAAAAGACCGCAGGCCGAAAGGGGCGAAACCTTTTGAGCCGCCCACAAAATGCCCAAATTGCGGAGGCGTTGTCAAAAAAGACGCAGAAGGTGTTTTCCTTCGCTGTATCAACCCGCATTGCCTCGGCCAATTGAAGGAACGAATCAGGTATTTCGCCGGCAGGGGACAAATGGATATCGAAAACCTGGGCGAAGCATTGATTGACCAGTTAGTGGAAGCCGGTTTAGTCAAAAATATCGCCGACATTTACAAACTCACCAAGGACGACCTTCTCGGCCTGGAGCGGATGGCGGATAAAAGCGCGCAAAACGTCATCGACTCAATCGAGGCAAGCAAAACCCGTCCCCTTTGGCGGCTTGTCGCGGGGCTTGGTATTCGTCATATTGGCGTGCAGACCGCGCAGGATTTAGCCGGGCATTTCGGCTCGCTCGAAGCGCTTATAAAAGCGACTCAGGCCGAACTCGATGCGATTGAACAGGTCGGCGAAAAACTCGCCAAAGAAATTTATGAGTATTTTAACAATGAGCGGAATATCGCAATCATAAATGAATTGCTGTCGGCCGGCGTTAAACCCGAACTGCCCAAAAAGAAAAAAGCCGGAGGCAAACTCGTCGGCAAAACCATTGTTGTTACAGGCACACTTCAAAATTTCTCCCGTCAGCAAATCGAAGAAGCAATCAGAAACGCCGGCGCAAAGGTAAGCTCCAGCGTCAGTAAAAATACCGATTTTGTCCTCGCGGGCGACAACCCCGGCAGCAAACTCGACAAAGCCCGTCAGCTCGGTGTGAAAATGATTAGCGAAAAGGAATTCGAAGAAATGTTATGACACACGCCCGGAATTATATGCAGTCGGCGTTGCAGTTGGCCGCACGCGGTCTTGGTAGTGTTGAGCCCAATCCCGCGGTTGGAGCGGTCATTGTCAAAAACGACAAAATTATCGGCAGGGGGTGGCATAAAAAATTCGGAGGCCCGCACGCGGAAGTCAATGCCCTTGCGGATTGCAAAAAGCAGGGGACTAACCCGAAAGGCGCGACAATGTTCGTTACACTCGAACCCTGCTGTCACTTCGGCAAAACAGGCCCCTGCACCGACGCGATAATCGCAGCAAAATTGAAAAAAGTCGTCGTCGCGACGCTTGACCCGTCGAAACATGCAAACGGCAAAGGCATTCGCCAGCTTCGAAAGGCGGGTGTCAAAGTTAACGTTGGGTTGTGTGAAGCCGAGGCGCGACTTCTTAACGCACCGTTTATGAAATTTGCCTCGACTGGCAAAACCTGGGTGACATTGAAATGGGCGCAGTCAATCGACGGCAAACTCGCCTGGGCCAAAACCGATGACAAGCACAGATGGATAAGCTGTGAATACAGTAGGAAAGACGCCCATAAACTGCGACGACAGGTCGGCGCGATTCTTGTCGGTATCAATACCGTCCTCAAAGACGACCCGCTGCTTACGCCAAGGCCGGCTCGCGGCAAAAAACCATTACGAATCGTTCTCGATAATCACCTTCGCATCCCTCTCAATTGCAAATTAATGCAAACAGCCCAAAATGTCCCCTTGCTTATAGTAACGCGGGCCGCTTCTCTGCGAACTAAAGCCAAAAAGGCAAAGCAAATTATCAGCAGGGGGGCTGAAATTCTCGCCTGTCCCGCATCACGTTCAAATTTGCAATTTCTTCTCACCCAATTGAGTAAACGCGGCATCCAGCGTCTGCTCGTCGAAGGCGGCCCCACCATCATCGGCTCATTCCTGAAAGCCAAACTCGCCGATGAAGTTGTCATATACGTCGCGCCTAAAATTTTGGACGCGAAAGGCGGCGCAGATATCTCGTGGGCGACAAATCGTTTGCATTTGTGCCGTGCGGGTATAACGCATATCTGCTGTGACATCCGTATAAACGGCCTGACGGAAAATGGGATGACGGCTGCAGGAATCACACTCGTCTCGGAGAAGGCCGGATTAAAAGCGACTTAAGGATAATCGTATTGTGCGGTAGCAGGACGATTTTAAAATCAACGTGCCGAGCCGTAGCCGGAAAGGTTTGACTATGAAAAAAATCGAAGTGTTCGGCCTTCAGACAATCCCGAAAATCAAGCAGGGAGATAACCTCGCTGAGATAGTTTACGCCTGCGCCGAGCAGGAAATCACCGGCCTGCAGAAAAATGATATTGTTATCCTCACAAGCAAAATCGTTTCCAAGGCCCAGGGCCGGACGAGACGAATGGCCGACGTTGTCCCCGGCGAAAAGGCCCTCTATATCTCAAGTAAAACCGGCAAGGATGCCCAGTGGCTTCAGATGATTTTTGACGAAGGTAATGATATCCTCGCGATTATGCCCCTCAGGGGTGTCATTGAAAAGCACATCTTCGGCGCTTCCGAAAACGCAGCGGTAACAACGGAGCTTGTCGAACATGAGCAGGCCCTCTGCATCACTATGGGCAAGGATGGCCGTCTGCATACCTGCGACGCCGGCATTGATGGTTCGAATCACGAAAAAGGCGTCGTCAGTTTACTTCCCGAAGACCCCGACCAGGCCGCAAAAGACATCCGCGAACAGCTTCAGAAATTAACAGGTAAAAAACTCGCCGTCATTCTCGCCGACACCGAAATGATTCCCTTCGGCACGATGGATTTCGCCATCGGCTCCTCCGGCATCGACCCCGTCTCAAAACAATTCGGCCAAAAAGACATTTTCGACAAACCAAAATTCGGCGGCATCGACCTGATAGGTCACGAATTGTGCTCTGCCTCCGCGCTCGTTTTCGGCCAGACCGGCGAAGGAATCCCCGTCGCCATCGTCCGCGGCTATGAATACAAAATCAACGAAAACGCCAACGTCGCCAATACATTGCTTCCCGGCTTTAGCCCCGGCGTCTCAGCCGCAATCAAACAAACCCTCATCGCGACTTCTTATACCAAGCCGTTCCTCAAACGCCTCCTGATGCGCATCGCCGCCCGGTTTATGTAAGCGGTCTAAAATCGGTAAACCTCACGCCTGTGACCAATCTTAAATATGTCGATGGTCAGGCTTATATCGTCGATTATGTAGATTACTCGATAATTGCCTTGCCGGATTCTATAACATTCCTGAGCGGCTAATTTTTCTGAGCCGGCCGGTCTTGGATTATCGGCAAGAGATTGAATGCGTTTGATGATTTTTGACATATCTTTTTTGGGGATGTTTCCAAGCTCTTTGACTGCTGACTTTTTGAAGATGATTTTATAGCTTGCCATGTTTTCGCAAATCCTTAAGGACCTGCTCGAATGAAACGTCCGGCTCATGCCTTCTTTGATGGACGGCCTCAAGGTCGATTGCGTCTTCGGCAAGCGATATCCGGATTGCCTCCTGTATCAGGTCGGACATCGAGTATTCAGTCGCCGCCGATTTGATTCGAAGGGCCCGGTGGATATCCGGGGATATATATATAGTTGTTCTTTTGTTCACAGTTTTCATATTATCACCTCACTATCATACTATCGACATTATAACATCATAACATTAAAACATCAAGATGTCAAACTAAATATTATTTTTTTAGTCCTTATTGGTTAGACCCGCTTTTTACCCGCCTGTGGCAGGCCTGCGGACGGGGTCGTCATTCCAGCAGTTTTTTACTCCTGAGGAGATGATGGTAATGCTGCGCAAAGCGATGTGCTTCGTCGCGGACGTATTGCAGCAGCTTCAACGCCGGCGAATGCCGAGGCAGTTTTAATGGCCTTGTGCTTCCCTGCAAATAAAGCTCTTCCTCTCGCTTGGCTATCCCCGCCAGTTTTATATCTAATTTTTCTGCGGCCTCTGCGTTCTCCGCGGTAAATAATTTCCGAAGAGCAGTGTCCGCAGCGTGTAGTTGGCCGAGTCCGCCATCAATTAGGATAAGGTCAGGCCAAAGCTCCTCGCCTGCCATCGCGTATTTATATCTGCGTCTGACCACCTCCGCAATCATCGCGTAATCATCGCTTCCCTCGACCGTCTTGATTTTGAATCGCCGATACCCCGCCTTAAAAGGTCTGCCGTCGATGAATTTCACCAATGACCCCACTGCTTCCTTGCCGCCGATGTTGGCGATATCGATTCCCTCGATGATTCTCACCGGATTCGGGCTGTCTAAAATCTTTTGCAGTTTCACTAATGCCTCAGTCGGTTCCGCCGCAAAAACCTCCGGCTGAACGTCCTCATCCGGCTCGCCTCGCTCGTCCAATTTCCCAATCAGCCGAATCCGGTCGCGCAGCATCCCCGCCTTTTCGTAATCCATCCCAGCCGATGCCTCTTCCATTTCATTTTTAAGCTGCCGCAGCACCGTCGCCCGTTTCGATTGCAGAAACTTAATCAGGTCTTTGATGATGGTTTTGTATTCTGCCTTCTCGATTCTCGCCCCGCAAGGCGCAACGCACTGATTTATGCTGTGGAGAATACAGGGCCTGAAAAATCTGCGTTTCTCATTCCTGGCTTCGATTTCAAGTTTGCAGCTCCTGAATTTGAATATCTTTTGCAGCTCGACGAATACCGCCCGCAAATCCTTCGCGCTCGCGAACGGGCCAAACAGCCGATTACCCTTTGTCCGTGGCTTGCGCGTTATATACACGCCCGGAAAATCGTCACCCGTTGTAATCTCCAGATACGGAAACGTCTTGTCATCAAGCAGGTCGGAATTATACGCCGGCTGTATGTCCTTTATCAGCCGGGCCTCTTTGAGCATCGCATCAACTTCGGTTTCCGTCTCGATATAATCGATTGTCGCGACCTTATTGAGCATCTCGACTATCTTTGGCCCTCGCGATTCCATTATGTCGCTGCTTGCCTGAAAGTAGCTCGTCACCCGTGACCGCAGGTTTTTCGCCTTGCCGATATACAGGACCTCATCCTTTGGCCCTTTCATAAAATACAACCCCGGCCCCGTCGGAAACGCCTGTATCTGCTCATGTATTGTTTTCAATTTGCCCATACTGTGCTTTATTTTATCATTTAGCCCCCTGCATTGCAGGAGGTTTCTTGCCGTGGGCTTTCTTTGTACCGCAGGCCTTTCCTTATTGCGGCGGTTTGTCATTCTGAAAGACCTGTCCTGCCTGCCCCGGCAATCCGTAGGCCGGGGGGCTTGTCGAAGGTTCGGAAATGGAACTATCTCTCTATGGCGGAAAACGCCTGTTTGACCTTGGCCGTCTGCATAAATATCAAAAGTAGTATTTAGTATATGAGAAGAATACTCAACTCGTCCTACGAAGCACTTTTGAGAATTTTCACAAACCTATTGCGAAAACGATTCCCTTTTTGAGCGTTGAGGGTGGCAACAAACTGTATTTTGCCTTTGAGCGATGCAATTTCGCTATCGGAAGGTTTTGTGCCGGTTCGCATTTTAATATCTAGCTGACACAGCTCTTCTCTTAACTTTTCTACCTTCTGTGAGGGTACATCAATTCTTTTGTTGACCTTAACTCCGGTCACAACCTGCTCATCAGACTGATACCTTGTGGTTCGTTTGTGCGGCTTAGGACTGGCTTTAAACCCGGCCTGTTGTATGATTTTATCTATCAATGGTCGAATTCCCTCTATATACCCAGGACCTGAAAAAGTACCATCATCAACAAACTGCGAATAATCACATCCGTGCTTTTCGGCAAGCTTATGTAACCGTTGAGCCAACGGTAAAATTACCAGATTGGCAACTACTGTGCTGGTAGGCGAACCCTGTGGTAACTGTCCCTCGAAAGTAACAAGCTGAGTTAGTATCCGAGACACATCGGCTGGAAACCGACAGCGTTCATAGAACGTTTCGTATACCCGTCGCGGCTTTACACTCGGGAAAAAATCCGCAATATCGAAGTTAAGAACCGCATTCTTATGGACATGAGGAGCCGCATTTGTTGTCGGAGAGTGTTTTTTAACGCCCCCATGCATATAAGAGGGCAGTTCTATTTGGTCGAGGATTCCCTTTACTTTGCGAAGTACATCATCGAGCTTGCCTATAGGTTGTTTAATCGGTCTGATTTTATCGCCTACAAGCAACGGGAACTGCTCATAATACCATTCCGGATGGGTACATAGTTCCCCCAGCAACGTCTTTCCACAATGCAACAAAAAGCACAGATGCCCGACGTCCCTGATGTTGGGTGCATTTAATCTTTGTCTATTCGTCTTCAGATAGTCAACCTCACAACGAGGTTATTACGATTTATTATCATTCCCCTATAACTATGGGGAGTTGTTTACAGAAGAGAAGAGTACGGATTTTTTCAACAATTTCCATAACAAGCTTTACGCCTTTAAGTAGCTTAATCCAGTTAAGCTTACTTATCCGGCTGAATGCCCTTCTGGCAACAGTCGAAATGTCCGCTAGGCTCAATTTGCCAGATATGTAGTTGTCCCGCCAAAAAATTTCGGCTGATTTCCGATATCTGGGTTTTGAGCCGATTCGAAACTTCTTTTTAATCATTTATATACCTCCTTTCTGAACACAAAAAGTTAAAAATTTAAAGGACGATTCACGCTGTGTGAATCTATAAGCCCTGTGCTTTCTACGCTAAGCTAAAAAGGAGCCCTATCGAAGTAAAACCAACTTCGACACTCTTTTTTCTGAAAAAGAACAACGTTCTTTTTATTGCTGCTTAACACAACTTCATTGCGGTAGTTCCAGTAAAGTTATCCTTTAGGTAGAATAAAACAGGTAGCAGAGACTCAATTGGCAGGACAGCAAACGGAAGACCAAAGCATGCTGGTATATCAGTACCAACACCTGTACCGCCCCAAAAAGCCTTCCGGAGAAGGCGACCGGTTTTTCACCAGCCCTTCAAAAACACCCTTATTGGGTGGGCTTAGCGCATTTCAAATCGGCTCATATTAACTTGTTAAAGATTCAAGCGGCTTGTAAACCGCCATATATCATTACGTTCACAAATATACCCAATTTACGAGCAGCCCATACTATTACCGCAGTTAAAGCACTTGTAGCAGGTTCCGTTGCGGACTGTGATTGAGCCGCAGATATCGCAGGCGGGAGCGTCGTCCTGGAAGTGCTGGAACTGGTAATTGAACTGCTGCATAACGGCCGCATCGGATTGCGTTTCGCCATCGGTCTTTTCTGGCATACCCGCTGTCACAAGCGCACCTGCCCTGTCGCCTGCCTGCCCTCGAATGCCGTTGTCGGGGGTCGAACCAGTCAAGCCGGCCAACCTGTTGGCGGGCTTCGCGGCTATCTCGACAATGCGGGAGGGCTTTATTGTGTCTTCGCAGCCATCATCGTCATCGGTGTCGTCGGCCTTTGCCTGCTCGCCAACTTTCACTTCCGCCCTTGCCTGTGCGATTTTCTGCGCGAGGTCACGGGTCTTTTCGACTACTTGGCGGGCGGTTGTGATGTTTTTATTCTCGGCGGCAGTGCCTGTCCTGTCGGGGGTATTGGCCTCGGCGTAGCCGGGGATGAACTGGCAGCCCAGCCAGCAGAAGATATAGTCAATCAAACTCTTGGCAAACGGTATGTCCCTGTTCGACGTCATTCCCGCCGGCTCGAACCTCGCGTGCCTGAACTTATCCACCAGCGTAATCAGCGGCACACCATATTGCAGCGCCATCGAAGTGCATGTGCCAATGACGTCCATCAAGCCGCCGATGGTGCTGCCTTCCTTGGCCATAGTGATAAATAATTCGCCGGGCTGGCCGTCTTCGTAGAGACCGACGGTGAGGTAGCCCTCGTGGCCTGTAACGGAGAATTTGTGCGTAATGCTGTGGCGGGTATCGGGGAGCCGGTGCCTGAAAGGTTTGGCGGCAACGGCTGTCTGCGTTTTGTCTTTTGCACCCCTGTGTTTTTTGGTGGAGACCGGCTGGAGCATTTTTGAGCCATCGCGGTAAATGGCGACGGCCTTGAGGCCCAGTTTCCAGCCCTGCATATAAGCCGAGGCGATTTCCTCAGTGGTGGCCTCTTTTGGCATATTTATGGTCTTGCTGATTGCGCCGGTGATAAAGGGCTGGACGGCGGCCATCATTTTAATATGGGCGAGATAATGAATGTATCGTTTGCCGTTGCGGGGCTTGAAAGCGCAATCGAAGATTGACAAATGTTCAGGATTGAGCTTTTCCGCTCCCTCGATGGTCTCTCGCTCATCGATGAAATCTGTGATGGCCTTGATTTCATCCGCGCTATAGCCCAGACGTTCGAGTGCCATTGGGACGGTTTTGTTGACTAATTTCAGCATACCGCCGCCGGCGAGGAGTTTGTATTTTACAAGCGCGATATCCGGCTCGATGCCGGTGGTGGCACAATCCATAAGAAAGCCGATGGTACCGGTGGGGGCAAGGACGGTAACCTGAGCGTTTCGGAAGCCGGATTTGGAGCCGGCGTCGAAGGCCTCATCCCAGACGTCTTTGGCGGCATTGCGGAGATAAGCCGGGCAATGTGATTCCGGGATGTTGCAGGCGTGCTGGCGGTGCATATTTATGACTTTGAGCATTGATTCGGCGTTTTTACCGAATTCGTCGAAGGCACCTTTGACCGAGGCAATTTCGGCGCTGACGGTATAGGCGGCGCCCGTGAGGATTGCGCTAATGGCCGCGGCAAGGGCCCTTGCCTGGTCAGAGTCGTAAGCATACGCCAAGGCCATAATCAGGGAGCCAAGATTGGCGTAACCCAGGCCAAGGGGCCTGAAAAGATGACTGTTGACAGCGATTGCCTTATCGGGGTAGCTGCCGTTATCAACGAGTATTTCCTGAGCGATGATGAAGATTCGGACGGCCTTTTTGAAGCCCGCTATGTCGAATGTGCCGTCATCTTTGAGGAACTTCATAAGATTGAGGGAAGCGAGGTTGCAGGCGGAGTCATCGACGAACATATACTCGCTGCACGGATTCGAGGCGTTAATCCGTCCGGAAGCGGGGCAGGTATGCCAGCGGTTAATGGTGCTGTCATATTGGACGCCGGGGTCGCCGCAGAGGCGGGTTCCCTCGGCGATAAGGTTCATAAGCTCGCGTGCGGAGTGTTCGCCTATTTTCTGGCCTGAGGTAACGGCGTATGTGGACCATTTGTCGTCCTTCTCGACCGCCATCATAAATTCGTCGGTTACACGGACGGAGAAGTTGGAGTTCTGGAACATTACGCTGTTGTATGCCTCGGCGTTATGGTCGCCTGTGTAGCCGGCCTCGATGAGCGCCCAGGCCTTTTTCTCCTCCTCGGTCTTGCAGGTGATGAATTCTTTGATGTCAGGATGAGTTACCTTTATTGACTGCATTTTTGCGGCGCGGCGTGTTTTGCCTCCGGATTTGATTACGGCGGCAATCTGGTCGTAAACTCGCATAAAACTGAGAGGGCCGGATGGTTTTCCGCCGCCTGAGAGTTTTTCCTTGCTGCTGCGGAGGGTTGAAAGGTCTGTCCCTGTCCCTGAACCCTGCTTGAAGAGCATCGCTTCGCTTGTGGCGAGGCGCATTATGTCTTCCATTGAGTCCTTGACGGACTGGATGAAGCAGGCGGAGGCCTGGGGGTATTCGTAGGAGTTGTCGCAGGGGACGGCCTCGTTGCGTTTGAGGTCCCAGCGATAGTTATGCTTGCTGCCCGCGATGCCGTAAACGTCGAAAAGGCCTACGTTGAACCAGACAGGGGAATTGAACGCACCAACCTGGTTGACGCAAAGCCAGGTAAGTTCGTTATAGAAGATTTCCGCGTCGGCGTCGGTGGCGAAGTAGCCGTCGCGCTTGCCGCGGTCGGCAATCGTGCGGCAGACGCGATGGACGAGTTGTTTGACGGAGTTTTCGCGCTGGCCGGTCGAAACGTCACCGTAGAAGTACTTGCTGGCGACGACCTTGGTCGCCAACTGGCTCCAGTTTACGGGGATTTCAAGGTTATTCTGCTCGAAGACGACCTCGCCGGTGTCGCTGGTAATTTTTGCGGAGCGAGTTTCCCACTTAAGCTCGTTGAAGGGGTGAGTTCCAGGAGTGGAAAAACACTGTTCGACCTTCAGCCCGCGATGATGCTCGAACGAACCAAAAGCGGCTGCCCCCTGCGTTTGGGCGGTTTTGAAAGGGTTCTCAGGGCTGAATGTCTCGGCCATTTTAGCGCCTCCATGCGAAAAACGAGTTATACTACAGATAGTAAAGGCGGGCAAAATAATACCATATATAGTGTAACGCCCGCGAAATTAGTATCGGCAAGTTAACGGCAAACCGATAAGGTGTAAAGCGCAAAATAACGATTTCCCAAGCAAATTTTTTAGCTGTGTCATATCTCGTTATGGCTGCGAAATCTATGAACGAAAAAATTTTTCAAATAAAACAAAATTCTTATAGACCAGTAGCAATTAACCACTGTTGCGCAATCCATGCGTGCGCCCAAATTTCGGGATGGACCATATCGGGCGACCAGTTTTGCGGCGGAACATCTTTTATACGCTCATCGATTGCCTTTTGCAAAGGAACTATACAAGCGTTGAAGTCATCGGCGATACGGTGAACCGCTTCAATAAACGTGCGAAGATGAGCAAACATAGGGTTGTTATAATCATCGCAGAACATAAACGGCTCGCATATCACAAGTCGGCTGTTACATTTCTGTGTCGCAAGTGTGAGAAGCTGCCTGTAGGTAGTTTCGTATTCGTCAAGCATAACTGCGTAAGGCAATTCGTCTTTGGTGTCGAACTGGTACCAGACGTCGTTAACGCCGATGAGGATGCTGAGGATATCGGGGTTGTGGTCGAGGCAATCTTTTTGCCAGCGGCCTTTGAGGTCTGCAATGGTGTCGCCGGAGATTCCGGTGTTGATGATATTCAGGTTGTAAGTGGGATATTTTGCCAGGAGGGTATTCGCCACAAAGTTGACGTAGCCGAAGCCGAAGGGCTTGTAGGCACGATGGTTTCTGTCGGCGTCGGTAATGCTGTCGCCGATGAAAAGAACTTTGTCATTAGGTTTTAATTCTATTTTGTTCTGCATAGGGGGATTTTACCATAAAAACACGGACTGACAAAGACACAAGAGATTGCCGATTTTGGGATGAGAATTCCACTGGAAGCGGGGAAGGAGATTAAACATTCCTTGCTATTGCACTCCCCGGTCTACAACTGGATTCCCGCTGTTGCGGGAATGACAAAAACAAGAGCTATTTTTTTCCAGCAGGGGGTTTGTTTGGTTCCGCATTTGGCGTTTCCGGTTTGGCGGCGGCGCGAGAGGCGGTTACTTCCCTTTGGCCGAAGTCACTGTTGAAGGTGCCTTTTATCGAGTTGCCTGTGACGGCGCCCTCGAATGTCATTGAAAAATCATTCCCGCCCATTTTGCTGGTGCGCGTAAACGTCAGCGAGCCGTCCGCGAATTTTAAATTTGAGATAGTATTTTCTCCGCCTCTCGCTGCTTCCCATTTACCTGTCATGTTCCCATCGGCGTTTTGGGTTATAGTCATTTTCTCAACGATTTCTCTGGCTGGTATCATAATATTCATCTGCCATTCGCCGACAATCGGGTCTGCCTGGCCCTTTGTTTCTCCGCGGGTTCCTTCAAAAGTAAGCTCGCCCCACTGGCCTTTGGCTGTGCCTTTGAGTTTTCCGTTTGCAAGAGTGCCTTCGTAAGACGTCTTGGTATCCTGGCCGCCGAAGTTGCTGGTCTGGACAAATTTAACTTTGTTGGCATCTACCGTAATATCCGACAGTGTGCTTTCCCCCCATTGCGCTGACCATGTTCCGGCGTATTTACCTTCGGCGTTTTTGGTAATCGTCATGGTCGCATCCGATGTCATGGCCTCGAATTTGCTTGTGAAATTCCATTCGCCCGTAACACCCTCTGCCGCTATCACAACCGATGCCGACAAAACGCTCGCAAGCATCGCGCCTGCCACAATTGCCCTGATTGACTTCATAATCCGCTTCTCCTTAAAAAAAATGGCTTTTTATTGGATTCCCGTGCCAAAGTGAGAATATCTCCGGCAGTGGCGTCTGTCCAGTTATTTCCGGGGCAGGGGGGACGCAAAATTTATGATTTATGATTTTCGATTTGTGATTTAGGGGTGCGAAATCCGCCTTTGGTGGGGAAAACGCCGGACACAGGAATTAAGCTCAGGCGGATAAATGGGAAAAAATCTTGAAAAATTGGCAAATGGACATTTGACATATCGGCCAAATTCATTAAAATAAAGGGCTTTGAATGATTCTATGGAGTTTGTATGAAGACGTTTTTGATGAAAACTGCGGATGTTCAGCGTAAATGGTGGCTTGTTGATGCCGACGGGTTGGTTCTTGGCCGAATGGCGACCAGGATAGCCCGGATACTGATGGGCAAGAACAGGCCGACATATACGCCATACGTTGACGGTGGTGATTGTGTAGTCGTCGTAAACGCCGAAAAGATTCGTGTTACCGGTAAAAAGGCCGTGCAGCGGGAATACGATTACTATACACATTATCCCGGCGGACACAGATACACCTCTTTCTCCAATATGTTTGCCGCCCGGCCGGAAAAGGTGATTGAGATGGCGGTCAAGCGTATGCTGCCGAAGAACAAGCTTGGCAGGCATATGATTCTTCGGCTCAAGGTGGTCCGCGGGCCTGAGCACGAGTACAAGGCACAGAAACCGGAAGAATTAAAGATTGCCGCTGCGAAAAGTTAGCGATTCGCTGCGCGGCACGAGATAACTGTTTTCGGAAAGATAGCAGGATATGGCAAAGACAGAGGAAACAACAGTAAAGACAGAGGCACCGGCAACTAAAGGTCCCGATAAGGGCGGCTTCTACTGGGGAACCGGCAGAAGGAAAACATCGGTGGCTCGTGTGCGGATAAGACCCGGCGACGGCAAATTAGTCGTTAATAAGAAACAGCTTGTGGAGTATTTCAAGACCGAACAGGACAGAAGCGCGGTGCTCTCGCCGCTGCAAATGGCCAAAGCCGAGAAGACGCTCGACGTATTTGTCAACGTCAACGGCGGCGGCACAACGGGCCAGGCTGGCGCGACCGTGCTGGGTATCGCAAGGGCGCTGAAGATATACGACCCGGGTCTTGCCCAGGCGTTGCGCGACGGCGGGTTCCTGACACGTGACCCGAGAATGGTCGAAAGGAAGAAACCCGGCCAGTCAGGCGCAAGAAGGAGATTCCAGTTCTCGAAACGTTGATTTGCAAACTTACAGTTCGATTATTACAATGGCCGTCGAGAACATACTCGACGGCTTTTTTTTAAGGAGAAATTATGGTACGTGTTGCGATTATTGGCGCAAGTGGTTACACGGGCGCAGAATCAATTGAGATACTGCTTCGGCACAGCGGGGCGAAACTGACGTATTTGAGCGCGCTGCCTGAGGAGTGCGGACTTATCAGCGATATGTTCGGGCGATTCAAAGGCCGGTGCGAAATGATAGTTGAGCCGTTGGATTTGGAAAAGCTGGCTGATGTGGCGGACGTGGCGTTGTGTTGCCTGCCTCATAAGGTGTCGATGAGTTTTGTGCCGAAGATGATGGAGGCGGGGGTGAAGGTTGTCGATTTCAGCGCTGACTATCGGCTAAAAGACGTGGCGGTTTACGAGAAATTTTACGGCGTAAAGCATACCGATACGGATAATCTCGCAAAGGCGGCGTTTGGGTTGCCTGAATTGTTCCGCGAAAAGATTAAGGAGGCCGAGCTGGTCGCTAATCCCGGCTGTTTCCCGACGGGGGCATCGTTGGCGGTTGCGCCGCTATTGAAAGAAGGGCTGATTGAGGCCGAGCAGGTAATCGTCAACGCGGTGACGGGCATATCAGGCGCGGGCAAAAACCCCTCGACCAAGTTCCATTTCCCGAATATGAACGAAAACATATTCGCCTATGGCATCGGCACACACCGCCATATGCCGGAGATTGAGCAGATTATGAGCGATACGGCGGGCAAGCCAGTCACGGTGGTGTTCCAGCCGCACGCGGGGCCTTTTGACCGCGGGATACTATCGACTGTTTATTGCAAGCCGAAGGGCAAAGTTACGAATGAACAGCTTGCGAAACTGTATAAGGATTTTTACACTGGTGAGCCGTTTGTGCAGGTTTGTCTGGGCAGCCCCAATGTTAAGGACGTTGCGGGGACAAATTACTGCCATGTTTTCCCGACGGTTGTAAAGGGGACGGTCGTTTGCTTTTCGGCTATCGATAATCTGATTAAAGGCGCATCAGGCCAGGCGATTCAGAATATGAACATAATCTTCGGCCTCGACGAAACACTGGGATTGAAATAGGTGACGAATGGCCTCAGGGCAGTTGAAAATAGCGACGTGTCAGTTTGCTGTTAGCGCATCGATAACGCGGAACTCGCAGCAGATTTGCGCTCAAATGCGAAAGGTCAAAAAGGCCGGTGCTGATATTGCGCATTTTCCGGAGTGCGCATTGAGCGGCTACATCGGGTTCGATTTTCCCAATTTCGACGGCTTTGACTGGGAACTTCTACAAAAGGAGACGCTCAAAATAGCGGTCCTGGCGGGGAAATTGAAACTGTGGGTAGTTTTGGGCAGTGTTCATCCGCTAACCAGTCCTGATAAACCATATAACTGCCTTTATCTAATAAACCCCGACGGGGAAATGGTTGACCGATACGACAAGCGTTTTTGCACGGCAGGGGAGCTGCGCCGGTTTACGCCTGGCAATCGGTTCGCCTTTTTCACAATCAATGGCGTGAAGTGTTCGCTGTTGATTTGCTTCGATTTACGGTTCCCTGAAATTTACAGGGCATTGTATAAGCAGGGGGTTAAGTGTGTATTCCAGTCATTTTACAACGCCCGGCAAAAAGGCCCAAGTGTGCATACGCATATTATGAGGCAGACGATGCAAGCCCACGCGGCGACGAACCATTTCTGGGTGAGTATGTCGAACGCGTCGGGGTATTATTCGCCGTATCCGTCGTGTTTTATACAGCCGGATGGCGTGATTGAGGGACAGTTGAAGCAGAATAAAGCGGGCGTTATGGTAAACGCCGTTGATTTGAATAAGAAATTTTACGACCCGATGGCGGGGTTTCGTGAAATCGTCATCGCAGGCAAACTTAGCAACGGATAGGACAAACAGCGAGACAATAAAGAGGTGTGAATGATGAGTGCTGATAATACAGTAACTGCTCCGAAGGGTTTTTTGGCTTCCGGGGTGAAGTGCGGGATAAAAAAGTCGGGTAAGCACGATTTGGGATTGATTGTCTGCCCGGCTGGCGCGAAGGCGGCGGGGGTGTTCACGACGAATAAAATCATCTCGGCGGCGGTGCAAATCAGCAGAAAGCACGTCAAAAGCGGGACGATTTACGCGGTGGTTGTCAATTCAGGCAACGCTAACGCCTGCACGGGCAAAAAGGGAATCAACAATGCTGTCCGAATGTGCGCAGAAACAGCCGGCTACCTTGTGGTTGACCCGCACGAGGTTTTAGTTGCTTCGACGGGCATCATCGGCGAGCATCTGCCGATGGAAAATGTTGCCGCTGGTATCGAAGACGCGATAGGGGAGTTATCGGATTCCGCGACAGCGGGGATGAATTTTACAAAGGCGATAATGACAACGGATACCAAGCCCAAGACGGCCTGTCGGCGGATTGAGATATCGGGCAAGAAGGTTACCATCGCGGGGACAACCAAGGGCGCGGGGATGATTGGCCCGAATATGGCGACTACGTTGTGTTTTATAACAACCGATGCTGCGATTACAAAACCATTATTGGCAAAGGCACTCAAGGCAGCGATAGGAGATTCACTGAATAAATTAACCGTTGATGGTCATCAAAGTACCAACGATACAGCAATTATCCTCGCGTCGGGTTTAGCGGGAAATGAGCTGATAACAAGCCAGGATTCGTCATACAAGAAATTCTCGGCTGCGCTGATAGACCTGTGCCAGGATTTAGCCCGGCAGATGGCTCTCGACGCGGAGGGCGCGACAAAGATATTCAAGGTGATAATCACAGGCGCGGCAAACCAGGCGGACGCGGCAAAGGGGGCTCGAGCGGTCGCCGATTATGATTTGGTCAAGTGCGCCGTTCACGGCGGGGACCCCAACTGGGGCAGAATCATTTGCGCGGTCGGCTCATCGGGCGTTAAACTGAATCCGCAAAAGGTATCCTGCAAGCTCGATGATTTAGCGGTATTCAAAAACGGCTCACCGACGAATTTCGACCGCAAAAAGGCGAGCAAAATTGTCTCACAGGTCAGTCACACGATAACGGTTGATTTGGGCGTGGGCAAATACAGCGATTTCTGCGTCGGTTGCGATTTGAGCAAGGGGTACGTTACAATCAACGCGGATTATCACACATAAGATACCGCTATTTGATGAAAGCCAGAGGTTCTAAACGCATAACTTAACGGGACATTGACTTATAACACCTGCGAGAGTATTATCGTCGGTGTTTATTGATATCTTCAGGAAGGTGACTTGATAAGAAAGATAAATCGTAAGGCGAAGGCGTTAGCGGTTGCCGCTGCGAAATTAGCGGGCGAGCGGCATTGTGCCGACGTCGTTGTGCTCGACCTGCGAAAAATAACTGACGTTACGGACTACTTCGTTATTGCTACCGGTACAAGCGACAGGCAGATGCGAAGCGTGGCCGACGAAATAGCCGGGCAGGCCAAGCCGAAGGGCTTTCCGATTTTCGGCAGGGCCGGCTACGAGCGGGGCAGCTGGGTCCTTCTCGATTTTGTCGATGTTGTCGTCCACATCTTCGATAAGCAGTCACGCAGCTACTACGACCTTGAAATGCTCTGGGGCGACGCGAAAAAATTAAAAATTTAGAAGTAAGAATTTAGAATTTTGCGGGTTGGTAGGGATGCAGTCCGTTCTTAATATACTCGAAGCGAGAATCAGCGAAGTGATGGGCGAGGTCTCCGGCCAAACCCTTCGACAGGGCTCAGGGCAGGTAGGATGCCCCGCTCTTGTCAGGCCCGCCACGGACGTCAGGTTTGGCGATTACCAGGTCAATGGCGTAATGCCTCTGGCCAAACAGCTCAAAACCAATCCCCGCAAATTAGCAGAGCAAATCGTCGCTAAATTAGATATCAGCGACATCTGTGAATCGCCTGAAATAGCGGGTCCCGGCTTTATAAACCTGCGATTGAAACCCGAATTTGTCGCGGCGAATCTTTTGCAAATCAGTAAAGACGCCGACCGGCTTGGTATAGAAAAGGCCGAAAAATCAAAAACGATTGTCGTTGATTTTTCAGGCCCCAACATCGCCAAACAAATGCACGTCGGGCATTTGCGAAGCACAATTATCGGCGACTGTATCTGCCGACTCTTGGAACTCCAGGGACACAAGGTTATACGCCAAAACCACATCGGCGACTGGGGAACTCAGTTTGGAATGCTTTGTGCGTATTACATTGAGAAAATGGACGAACTGGATCGTAAGGGCGAAGGAATATGGGGAGAACCAGCGCTGCTTTCTGATATTGAAGGATTTTATCGTGAGGCGCATCACCTCTACGAAACTAACGAAGAATTTGCCCAAAGATCGCGCGAAGCCATTGTTGGTTTGCATACCGGCAATAAATTGTGGGTTGATTATTGGGAGACTATAGTAGCAACTACTTCGAGCCATTTTCGCGAAATATACAATCGACTTGGGATTTCTCTTGAAGATAAGCATATTCGCGGCGAAAGTTTTTATAATCCCATGCTGCCGAATGTTGTCGCGGAACTGAAGAAAAAGGGATTAGCGGTGGAGTCGGAAGGGGCGGTGTGTGTTTTTCCGGAGGGATTTAAGGATAAGGAAGGTAAGCCGCTGCCGGTGATTATTCAGAAGTCGGATGGCGCGTATTTGTATGCGACGACGGATTTGGCGGCGATTCGATACAGGGTAGGGGAGTTAAAGGCGGACAAAATAATTTACGTTACCGATGCCCGTCAGGGTTTGCATTTTGAAATGGTGTTTGCGGTAGCGAAAATGGCCAAATGGGTAAAGCCGGAGACCGAATTAGTTCACGTTACTTTTGGCTCGGTGCTTGGTGAGGATGGCAAGCCCTTAAAGACGCGGTCGGGCGAGAACGTGAAGCTCAAAGAGCTTTTGGATGAAGCGATAGAACGTGCGAGGAAGGTCGTCGAAGAGAAAAATCCCGGTTTGTCGGAAGACGAGAAGAAAAAAATAGCCAACGCGGTGGGTATTGGCGCGGTGAAATACGCGGATTATACCAATAACCGGACGAGCGATTATATCTTCAGTTTCGATAAGATGCTGGCTATGGAAGGCAATACCGCGCCATATATGCAGTATGCGTATGCCAGAGTGCGGTCGATTCAACGCAAGGGGCGGGATAAAGGGATTGAGGTTGATAAAGAAATTGCTCAGTCGCAGTCAATTTCACTAACCGAGCCGAGCGAATTGGATTTGGCGAAGCATTTGATTCGCTATGGCGAGGCGGTTAGCTCCTCGGCGGGCGATTACAGGCCCAATTATCTTACGGCGTATCTTTATGACCTTGCCCAGAAGTTCAGCAGCTTTTATAACGATTGCCCCGTTCTTGACGCATCGCCTGATAAACGGCCAACCCGGCTATTGCTTTGCGATTTGACCGCTAAGACAATCGAACACGGCCTGCACAACCTTTTAGGCATCGAAGTCATCGAGCAGATGTAGCAGGGAGGCATAATGAAAATCATAACCAAAGATTTTCACATAAGTACGAGAAACCACTGCGAGTTTGTTGATATAACAAGCGAGGTCGCTTCGGCTGTGAATAAATCAGGCGTCAAAGAGGGCGACGCGATAATATACTGTCCTCATACCACGGCGGGCATCACAATAAACGAAAACGCGGACCTGTCCGTTACCTACGATATTCTGCTGACGCTTGAAGAATTGATTCCACGTCTTCGCGCGGGCTATCGGCACGACGAGGGCAATTCGGATGCTCATTGTAAAAGCTCGCTTGTCGGCTGCAGCGCAATGGTTTTGATAAAGGATGGTCAGCCGGCTCTTGGCACCTGGCAGGGAATTTACTTTTGCGAATTTGACGGGCCGAGAAGCAGGAATTTTACGGTTCAGGTTAGGGGTCAATAGGATATGAAAGACACGGATTCGGCAAGTTCACCGCAGGCCGGCAAAAAAGGCGGCTTTCGTAACGTTATCATTCTCAGTATCGTCAGTTTCCTCAACGACCTCAGCAGCGAAATGATAATGCCCATACTGCCGATGTTTTTGCGGTCGTTGGGGGCGTCTGGCCAGATTGTCGGACTGGTCGGCGGGATTCGCGACAGCATCTCTGGCATATTGAAGGTCTTGTGCGGCTACTGGTCCGACAAAACGGGCAAGCGAAAGATATTTGTTTACGCGGGTTACGGTATTTCGTCGGTGTTCAAGCTTTTGCTGGGCCTCACAAAGACGGCTGGGGGAGCGGTTGTTTTCAGCTCAATGGAGCGGGTAGGCAAGGGTTTGCGCACGGCCGCACGCGACGCCATAATAGCCGAATCGGTGGACCCTACCCAGCGGGGGAAAAGTTTTGGTATTCACAGGGGGATGGATAGCGCCGGAGCTGTTCTCGGTGCGGGGGTGGCGTTTATATTTTTGCAATTCACGGGGCTTGGATTCAGCGCCATAATAATCATCTCAGCTGGTATTGGCCTTGCTTCGCTGGTTCCGCTTCGGTTTGTCAGTGAGCCGGAAACAGGCCGACAAAACGCGAAGTTGAAACTAAGCTTGTCGATTTTGCCGAGGCCGCTGAAACTTTTCATTTTGGTGGCCGCTATTTTCGCCCTCGGCAATTTCAGCTATATGTTTTTTGTCCTGCGGGCGCAGCATTTGTTCGAGGGCAAATGGGCGACTACTGCACCGATTCTTTTATATGTGCTTTTCAATATATTTTACAGTGCGCTATCTATCCCGCTGGGAGTCGTTTCAGATAAGATTGGCAGGCAGAAGGTGCTTATTTTCGGATTTGGAATGTTCGCGGCTGTATCGTTTGGCTTCGCGTTTTGCAATTCGCTCCCGCTTTACATTATCTTGTTTGCTCTTTACGGCGTTGTTTTCGCTGCCGTTGACGGCGCCGAAAGGGCGCTTGTATCGGACCTCGCGGGGCCTGATTCGAGAGCGACCGCTCTTGGAACATACTCTACTATTACGGGTCTGGCTGCCTTGCCGGCCGGCATCGTAGCGGGTTTCTTATGGGATAAATCGCCTGTTTACACCTTTATTTTTGGCGGGGCGGCTGCAATTGCGGCTATTGCGGTTTTTGTGATTTTTAGCCGTCATTTTACAAGCCCAAAGGCGATTAATAGTTAAAAAAAAGGCGAGGTGGTGGGACCGGCTGGGGGGGAAACCGGTGAGCCACGCTGCCTCGCCGAGGTTCAGGAACTGCGTCCGCGCAGTTTTATCTCTGAATGATTAACTTGTGGCAAAAAATGGACTCTAACCCGCCCCTGATTGACTGTCAAACAATAAATAACACCGACCTCATTTTTCAGAAATGGGTCTGTTCCCACCAATTTGCCTGAGTAGAAATCTATTATATACCGGCCGGCCTCAAAAAGCAAGTTAAAAATGCCTAATTCGCACCTTTTTTAGCGATTCGAAACTCGTATCCGAATCCGCCAAATACGCTTGCAACATCGGCAGTATTGGCTTAAATTACTACCTTGCGGGTAAGAATCCTGCCTTGGTTTTGTTGGCGTGATTGATAGTGTCCTTTACTTTGTTTTTATGGTAAAGATTGCTGAACGTATTAAGCGTCTCAAGGAAAGCATATCCTCGGCCTGTGCCCGGGCGGGCAGAGACCCCGCGGAGGTCAAACTCGTCGTCGTTACCAAGGCCGCCTCGCAGGAGGCAATCGAGGAGGTTATTCGGCTGGGTCTGGTCGAGTTCGGAGAAAACAGGGTGCAGCAGCTTAAAAAGGTAGCCGGCCAGGTGGATGAGTTTCTTCAGCGAAACGCAGGTGAACCGTGGGTGCCGCGCGGGGTCAGTTGGCATATGATTGGGCACCTCCAGCGCAACAAGGTCAGGCAGGTTTTGCCGATGGTGACACTTGTACATTCGGTCGATACGCTTCGGCTGGCGGAGGAAATCAATACTTCCGCCGCGAAGATGAATATCACGCCGAGGGTCCTGCTGCAGGTTAATACCTCTGAGGAGTCGCAGAAATACGGGGTTTCCGTCGGGGCGGCGCCGCATCTGGCTGAACAGATGGATACCCTGCCGAATCTCAAATTAGTGGGGCTGATGACAATGGCGCCTCTGACCCATAACAAGGACGTGATTCGCAAATGCTTTACACGTGCCAGAGAACTTTTCGTCGAAATGCGTGGGGAGAGGGTTGTCGGGCAGCATTTCACGGAGTTGAGTATGGGTATGAGTTCGGATTATGAGATTGCGGTGGAGCAGGGGGCTACCATTTTGCGAATCGGTTCAGCGATTTTCTCCGGTTGACGGTTGCTGAAAGACCAGCCGGTCAATATCTAAAATCATACTGCGAATGTCGATGTTCTAGGACTATTATTGCTCTGTTTCGCAACCGTCCCCTTTTTTATGGGCCACAAAGCCGCAAAAGCTGCCGACCAGCAGGAGTTGTAGCCGATAATCCGGATAGACACAAAAAAAGAAAAAAACTGGCAAAGTGTTACGCAGAACATACCGAAATTACCTTTGCCGCTTCATGATTATTTGCATTCGAATATGGCATTGTTTGTCGAATCGTACTTTTGTTTGCCCCCTGAGGGGCTGGAGTTGGATTAAAAGGGGATAACAAATGGTCAACGAATTATTAAGTGCCATCGAGCTTCAAAAAAGCTTTGTTGATGTTTTATACCTGACCAACGAGAAGAGCATACCGCAGGAAATAAAACGGCTGCTTAAGGAGAGAAACCTCACTCATCAGGTACTTAGAATTGACAAGTTCGCCAATGTAAGAGACAAGCTTGGTCTGGTGGGGACAGTTATAGTGGATGCGGTGGACTCAGACGCTCACCAGCAGCAGAAGTTGGCGCGGATAATCGAGACGCTCGAAATGGAAAATATCGGGGTCATTCTTATCACCGACCGCGTTAGAGTCCCGGTCAAGAGTTTTTCGCTGGCGCCGGTCAAAAGCAGCTTTACTATGAGCGGCACAACCGAGGCCGTTTCTATCGATGAGCTTTGGACTAGGGTGAGCGTGAATCTTGCTTATCGCAAGAAAAGCGAAGGGATGGCGGTAAAGCCGGCCGTTCCGCCAAAGCAGATACAGACCATTTACAAAAACAAACTCGCTGAACAGCTCAGTATGACCGGCGCGATGGTTGACAATCTGACCGAGCAGCTCCGGCTGGCAGGGCTTGTGCAGCAGGATTTTCTGCCCACGCAGTTGCCCAATACCGACAAAATAAAATGGGCGGCGGTGTTTTTACCCGCAGAATGGGTTTCGGGCGATATTTACAATGCCGTCAGGATTGATGAAAAACATCTCGGTTTCTATGTAGCCGACGTAGTTGGTCACGGTATGCCGGCGGCGCTGTTGACTATTTTCCTCAAGCAGGCGCTGGTTATGAGGACTACTGTTGACAATACCTATCACATTTTCTCCCCTGCCGAGGTAATGAAGAATCTTAACAAGCGAATGGCGACCCAGAAACTGTCCGGGTATCAGTTCGCGACCTGTTGCTATTGCCTTTTGAATATCGATACGCTTGAGCTTACATACGCCAGGGCGGGGCATCC
>JBEKAT010000017.1:0-24361 GCA_050015775.1 Sedimentisphaerales bacterium | reverse complement strand
ACCTGCCAGGCGCGCAGCCACACCGAATAACCGGGAAGCACAACTTCCAGCCGCAACCACTCCCCGTTCGGTTTTCGCAGAGGTGTGATTGGCAATTGCCCCGGGTCGTTGTATGGAAACAGGGCTTGTTGCGCTCCGTCCTTATCAATCACCTGGCGAAAATAACCCTGCTGGTATAACAGCCCCACGCCGACCACCGGCACACCTAAATCGCTGGCGGCTTTGAGCTGGTCGCCTGCCACATTACCAAGCCCGCCCGAATATATGGGCAGGGCCTCGCTCAGCATAAATTCCATACTGAAATAAGCGACACAGGTTAAAGGAGCTTGTGGATGATTTTGCTGAAACCACGCGGGCGCTGCCGACTTGCGGCCCTTGAGTTCCAAAAGCTCATCCACTTCCCTGCGAAATTCGGCGTTAGCCAATAAGTTTTTAAGTTTTTCCCGTGAAACAGTCTGCAGAACGACCCATGGATTTTGTGTCAGTTCCCACAATTCCGGGTCGATCTGTCTCCATACTTTGTCCCCATAATGGCTCCACGACCATCGCATATCCAGAGCAAGCTCAGCCAGAGAATCGAACCCTTCAACTTCCACAGGCATAAAAGAGTATACTGGATTGCCGATATGTGTTTGCTTGTCCATTGTCACTCCTTAAGATTTTTTCTTAAGGTCTCCATCATCTTATCGAATGGTTCGTCGAATTTCCTGACGCCTTCGTCTTCAAGTTGCTGGGTCATCTTGTCGATGCTGACCCCGAGTTCCGGCAATTGTACCATTACCCAGTTGGCTTCCTCGACATCTTGTTCTATGCGTGATTTCGGATCGCCGTGGTCACGGTAGGCGTCGAGGGTTTCAGGCGGGACAGTGTTTACGGTGTCCGGACCAATTAGCGATTCAACGTATTTTACATCGCTGTAGTCCGGGTTCTTGGTACCTGTGCTGGCCCAGAGCAGCCGCTGCACACGAGCGCCCTTGTCAGCCAGTTTCTTAAACCGATTATTACCAAAGATTTCCTTGTATATTTGATAGGCCATTTTCGCACTGGCGACGGCAACTTGTCCATGCACCTTTTTTGCGAGTTCTGCCTTCTGGCCGCCTTGCGCGATGAGTTTTTCCAGCAGCGAATCCACCAGTGTATCGATACGACTCACAAAGAAGCTGGCCACAGAGGCCACATGCTCCACAGGCTTCCCCTGGACTACCCGCGATTCGATGCCAGCGATGTAAGCTTCCGCCACCTGTCGGTAACGAGGCAACCCAAAGAGCAGCGTCACATTGATATTGATTCCTTCACTGATGAGTTGCTGAATGGCAGGCAACCCATCGGCCGTCGCCGGGACTTTGATGAAAACATTGGGCCGATCCAGCGCAGCCCACAACCGGCGGGCTTCCTCAATTGTGCCCTTGGTGTCATGCGCCAGATGGGGATTGACCTCTAAGCTGACATATCCGTCCTTGCCATCGGTATTTTCATACACAGACCAGAATTCGTCAGCGGCGCTCTGTACGTCGCGCTGGCTGAGAGCTTCATAGATTGCTTTGACGTCTTTTTTCTTAAGGGCTATGTCCCGAATGTCTTCATCGTAAATATGACTTTCCGCTATCGCCTTCTCAAAGATGGATGGGTTCGAGGTCATCCCCCGCAGCCCATCCTCGTCGATCAAACGTCGAAGTTCGCCACCGGTAATCAGATCACGTCGGATGTAGTCGAGCCAAATTGACTGACCGAGCGCTCCCAGTTTTTTCAAAGGATTTACCATTTATCTTGTCCTGCTTTCGATTCTGCGTATGCAGCTATAAAACACTGTCAGGTCGCTCTCAACACCGAACACACGTCACCTCTTTCAGAATCGGGATTGTCATATCTTCGTGGATCACGCCATAGGTAACACTGCCAAGGGCCGCAACGGCTAAAGCGTTTTGGCAATGGGAACCCATAACAATAAGGTTCACCTTTGACTTTTCGGCCTCTTTCACAATATCCTCAACAGGACGTACTGGTTTTATAACTTATATCCTCTATTTATGGAACTACTTGAGATTGTCTGCTGCAAAGCCCCAATTAATCAGTTTGTCAAGAACAGCATTGACGTAGTCCGCACGGCGGTTCTGGTAATCCAAGTAATAGGCGTGTTCCCAGACATCTATAGTCAATAGCGGTTTAATGCCCTTGGTTAAAGGTAAATCCGCATTGGCCGTCTTGACCACCTTGAGCTTGTTGCCGTCCAGCACGAGCCACACCCAGCCGCTGCCGAATTGAGCCATTGCCGCAGTCGCCAACTCTTTCTTGCATACATCCAGGGTACCGAAGGAGGCCTCGATCTTTTGCTTCAACACTGCTGGTGGTTCACCACCGCCCTTCGGCTTCAGACTGCGCCAGTAAAACGTGTGGTTCCACGTTTGCGCTGCATTATTGAAAATCGCGGTCTTGTCAGCTTTGCCGGCTGTCTCGGTGATGATTTTATCCAACGGCATGTCCGCAAACTCTGTTCCTGCTATCAGCTTATTCAGGTTATCCACATACCCCTTGTGATGCTTGCCGTAGTGGAAGCTGATTGTATTCGCGGAGATAACCGGATCCAGCGCGTTATCCGCATAAGGCAGAGACGGCAGTACAATCGGAGATAAACTTTTAATATTGTCATTGCTCATAATTTGACTCCTTAAATGTTATTGCTGTTTTGATTTTTTGGTTTTAGCGCAAATTTTATTTTTGCCTACAATAAGGTTGCTGTCAACATTGAACACGCATTACCTCTTTACCACCAGAATTGGGATTGTCGTATCTTTGTGGATCACGCCATAGGTAACACTGCCAAGGGTCGCAGCCGCTAAAGCGCTTTGTCCATGGGAACCCATAACAATAAGGCCCACCCTTGATTTTTCGGCCTCTTTCACAATCTCCTCAACAGGATGTCCTGATTTTATGACGGTCTTTGATTGGATACCTTTTTTTTCGCATAGTTTCTTTATTTCTCCGGCATATCTTTCAGCGGCCTCCTGTTGATAATCCTCTATGGACTCTGCCACATACCGGCTGGACGGCTTGAAAAGTACTGTTCGACTTATCAGAAATCGCTTATCAACAACGCTTATGACAATTATTGAGGCATGTAACTGCTTTGCCAGGCCAACTGCATATATGCCTGCCTTTTGAGCTGTTTTTGAACCGTCTGTTGGCACAAGAATTTTTGATATCATAAATTCTCCTTTAGTAAAAACTCCTTCTTAAGCATCCTTTCAGACAATATGTCTTATTGTCTTTTCACCTTCGTCTGGCGATACAGTCCCGTGATTTGCTGACAAAAAACTCGCTTGCCAGGAAACATAAAGATGATAACGATATGATTTTGCGCTAAGTGTGATAGGTTTGCAAGTAAGAGAATTACTTAATCTGATGGGCCGAATCACTCAGTAGCAGCTTAAATCATACCAGAAAACGAAGTTACGGAGAAGGCTGGGGAGAATTATAGCGCAGAACCAAAGAATAATTGACCAATTTCAACAAAATAAGCCGCTTGTAAGATCAGGCTTCCCAAAAACTTGGCATCGGATGATTTTTTTATAGTACGGGGTTTTGATATGCTTTCACAATAACTCACTGCTGTCTTCGCTCTGCGGATTTTGGGGCCATTGATTTCAAAAGATCAGAGGCTGCTTTTTGTTTACCTTGCCCAGATACTTGAGGTAAATTTCTCTTGCCCAGTTTAACTGTGTGCCGGCCGCCTCTACCGCGGCGATGAGCAGCGCCTCGGTTATCTCCTCCCTTGAGACGCCTGCCTCAAGGGCTGCTTGTATATGTGATTCGGTGCAATGCGGACAGCGAAACGCCGAAGCAAGAGACAGCATCAATAATTCGCGGGTCTTTGTGTCGAGCACATCTCCTTTGGCGACTGCGTCGTAAAAATCCTGAAACGGCTGGCCGATTTCAGGGGAGTTTAGAACATACCACGGCGTTACTTTTTCAGAAACCATTTTTATCTCCAAAGGATTTCTACCTTTAAGATTTATATTTGGGCATCCATGCCCGTTAGTCAGCTAAATCCCTGCTATGCCCTTATGGCCATCGCGCAGGCAGACCTGCGATACGAGGGCAGATACTGACTGCCCCTGCCGTCTCTTTCCCGGCAAATGCGACCATATACTTCCTTACGGTAAACAGGTACGGATTTAGGAGCGTTTATTCCCAGTTGAATCTCATTGTGCCTGATACCGACAATCATAATCTCAATGTTGTCTCCGACAATGATCGACTCATCCATGTGTCTGCTCAAAACCAGCATTTTCAAGCTCCTTAAAGATAAACCCCATTTTTTCGGGCCTTGTAGTGCCATTTTTAAGCAGAATACATATAAATTTTCGAATAAGTAATTGGGGGAATGCTTAATTGATACTTCGCAATCGCTTAGTCCGGAGCGGACGTCGAAGCAGCCGATATACAATATAAAGGAAACAAGAATATAAAGCAAAACGTAGAATAAGCAACAAACTTAGGGTATGATGGATGAGAGGTCAATAGATGGAACACTATGTATGTATTCATGGACACTTTTACCAGCCGCCGAGGGAGAACCCGTGGCTGGAAGAGGTGGAACTGCAGGACTCGGCCTATCCCTATCACGACTGGAACGAAAGGATAACCGAAGAATGCTACAGGCCTAACATGGCCTCGCGGATACTCGGCCCCGACCGCAAAATCATCGATATCGTTAACAACTACTCCAGAATCAGTTTCGACTTCGGCCCTACGCTGTTGTCATGGCTTGAAAGGCACGCACCGGATGTTTATCAGGGGGTGATAGATGCCGATAAGAAAAGCCAGGAGCGATTTTCGGGACACGGTGCGGCCATTGCCCATGCGTATAACCATATCGTTATGCCCCTCGCCAACAGCAGGGACAAACGCACACAGGTTGCCTGGGGGATATGCGATTTTGAGCACCGCTTCGGCAGAAAGCCGGAGGGGATGTGGTTGCCCGAAACCGCGGTGGATATGGAAACGCTCGATATCCTCGCTGAGTATGGCATTAAATTCACGATACTTTCGCCTCATCAGGCGAAACGTGTCCGCAGTATTGGTGGAACCGACTGGATATATATCGAGAAAGACAAAATTGACACAACAAAACCGTATCTTTGTCGTCTTGCTTCCGGACGAACAATAAATTTGTTTTTCTACCACGAGCCGACCGCTCAGGAAGTGGCCAATGGCAGTCTTTTGCAAAACGGCGAGGTTTTCGCCAGGAAGCTGAGCTGGATTTTCACAAGGAGCAACGCGGAACATCAGCTTGCCCACATCGCCACCGACGGCGAGACATTCGGCCATCATCATCGTTACACTGATATGGCGCTTGCCTTTTGTCTTCATTACGTTGAGGCCAACAAACTCGCGAAACTAACGGTGTATGGCGAATACCTCGAAAAGTTCCCACCTGCCGACGAAGTTGAGATTTATGAGAACAGCTCATGGAGCTGCAGCCATGGGGTAGAAAGATGGAGGACAAACTGCGGCTGTAATTACGGCCGATTCCCTTCAGGCAAACAGCAATGGCGTGCGCCGCTTAGAGAGGCAATGAACTGGCTGAGAGACCGGCTCGCGGAAATTTACGAAAGCAGGATGAAGCAGTTTGTCGCCGACCCCTGGGGACTCAGGGACAAGTATATCGCGGTTATAAATGACAGGACCACAGAAAACGTGGAGAAATTTATAACCGCCTCGGCGGACAACGAGCTGGGTTTCGGCGAGAAGGTGATTTTTCTCAAGCTGCTGGAAATACAAAGAAACGCCCTGCTTATGTTTACAAGCTGCGGATGGTTCTTCGACGACATCGGCGGGATAGAAGCTGTCCAGATAATGCACTACGCATCAAGAGCGATTCAATTAGCTAAAGAAATAGAAAACAGGGATTTTGAACCTGAGTTTGAAGAAATACTCAAAAAAGCGCCTACCAATGAAAAAGAATTCACCAACGGCAAGGCGGTCTATGAGAGATACGTTAAAACCAGCACGGTTGATTTGAACCGTGTGGCGGTGCATTTTGCTATAAGCTCGATATTCACAGAACATCCAAAGGAACAGACGAGTATTTATTGTTATTCCGCCAGAACCGAGATATATGAACGGACGGAGGCGGGCATCCAGGTTCTTGTTACAGGCAGGGCTACGGTGCAATCGGCCATTGTTCTGGAAGAATATACGGTAGATTTCGCTGCGTTACACCGGGGAGACCCATATATAATCGCCGCCGGCAAAGGGCGTATGTCTGACAGTTTATTTTCAGCCATCCAGCACGATTTGAAAACCGCCTTTCTCAAAGGGGACACCAATGAAGTGACTCGCCTGATGAATGTTGTTTTTGGCGGTAACAGCTATTCGCTATGGCATCTTTTCAAGGATGAGCAAAGGCATATCCTGCACCAGCTGCTTGATACGACGTGGCTTGAGATTGAGGCAGCGTTCAGGCATATTTACGAGCACAACTACGCGATAATGCAGGCGATGCGCGGAATGAATATCCCGCTGCCCAAAGCCCTGGCGGGGCCGGCTGAGTTTATACTGAATGAGTCGCTGTGCAAAATAATCCGGGACGAACGGGGTGAGTACGCTAACATGCTGGAACATCTTCAAATACTGGCCGATGAGGCAGCCAGATTTTCCCTTCAGCTTGATAAGGACACTATCCAGTTTGAGGCAAGCAGAAAAATAAACCGGCTTATGACCCAATTGGAAGAAGTGCCTGAAAATACCGAGCTTCTTGAAACAATAGAGGCAACGGTAAGGATTTTGCTGTCAATCGTGACGGAACTTAACCTCCAGACGGCTCAAAACGTTTTCTTCGACATCAGCAAAAAGACATATCCGGAAATGAACGAAAAAGCCCAGGCGGGCGACCGGGCGGCGCAAAAATGGGTTGAACATTTCACGAAACTGGCGCGATATTTAGGAGTCAAGATTCAGTAGCCCCCAGCAGCCGGAAAGACGACTATGACGCGAAAGAGAGCAAGCGGCTTACTGCTGCACATAACTTCACTTCCATCAAAATATGGCATAGGCGACCTTGGTCCCGGTGCCTACAGGTTCGCCGAGTTTCTTGCCCGTGCCAAACAAAGATATTGGCAGATGCTACCCCTGAATCCGCTTACCCTGAGGCAAAATCCTTATTCGCCATATAACGGCATTTCCGCCTTCGCGGGCAACACCTTGCTTATAAGCCCGACCTTGTTATATCAAGAGGGTCTTTTGCTCAAAGAAGAACTTGAGAATTATCCCCGGTTTTCGGAGTCAAGGGTTGAGTATCCCAAAGTCGTTTCTTACAAGACAAAGTTATTGAATGCCGCATACGAACGTTCCAAAAGTTTAAAAAGGCAAAGCGATTACGGAGAGTTTGCTGTTGAGAATGCGGCGTGGCTTGATGATTTCGCGCTGTTTGTCTCGCTGCGTCAGCATTTTGGGCGTGTTTTATGGTGCGACTGGCCCGCAAAACTGCGAGATAGAAAAAAAGATGCAATCAAGGAGGCGAGAGATAGTTTTGCGAATTCTATCGGCAGGGAAAAGTTTTTGCAGTATCTGTTTTTTAAGCAATTGGTCTCTCTGAAGAGCTACTGCAAACAGCTCGGGATTAAATTGATTGGGGACATTCCTATCTATGTCGCGTATACAAGCGCGGATGTCTGGAGTAATCCCGAAATCTTTAAACTGACCAAGGTAAAAAAACCACGGTTTATTGCTGGCGTGCCGCCCGATATGTTCAGCAGGACGGGGCAGTTGTGGGGCAACCCGGTTTATGACTGGGCAGCGTTGAAAAATACGCGGTATCACTGGTGGCTTGAGCGGATAGGACATAATCTTAAACTGTTCGATATAGTCAGGATTGACCATTTCAGGGGTTTCTTTGCTTACTGGCAGGTTCCCGCGGATAGCTTAATCGCAGCGAACGGCAAATGGGTGAAGTGTCCCTATGAGGATTTTTTCAATACGTTGTTTAAGCGATTTACGCCTCAATCAATCATAGCGGAAGATTTAGGGCTTATTACTTCTGATATTAAAACGTTTATGAAAGAGCACCATTTGACGGGAATGAGAGTGCTTCAGTTCGGCTTTGACGGCAATCTCGCTAAAAATCCGCACTGGCCCGGCAACCACAGTAAAAATACGATAGTTTATACCGGCACGCATGACAACAATACCGCCGTCGGATGGTTTTCAAAGGAAGCAAACTCGGAACAGAAGAAGATTCTCTTTGCCTGTCTCGGCGAAGCGCAGCGAAGACGGGCGTGTCTCGGACGCAAGGTTTCGGCTAATAAGATAAACTGGGAGCTTATAAAACTGGCTTTTGCGTCAATTGCCAATCTTGCCATAATTCCCGTGCAGGACGTTTTAGGCCTGGGTGAATCAGCCCGTATGAATCGTCCCGCCACGATAAAAGGCAACTGGCAATGGCGGCTGCATCCGGCTCAGCTTACGCCTCAAATCTCGAAACAACTGGCAGAATTGACTGTTATTTGCCACAGGGCATAAAATCGCCCGTGCTAATCGCTCCACTTGACCATTTCGGGATGTAAATCCTGCACGGTCGGGTCGGCGGGCCTTATACGGGCGCTGATATTCTGCACGCCATACCCTTCGATTTTGGCGGAACATTCGTAATAAGCGATGTTACCCTGCCTGGATTTTAATGCCATCGGAATAATCTTGAAGTTTTGCTTGTTGCCGGGCATATGGAACAACTCGACGGTAAATAATTCTGTTGGCGCATGCCCCAAATCGACAATGCATCTCGCTTCGAAAGTATCACCTTCGCAGACGCACTCTTTTTTATCCATGTTGGTAGTAAGCTCTTTAACCACTATGTAATTCCAGCCCTTGAAAATTTCCTGTTCCCGGCCGATAGAATCCCGGAGCCGCTGACGGTTATTCTCGCGGAGCAGTTCGTACTCTTTTGTCGCGGGGGCATAAAACTTTCTTGAGTAATCAACGAGAACCCTGTTCATATTGAAATTGCCGCAAACCGAAATGATGGATTCTTTCATCATATCCACCCATCGTTTGGGAATTCCCTCCTCATTGCGCTCGTAAAACAACTCGGCAACCTCTTCTTCGAGCAGGTCATAAATCTGGTTTGCCTCGGCGGTTTCCTGCAGCTCGGTATGAACGTAGAATCTGCCGGCAGTTATCGGCCAGCCGTTTTTGCCGTTATACCCTTCTGCCCACCAGCCGTCTGGAACGCTGAGGTTCAGAACTCCATTCATTCCCGCCTTCATCCCGGATGTGCCGCTGGCCTCGTTTTCCATTACCGGAGTATTGAGCCAGACGTCGGCTCCCCAGACAAGATGTCTCGCGACGTCTATGTCGTAATTCTCAAGGAAAATCACCCGGTCTTCGAGCTTGCGGTCACGCGCGAAATCCAGGATTTCCTTAATCATATATTTGCCCGCGGCGTCGGCCGGGTGCGCCTTGCCCGCGAATATAAGCTGGATTGGCTTTTTTGAGTTCGTCAGTATTCTTGCCAATCTTTCCTTGTCCTTCAGGATAAGAGTTGCGCGTTTGTAATATGCGAAACGCTTGGCGAAGACAATCGTCAGATACTCTGGGTTAAACAGCCGGGTTATGTTGGTAATTTTGAGCTGTGAATAACCCCTGGCAACAAGGTCATTGGCAAGTTTTCTGCGAATAAATTCGATTAGGTTGAGCTTGTTCTTATGATGGGCTTCCCAAATCTCCTCATCCGGGGCATCGGTGAGTTTTTGCCATATATGGCCTTTATCACGGCAATGTATGAAATTGGGGCCGATATGGTGGTTGAAGAGATTGGTAAACGGCTCACTAATCCACGACCAGTGAACGCCGTTGGTTACGTAATCTATCGGGATTTCTATCTGCTGCATCCCGGGAAACAGCCCCGCCCACATTTTGCGTGAAACGTCTCTGTGTATCTTCGAGACGCCATTGACATATCTGGAAAATCTTATGGCAAGCGCGGCCATCCAGAAGACATCTTTGTTGTTTTCGATAAATGCGTAATCGCTGAATTCGTCGAATGAAAGACCAATCTGTTTTATTTCCGGCTCGAGATATTTTTTTGCCAGCTTGGTGTCGAAGTGTTCGTTGCCGGCTATTACCGGGGTGTGCGTTGTAAAAACCGTGGACGTTCTAATCAGCGCCCTGGCCTCGGAAAAAGAGAGTTTTTCTTCGGCCATCAGCTTCTGCAGCCGGGCTATTATTAGAAAAGCTGAATGCCCCTCGTTTATATGATAGATATTGGGTTTGATGTTCAACAACGCAAGGGCCTTGACCCCGCCAAGCCCAAGGACCACTTCCTGCTGGATTCGTTTGTCTTTGTCCGCGACATACAGTTCGTTTGTAATATCCCTTAGGTATCGCGGGTTATCTTCGACGTTGGTATCGAGCAGAATCAGCTTTGTCCGCCCGACATCAACCTGCCATAGTTTAATTTTGCAATTTTCGCCGAGTATCCTTGTTTCAACAAAAGCGGGCCGGCCGTCAGGAAGACGTATCTCCTTCATTGGCAGGTAGTGATTTTCAAGCTCAAGGAACAACTCCTCCTGCCGCCCCTCAATATTAATACGTTGAGTAAAATATCCGAACCTGTAAATAAGTCCCACGCCTATAACCGGCATCCCCAAATCCGAGGCGGTCTTAAGGTGGTCTCCCGCCAGAATACCCAGCCCGCCGCCGTATATCGGCATAGATTCGTGAAGACCGAATTCCATTGAGAAGTAGGCGATAACGATGTTCTTGTTAAGGCCGCAGTCATCGCCGTTGCCGTTTTGCGGTGTTCCGCTGTACTTCATATATTCGTCGAATTTCTGCCAGACCCTGTCGAGCTCAAGCAAGAAACCCTTGTCATTTGAAAGCTCGTTCATTTTTTCTTCGGGCAGATCCAGAAGAAATTTGACGGGGTTATGATTGACCGACCTGAACAGGTGGGTATCAATCCGGTAAAAAAGATTTATCGCGTCATAGTCCCAGAGACACCACAAATTGTGGGCAAGCGCATACAGCTTGCTGAGGTTCTCCGGGTAACGCGGATATACGAAAATATTCTTAAAAGTCATTTATTCGACTCCTTCGTTTCACTTCGCTGCCAAACACCTGTATACTTATAGTATTATACCTGCCGAGTCAAATATGGTTTTGCTGATAAATTCAGCGACAAAAAGCCGCAACCCAGACAAATCGGCGTTTGGGGCGGATTAGTGACCTTTGTAAGTCAACACGAGTATTATTCTTTCCTGCGACGATAGAACAAACCGCCCAATCCCAACAATGCCAAAGTCGTAGCGTCAGGAAGCTGGTGAATAATATCTGCCCTGGCAAAAGCCCCAGTTAAACCCGGCCGGCCCACATCGGTTATTTCCAGATATACGATACAAACCGAGCCGTCATTCGACTGTATGCCAAGCACAACATCCGAGGAATTTGCCATAGAGATATTATCAGCAGCAGCGCTATTATCGAACGAAAATCCCGTTCCATTCGTACCGAAAACGGCCAACCCAATAACTATTATAAACATCATTAGCTTTTTCATTTTCCCTCTCCTTAAAACTCTTACTTTTAAACTTTCCTGATGCTTGTATTCTCGCCGTTGCCGGATGAAAAAGCATATAGGCAATCTGCCTAATTTACGTCTCACAAATGCCTATGGGGAAATCGCGGACAGCAGCACATCCGTGATGAAGGCGGCGATGAACGGAGTTCTGAACCTCAGCGTCCCAGACGGCTGCAGGAGTCAGAGGCGGTAGAATCTTTGCCGGATTTATCTTTACCGAACAAACAGACTCAGAAGGCAACAGGAACAGATAATTCAGCAGTCGATGGCGATTACAAATCTGATTACAAAAAACTTGCAAAAAATGCTTACTCTGAATATGACAAACCGACAACAGTTGGCACTAATCAGACTGAGGATAAGCAAGGCATTAAGCAAAGGGGCAGCATCGATAACGCTTTAATAGAACAACGATTAGGCAATGAAGAGCAGGAATTGACATTAGCTGGCACTGCTGAAGAATCGATTGGGCCCGGAAGGGATCGAACCTTCGACCAATGGATTATGAGTCCCCTGCTCCACCGCTGAGCTACGAGCGCCTAATGTTTTAATTTCGCACGCGAAAAGAGTCACCGGAAGCCACATCAAGCAGCATCTGAAAGCAGAAATATCGACTTGACGGAAAACCTAGCATTCTCAGCGTCGGCTTTCAATCTGCCTGAAAAGTATTGTCTGGATTTCTGCTGGAAAGTCAATCGGAATTGAACGAGAAAAACGTGTTGTTGTTTCGCTTGTTATGTGACAACGGCCCCATTTTCTGTGCTATATTTCTCCCCTATTAAACATTAATTGCTCAAAACTTATAGAAGAACTGGAAATAAAGCTGACGAGGCACTTCGCTGATGATTGGTGACGAGCCGCCCCTTGACCAATCATAACCTCCCTCAGGATGGGATTTGTCAAAGAGATCCGTAGCGCCAATGGCAACTTCGGCCGTGTCGTTCCAGAACCTTCTGGCGAGGCGAACGTCAAATCTATAGAAAGGTCCTGTTTTTTCTATATGGTCCAAGGACTGGGTAGCTCCGCCTTCGGTCCAATACAATTGAGTATTCAACGTAGTGGATTTATCCAGGTAAAAACGGTTGGTTAAACCTGCCCGCTGCTGCGGACTCAACTCTATCTCCATCTTATCGTTACCCCACCCAGTAAGTTGATTTCTATCCGTTTGATGCATATAAGTATGGAAAGCACGCATAAGCCACCAATCTACAGGCTTCCATTCAACCGACGTCTCAAGGCCATAAGTTGTAACATCATACACATTTTCGAACTGTTGATGCCAGACCGGGCTTGTCAGGGTCGCTAAGGATATAAGGTCTTTAGTCTTATTGATGTATCCTTCAATATTAACTGATAGATTTTTCGTCCATTGCCCGCGATAACCAAGTTCGTAAGAAACCTCTTCTTCATTATGCAGAGAGTCATTTCCAAACTTACCCCATGATGCGCTGTCGGTTTCGAACTCTTCCCATAGAGTCGGCCTTCTAAATGCCTTTGATATTGCTGCCCTCAGAAAATGTTTCGGTGTAAACTCCCAGACCAATGCCGTACTGCCGGCCCAGTCAAAGTTGGTTAGCTCATTATAGTGTGCCCTGTAGCCGAGAGTGTACCATAAATTATCCGCCAACGTAATTTCATCTTCGATAAAAGCACTACCTTGGTCATTAGCAAAACCCGTCGGGGAAGTAGCACTCTGTTCTCCTTCTATAGTCGGCGTGCTGTCGTACATATCCCGTGTGTAGTCCAACCCCCATACAATGTTGTGTGAATCGTGTTCAAAGTTGTGCTGAATTTCGAGCATCTCCTCTTGAGAGGATGCGTCTCCGCCAAGCCAGATTGTTCCGCCTGTCCCAAGCCAGTTCTTATTACGCTCAATGTAGCTTTCTGTCCATCGTACCTGCAATGAACTGTCATCCTTAAAGGTTTTATTCCATAGGAGGTTCATATACTGGAGGGATTCTTCATTAGCATATGCATTTTGTTGTCCGCCGGTTAATAACATTGTCGAATCATCACTTAACTTAATATCGGCCCGGCCGGTGGTTTGAAAAGCCTTGTAGCCATCATTTATAAATCCACCAGCGGGGTCAAGTTCTTTAACGAATCCGTTTTCGTTAAAGGCGCCCATCGTGACTCTCCAGTCCATGGGGCCGTTGGTGCCGCCGTATCTAACGGCTTCCTGCTGCAACTGCTGAGTGCCGAAGCTGCCGTAAACCAGTCCGCCCTGTGTATCGGCGGCTTTTTTGGTGATAATATTGATTACACCATTCATTGCATTGACGCCCCAGGTAACGCCGGCAGAGCCGCGAATCACTTCAATCCGTTCAATCTCATCCAGGAATACCGGATTCAGATAAAACAGCGTTCCGCCGAGATACGGGTCGTACAATGGCCGCCCATCCAGCAAAACCTGCATTCGCACATTATTCCATTGGGCAAATCCTCGGCTGCCCATGTCATAAACAAGTCCTTTCGTCTGGAACACATCCATTCCGGGTACTTGGCGAAGAAGGTCATCTATTCTTACAGGGCCGGCCTGTCTGATATCTTCGGCGGTTATAACATACACCGCTCGGGACGCACGATCTATTGATTGGGGCCGGCGAGCCGACGAGGTAACTTCCACATTCATCAGCTCCTCAAGGGACATATCTGATATATTTTTTTCGGTGTTCGGGTCTTTTCCGCTCGCCAACGCTTCCAAGCTAAAGCATGAAATCATCGCCAATATTGTAAAATATCCCAATATTCGGTTTGATTGATTCTTCAAAAACATAATCGTTCCCTTTCGATTATTGCCTGATTACTCGCAAATCGGCATAAATCTTCCCATGTATAAGCGCAAATTGGCATAAACCTTACGACGTATAAGTCAGGGATACGAATTGGAGGCAGGTTTGCACATTATGGCGTTTGGTTATCGGTCTAATTTTCTTAGATTACTTACACAATATTTGCAAGTTGATTGTGATATCGTAAGATATTGTGTTATAAAAGGTTGCAGTGTGTTTTTACAAATAGGAGGACAGATTGTGAAAGAATCTGGCAGATTGACCGGTCATTTCACCCTTCCCGCCCAAAAAGGCATGGATAACGTCGTAAAAATGCTCTGCGAAAAATGGGGAGCCGACACAATCCGCGATAGCGACGGGACCGTTTTGTCGGAGGAGCTGCTCAATCTGGGATATGACGTCTATTCCACCATCTGTCTCATAAGGGCTGACCAGGAGTGGGCTAAAGCACATCCGGAGCAGTGCCAGCAAAAATATCTTATCTCCTGTCCCGTAACCTGCGTCAGCGAAAAGGAATTGAGGATAAAGATTCAAAAAGGTTACAGCCGCGAGCAGTATAAGATAGATACCGAACATGACCCCCAAAAATATTGGGAGGTAATTGACAGAACAACCGGTAAGGTAGTAAGCAAGAAGAATTGGCGATATTTGGAACACGTTGGGGAAGTCCTTATAGAACACCCCAGGAAATGGCATATCTATACTGTTAATTTTCTTGTCTATCAGATTTGGGAAACGACCTCCATGTACAATTATATCACCAATAATTGGACAGGGGAGCATCAGATGGGCGTGGACCCACGGCAGCCGGAAACCGGCAGGCACCTGTTGAAGTATTTAGACCGCTGGATTGAAACCCATCCCAATACCGATGTTGTTCGCTTTACGTCTATGTTTTACCAGTTCCCTCTCATTCAAAACGAGAAGAGGCAAAATGCGTATCTCGACTGGAGCGGATATTTGGACCCGATGAGCGCGCTGGCAATGGATGAATTCGAAAAAGCGAAGGGCTATCGCCTGCACAGTGAAGATATCGTCGATGAGGGGTATTTTAACGCCTCCTATCGAGTGCCTAAGAAGGAATATCTTGACTGGATGGATTTCACTCAAAAATTTGTGCGAAGTTACACAAAAAAATGTGTGGACAGGGTTCATAAAGCCGGCAAAAAGGCGGTACTGTTCTTCTGCGACCACTGGATTGGAACAGAGCCCTATATTGCCGGATTTGAAAAGCTCGGATTCGACGGAGTCGCCGGGCCTTGTTTGAGCGGCGTGGAGTTGCGGAGAATTTCCGACGTGCCCGGAAACTTATTCAAGGAAGTCCGGCTGTATCCTTATTTCTTCGCCGTCAATTTACAGAATGAACCCGTCTTTACAGGCAATGGAGACCCGGTCAGAGAATGTAAAAGATGGTGGAAAGGAATCAGGAGGGCATTGCTTCGACGCTGCGTTGACCGGATTGGTTTTGGAGGATACCTGGACCTGGCAGTAAAATACCCGGCATTTCTGGATTACGTCGCGGAACTGGCAAATGAGTTCCGAACTGTACTGGACAAGACCCAAAAGACGCTGCCATACAGCACCAGCAAAAAAGTCGCACTGCTGGATGCGTGGGGAAAGATGCGTTCCTGGATGCATAACGATAACTGGCCACAGGGACATATCCCGGAATGTTTAAGCGGCCTGCAGGCGGAGACGGAATTCATCAGCTTCGACGATATTCGCAAGAAAGGCATCAGCGACGATATAGGCGTAATCATAAACTGGGGCACAGCCAACAGCGCCTGGGTCGGAGGCAAAAACTGGATAGATACGGAAATCCTTGTCAAAATTCGCGAGTGGGTTTACCGGGGCGGCGGCTTCATCGGCGTCGCAGAGCCGTCGGCTTATGAATACCAGGGCAGATTCTTCCAGCTCGCCGACATTCTTGGAGTCCAAAAGGAAGTCGGAAACACGCTTTCCTGGGGCAAGAACATACGGCCCGAAATCACGCGAGAACATTTTATTCTCGAAGATTTGACAGGCGACATAGACCTCGCAGCGTTTAATTCCGGCGTCTATTTGAGCAGTGAAGAGACCAGATTACTGGCAGGGACACCGAGTAACGTCCTGCTGTCAACGAACACCTTTGGCAAGGGACGCGCGGTTTATATGGCGGATTACAAACACAATGCCCAGAATATTCGCTTGCTGTATAGAACCATTCTGTGGGCGGCGAATATGGAAAGCGAATTAAAGAAATGGTTCTGTTCAAATCCGAACACCGACTGTGCATATTATCCTGAAGTGAAGAAATTTGTTGTTATGAACAATACGGAGGAAAATCAGGATACGGCTGTTTATAATGGGGCCGGTAAAATGGCGTGTTTTTCTTTGGCGCCAATGAAAATGAAATGGTTCGAACTGGAAGAAATTAACCGGCTCTGTATATAACAGCAGGAATTACCGAATGCTTACGCGCAAAAATACTGAAATCATATTTGGCGGGGATTACTTTCCCGAACAGTGGCCTGAACAGACGTGGAAAGAAGACATACGCCTGATGAAACAGGCAAATGTCAATATGGTCAGCATCGGGATTTTTTCGTGGGCATTGATTCAGCCGGATGAAAACACCTTCACCTTCGACTGGCTGGACAAAATAATGGATATGTTGGCGGCCAATAATATTGACGTATGTTTAGGGACCGCCACGGCAGCCCAGCCCAACTGGTTGACTCGCAAGTATGATGATATCCTGTTTGTCAGGGAATCGGGTGAGCAGGTTCCCTATGGCTCCAGGCAAACCTATTGCGTCAATAGCCCCAGTTATCGAAAGGCCATACGCCTACTGGCCGAGAAAATGGCGACTCATTATAAGGGTCACAAGGCATTGGCCTTATGGCACATTAACAATGAGCATGCCAACAAGAACAGCATGTGCTTCTGTAAAAACTGTGAAAAGGCGTTTCGCAGTTGGTTACAAAAAAAGTACGGAACTATAGACAATTTAAATGAATCCTGGGGCACCGTCTTCTGGAGCGAAAAGTATTCCGGCTGGGAGGAAATTAATACTCCCCGCGCAAGCGCCGGCGGACGCAACGCCACCAAGCTGCTCGATTATAAGCGGTTCCTTAGCGAAAGCTTTTTTACACTGTACCTGGAAGAATACAATGTAATACGCCCGATTACGCCGGACGTGCCTATTACTTCTAATTTTGAAGGCGACTGGAGTAAATTTGACCACTACCTGTTCAGGAATCATCTGGACGTTGTCTCTTTTAATATTTACCCGGACCCCGGCAATCCCGACGCCCGCAAATGGGCCGCCCTGAGGCATACGATGATGCGTTCTTTGCTGGGTAAACCATTTATGGTGATGGAACAGGCCCCTTCGCAGGTGGACTGGTATCCCGTGAATATAAACAAACCACCCGGTCTGATGCGGCTCTGGAGTTATCAGGCCCTGGCGCACGGCTCTGATTCGGTGATGTATTTCCAGTGGAGAGCTTCCAAAAAAGGGGCTGAGAAATACCACAGCGGCATGGTTCCACACTTCGGCGAGAACTCCCGTGTATTCAAGGAAATCAGCGCCCTCGGTAACGAGTTGAAGAAGGTCAAAACAATTGTCGGCTCTACCATCGATTCGAAAGTCGCTATTCTCCTGGATAACGATTCCTGGTGGGCGGTGGATAATCCTTATGGCCATGGCACAAAATCACTGGATAATGAAGTTTTCTGGTCCGCCAACGGCCAGCCCTTCCCCACTGTTTTAGTCAGTTATTTTGGCGAGCTGGAATACTATTTTAACGCCTTCTATGATTTAAATATTCCCGTCGATGTAATTCCGGTCGATTATGATTTTTCAAAATACAAGGTCATCGTAGCCCCCCTTCTGCACATGGTAAAACCCGGCTTCAAAGAAGTCGTAGAGAACTTTGTCAAAAAGGGCGGCACGTTTATTACTACATATTTCACAGGAGTCATCGACGAATCCGTCGGTGTCTTTTTAGGTGGGTATCTTGGGCCCCTGAAAGACGTGCTGGGGGTAAAGGTTGAAGAATATAATCCCCTGCCTCCCGGCGGCAAAAACGCGATGAAGATGACAGGAACAATCAAGGGGTTCAAGAAAAAATATGGTTGCTCTATATGGTGTGACGTCGCTCATACATCTTCAGCTAAAACGATGGCCACCTTCGTCGATGGTTATTACGCTGGTTCGCCGTCATTTACGGAGAATAAATTCGGCGATGGAAAGGCATACTACGTAGCTACCAGGCCGGACAAAGATTTTATGCGGGACTTTTTATCTAAAGTCGCAGACGCCCAAGGTATCGAAACATCACCGTTGCCCGAAGGGGTTGAATTGGTAACTCGCTCAAAAGGCAGTCAGGATTATAGTTTTTATCTCAACCACGGAGACAGTAAAAAGAGAGTTGAGCTGCCGAAAGGTAAATATGAAGACCTGCTGACGGGCACTGTTCATCAGGGTGCCCTGAATCTGGTCAAATATGGCGTTTCTATCCTGAGAAAAACAAAGTGAATTATTCGACGGAGCTGAAAATGAAACTTAAACCATCCTGCCTGCTTTTACTAACCATCTTTTATTGCGCAACACAATCCGCCTGTGCCGGGGAGTTTTTAATCGGCGCGGACATATCCGCGGCTGCGACGCTCGAAAAGGGAGGCGCGGTGTATCGTGAAAATAACGAGCCGAACGATTTGTTCGCAATACTGAAAAACAACGGGTTTAACACTATTCGTCTTCGCATTTTTGTGAACCCTAACAAAGAAGGTATAGTTACAAATGACCTGCCTTATACCCTGAACCTTGCCAAAAGGACAAAGGCACACAATATGAAACTATTGCTCAATTTTCATTATTCAGACACTTGGGCCGACCCACAAAAACAGTTCAAGCCGGCCGCATGGGCCAATATGCCCTTTGACGAGCTGAAACAAACGGTGCAAAGCTATACGGCCTCCGTCATAGAGACCTTTAAAAAAGAAAACGTGCTCCCGGATATGGTGCAGATTGGTAACGAAATTACCCCCGGAATGCTTTGGCCCGATGGAAGAGTCGGCGGAGATTACGAAAACGATGCTCAATGGGATAAATTCACATCTTTGCTAAAGGCAGGCATTGCCGGCGTCCGCCAAGGTGCAGGGGATTCCAAAGTAACAATAATGCTGCATATCGACCAGGGAGGCAAAAAAAGCGTAAGCAAATGGTTCTTCGACAACATTAACAAGCGCCAGGTCCCATACGACATAATCGGCGTAAGCTTCTATCCCTGGTGGCACGGAAAAATCGAAGACCTTAACGACAATCTCAACTACATCGCTACGGAGCTTAAAAAAGAGGTGGTGGTTGTAGAGACGGGTTATCCGTATGCCGCAAATGACCGGATGAAACCCTCCGAAAATCAGCAGTTCCCGCTGACGCCGCAGGGACAATACGATTTGCTTTATACAGTTACAAAAACCGTGCTCGACACTCCCGGTAATCACGGCTGTGGCGTATTTTACTGGTTTCCGGAGTCGGTCCCGCTCCCCGGACGAGGCGGGATGAGAGGAGGCCTCGGCCTGTTCGACCCCAATGGGAACGTTTTGCCGGGCGCAAAAGCATTTGCCGACGCTGTTAAAAAAGAAATGAAGCCGGGAAAATGAAAATCCTGAAAATACAATCGTTGTCGCTGGAGATTTTATGAAAAGCAATTCTTCCGACCGCGTTCCGTTTTGGGAAAAACTCGTTCTGGGCATCGGCGGATTTCCCTCCCTTTTCGGGTACATCGGCATCAATACAGTCGCAAGAACCGTATATATAATGATTCTCGGAGTCAATCCCTTATTGGTTGGTTTGGCGCTTTTTGCCCCGCGTTTTCTGGACGGATTTCTTGACCTTTTAATGGGCAAAATCTCCGACAATTTTCACTCTAAATGGGGACGACGCAAACCGTTTGTTGTTATCGGGGCCGTATTGATGGGGATTGTTTTCGGACTGATGTGGATGACCCCTGAAAGCTGGAGCCAAACCGCCAAATTGGCCTGTTTCATCGTTATGCAGTTTATTTTCTTCACCGGCTATACTATGTTCTCTGTCCCTTACAACGCCCTGACGTATGAGATGACGCCCGATTACAACGAACGCAACAATGTGATGGCCTTCAATGCGTTTTTTCACAAAGTAGCCGAATTTCTTTATGAATGGATGATTCCATTGGCTGCCGTATTCAGTTGGGTGTTCTTTGCTTCCCAGAAGGTAGAACTCAACGGCATTCGGATGGTAACCTGGATAGTCGGGCTTGTGATAATGACTGGTATTGGCATGATGCCCGGATTGCTCGTACGCGAACGCTTTGCGAAAAAAACCAAGCATCAGGGAGAAGTCAAACTCTTTCAAACCTGCAAAGAGGCCTTCAGCAGCAAGCCGTTTATGATTCTGTTTTTAATTGTTATTCTCAACGTCCTGTCCGGCGTTCTGGCAATGAATATGGACCACATTGTAATGACCTACTATATGGCAAACGGCGACATTACGATTGGCAGCATCTGGAAGGGGTTGCTTTCTTCCGGTTACGCCGTTGTTGGAATTGCCTCCATTCCGGTCATCGCCTGGCTTGCCAACCTGTTCGGAAAAAGAGGTTCGCTGTATTTTGTTTACGGCCTGATGGTCTTCGGCGGAATTATGAAATGGTTTATCTTCACGCCGGGACATCATCTTTACTACATAGGCAAAATCGCAATCGACCCTGTTATCCTGATTGACCCGATTTTATGCGGGCCGATGTGGGTGGCGGTTAAAATTATGCTTGCTTCGATGATGGCGGATATCTGTGATGATGATGAACTTAAATATGGTAAACGCAGGGAAGGTATGTTCGGCGCAGCTTTTTCTTTCCTCGAAAAAACTGCCTGGTCACTCTCGGCTGTCTTCTCCGGTTTGACCCTGTGGCTTTCGGGCTATCATAGTGAGCTTGGTGGAAACCAGACCCCCGAAACATTCACAATAATGCGGCTTTTCCTCGCCGGTGCGCCGGCGATTACCGCGGTATTCGCCATTTTGGCCATAAGGTTTTATCCAATCACAGCCGAACGTGCAGCCGAAACCCGCCGCATACTTGAAGAAAGAAGAGGAGCTATTAGCGCCGCAGGTTAGCCGCATTTTTAGGAGAATCGTATCATGCAAAAATATGTCAATATCATGTTGAGCATCGTCCTCATGGCAACAGGTTCTTTTGTTTTTGCCGAGGGCGAAAAATTTGAACCCACCTCCAAAGAGCAGCTCAACAAGTTTTATTCAACGCCCGAGCGCAGCGTTACGGTAACAATTCACGAGGGCCAGAAACTGCATTCCATTGAAAATGGCTTCCTCGGTATGGACGTGAGTTATTTCAATGCCACCGACGAAATCTGGAAAAAATACAACATCCTCGAAAAACTGAAAACCGCCGGCGTTAGTTCGCTCCGCTATCCTGGCGGTATGGAGACGGAGTTTTTCCACTGGGAACACCCCGGCGTCAACGGCTACGAAGACCTCTGGGACCCCAACGAGAAACACGGCACAAGCCCCGGACGGGGAAGGTTCCAGTCCACCTGGGTGCCGCCGGACAAGTGGAGCACAAATAAAAACTTTATGGACTTTGACGAATTTATGCAGGCCTGTCAGGCCCTCAAAGCCGAGCCCATTGTCGGCCTGAATCTGACTTCCGGGGTCAAACATAACCGGCGCAAAGAAGGCCTTGACGAGGCGCTTCGCTGGCTGCGGTACTGCAAAAAAAAGAACTACAAAGTAACCTACTGGTACCTCGACACCGAGCCCTGGAACGGCGGAGCGTCTTATACGTTCAAAGATATGGAATATGCCGACGAGGTATGCGCTTATGGCGCCGCCCTTAAAGCCGAGTTTCCGAATATCAAGCTAATCGCCAACCCCACAAGCTCGACCAGTTACAATTACTGGGACTGGCTGGAGAAATTTGTCGCTAAAACGCGAGGCGTCGTGGATTTTATTGACGTGCACTGGTACTGGGCGTCAGGCAAGGGGTCCTTTGATTACTGGCTCAAAAATACCCCGCTGCAAACCGGCGACAAATGGAAAAAGGAGGAATGGGACCGCCCATACGCGGAGGATATCCGTTTGATAAAGGAGGCCTGCGCCAGGGCCGGAGAGCCGAATATGGGCCTTGTCGCGCTCGAATGGAACATCGGACCCAGTAACGGGAGCCAGACCTTCAATCAGTCGCTCATCGCCGTCATCCAGGCAGAGATTCTTATGGAATATCTCAGGGACGACGTCCGGCTCACCTGCCTGTGGCCTCTGCTGTGGCAATCCTCCCGCGATGTCTGGTCTGAGCAGGATTTCTTCCCCAGCATTATTACTCAGGAGCCGCCTTTTGCGCCGACTCTGACACTGGATATGTTCCGAATGTTTTCTCCCGTCAGGGGTAAAACCGTTATCGCGTCTGAAAGCTCTAATCCAGACCTGCCCATAGTGGCCGCAGGTGATAAGGCGGGACACAGGATATTGCTGATTATCAACAAAAATCCCCTGCGCCGGAAAGTAACTATCAATTTAGATGAAAAAGCCGGCAAGGTCTCCGCGGAAATGATTGGCCTCAAACATCAGGTGTGCCAACCGCAGGAAGTTACCATTGAAAATGAAAAAGGGCTGGCATTTTACGCCGAGCCCTTCTCTTTTACTGCCATCAGGATTGAGTAATTTAGTTTTATCTGCTCTCCACGTTCGTTTTCTTGGTGGGCGATTTTGCGGAAGTTTTGCTTACTTCTATCGGGGTAGGGACCCGTTTCGGTATGCCGGCAGCTGGCGTCTCCGTTCGGGGACCGAAATCGGTTATGCGAACCCTGCGATCCGCGTAACGACGCTTAGTTTCAGCGTTAAGGACCTGCACCTGAGTTTCCGTGCCCGTAAAGGAACAGCGAATGCAGTAATACTCATTCTTTTCGCTGTCGAAAAGCATATCCATATCAATGTCCCGCCTAAAGCACAGCGGACACCTGTAGTTTAACTTGCCTTTTCTACCTTGAGCCATGTTCGCAATTCCTCTCTCGCCTTAAGCGTTTTCTTTATGCCAAGCGTGTACATCGGCGAAAATGCAAACCCCTCGCGAATATATCCAGCGGCGTGGTCGGCCTGCACATTCATCGATAGCCGTGTGTCAACGTGGGGCACTATCGCTTCAACCCTCGTCGCACACTGCACGGTTTTCTCCCTGCATTTATATTGATATTCAATCGACTGTTTATCATCCGCCCCGATGCACGTCAAAACTACACCAGTGAGGTCCTCAGGATATTCCGTCGTGCCATAGCATCCCGTAATATATTCATCAACAGTAACCTGTGCTTCAGGGTCGCTCGTATCGACGATACGCCGGGTAATCTCTATCTCGCCGGTGCCTTCCTTAAATCTGAATATCGATTGCACAGCGATAGTCAGACCGTTGAACTCAATCTCAACAGGGTCCAGCGTTATGACTACCCTGCCGTCCTGCCTGTCATACGAAGCCCACGTCCTGCAAGTGCAAAGGTCCACCGACTCGCCGTAATAACTTAATTTGCAGCTTTTTATTGAGCCCTCGCCGGCGTAGTGAGTGAAGTATCCGGCCCTGTAATACGACTGAACAAGGAAAGGATACGAAGCGTTCTGCAGGCATTTAGTCCCAACCCCGCATGGCCGGACAAGTTTGGCAACGTAAGGCCGCAGGTCGATAATCGCCCCTCCCTGGTTCATATCCAGGGCAGTGCGCATATATGGGTCGGCGTACCAGAACTGCTGCCTGTTTGAGCCGTAGAGTATATCCCGCCACAGAGTGCATTCCGGCTCTGTATGTTTTTTTCTGCTTCGGAAAATGTCCGCAAATTCCGACATTGTAACGTCTTTCAACTGCCCCTGTTTTTTGAGCTTGCCGTAGTAACCCATCGCGTCCTTGTAGCTCTTTACAAGCAAGGCATGGTTCGCTTCCCATCTCCCATTTTTGCCCATCCAGGCAGG